>CBFHTF010000043.1:0-19191 GCA_965658685.1 Luminiphilus sp.
GCAACAACTTTGCGCGAGCAAGGCGGCCAACACCTATTCTCTCAGCTGGCGTCCAGCATGGCGGTTAACAGCGTTCTGGTCATCGGCAATGCCGCGTCATCATCATCGCCGCTGGTGCGAGTGCACTCAAACTGCCTAACCGGTGATGTCTTCGGTTCAAGGCGCTGCGAATGTGGGCCGCAGTTAGAGGCTGCCATCGACCGCATTGCCGATGACCCCGAGGGCGGCTACCTGGTGTATATGGCGGGTCACGAAGGTCGCGGCATCGGTCTTTGGGCCAAAGCCGCCACCTATCTGCTGCAAGATGCCGGGGAAGATACCTATCAGGCAAATCGCTCACTGGGTTTACCCGATGATTCCCGTGACTTCAGCGATGCTGCCTCACTTTTGAAATACTTCGGGCGCGGTCGGCAGCTGCGTTTACTAACCAACAACCCCAAAAAGCTCAATGATTTAACCGAAGCCGGACTTGAGAATGTGGTGCGGGTAAAACACGTGTCAGGGGTAGACGACTGTAATCTGCGCTATTTACAGGCAAAGCGTGAATGGGGTCATTCAATTGATGAGGAAGATCTCAACAACTGATGCCCATTAACGCAGCGGGTGGCGTGCACGCCTTTATCAAAGCGTTTTCTTAAATAACTCCACGCGTTATCACGATTTGAGGCGTCGGGCTCGGATGGAGCGGCCTTTCACTTTACCCTGCGACAGGTAGTTCATTGCCTGTCGCAGTGCAGATCGGTCAACTGCCACGTAGCTGCTGTTATCGAGAATAGAAATCTTGCCGATACTACTGGCCTCAAGGCCAGCATCACCTGTGAGCGCACCAAGAACATCCCCTGCTCGCACTTTTTGTTTACGGCCGGCATCTAGCTGTATCGTCACCATGGCGCCTGAAAGTTGATAATTCGGGTCTCGATTGAGTGAGGCCAATACATCGCAGACACATGGTTGTCGCTGATAGTCCTCTATCGCACGTAGGCGTGGCGCCTCGGCTTCAACCACAATGCTCATCGCCTTGCCTGTGAATCCCGCTCGACCGGTACGACCTGCCCGATGAACATAGATTTCAGGGTCACGGGGTAATTCAACGTTAATCACCATATCGAGCGCTTTGATGTCGAGGCCACGTGCCGCAACGTCGGTAGCCACCAGCACCGGGCTGCTGCCATTGGCGAACTGCAGCAGCACCTGATCTCGCTCACGCTGATCGAGATCGCCATGTATGGCCCTCGCTTCTACATCGTGTGCATTCAAAAAGGCAGCTATCTCTGCGCACTGCTTCTTCGTATTACAAAACACCACAGCATTGCCGGGGCGGTAGTGCTCAAACAAGGCCAGCAATGCCGTTTGACGCTCGTGTTTGCGCACCTCGTAAAATACCTGCTCAATGGTGGTGTCATCGTGGGCAACATCATCCTCGACAGTGACCGTCACCGGGTTGCGCTGCAGCCGACGGCTTATCTGGCGGATGTCATCGGGGTAGGTTGCAGAAAATAGAAGCGTCTGCCGAGATGCGGGCGCATGGGACACCACCGCCTGCATGGCGTCGGCAAATCCCATCTCGAGCATCCTGTCGGCTTCATCGAGAACCAATGTGGCCACACCACTGAGATCAAGACTTTGTCGATCGATATGATCTTTCACACGACCAGGGGTACCCACCACTACATGAGCGCCACGCTGCAACGAATCACGCTGTGGGCCAAAGGGCTTACCACCGCACAGCAACAATACTTTGATGTTTGCCATGCGACTTGCCAAGCGCCGTATTTCGGCCGCAACCTGGTCCGCCAATTCTCGGGTTGGGCATAACACCAGGGATTGGACACCCCAAAAACGCGGGTTAATGTGGCTCAATAACGCAATCCCAAACGCTGCGGTTTTCCCGCTGCCTGTGCGGGCGCGTACGATGAGGTCGCTGCCAGTGAGCGCCTGGGGTAGCGCCTTGGCTTGTACCGGTGTCATGGCGTGGTAGCCAAGGGCATTCAGCGCTTCTAACTGCGCAGGACTAAGGTTTAGAGTGTTAAACGCGTTGGCCGACATAGCTGACGAACTGCAAAGCAAGAGGGGCGGCCACCATAGCAGATCTCACATCGGCCGGCCGCTATTGCTGCCAATCGGGCAGAGGCTCTCGACCCAAGGAAATTTCCATCCTATTCGATTGAGCGCCATAACTGTGGCCAACCATCTCATCGTAGGCACTTTGCTGGCGTAAAAATAACTCGCAATCCACCACAGCTTTTAACTGCCGTTTCATGGCAAGCAAATTGTGCGTTTTAAGGAGTGCGCCTTTGTCATCGGCCAGTATGTACTCCTCACCGGCTATCACCGCTCGAGCCAGGTACAAACTGAGATCGACCGATTCAATAACTACTCGTTCAACGTCATCAGCACGTTTGCGCAGTTGCTTCATTGTCAGCTTCATAGATCCCCCTACTTTGCACACGGGAGTTACGCGTCGATGAGTTCAACGGTTCGCCTGGGCACGGTACTTTTGCAATGCCTGTTGATAGCGATCGAAGCTTTTATAGGCCGACATATCGGCGGGGGTTGCATCAACGGCGGCAAGTAGGGCCGAGAGCGCACCGGCTTGTTCATGCAACGCCTCGAGTGCATGAAGGTGGACTCGAATAGTGAAAGCCAAAGCCCCCGAGCTCGGCAGGCGCGTGAGGGTCTGACGCTCAACGCGGTAATATAACGGCGTCTCAGGCGGGTAGGCCGTGTCGTCGTCGTGGGGCCAGCAAAACCAATCCTCGTCTGGCTGCAGTGACCAATTAAAACGCTCCACCGGCTGCCCTACGCGGATGTTTTGCATGATCCGCTCAATACGTGGGCTCAGCTGATCGTGGATGCGCGGAATAGGGTCGTGAATACGCGCCATGGGTTGACCTAATTTGTCTCTCAACCGCCAATGACTGGGACTGCACAAACTTGCAGCCAGTAGACAATGGCTTTCGGCACTGGGCGCCATGACAACCAGGTCTTCAAACGTCTCCAGTGAGGCCAGCCACAAACGCTCCCCACTGGGCGCAGTCTCTAATTGGGCGCGATCCTTGCCCAATGCCTGCCAGATCGCTCGGGCCAATTCATCGGCCGCAACCACACCCTCAGGCAATACCGCATAAACATCACTCGCTCGCTGCTTTCTGCAATGATGCTTGTGTTGCTGGATAACCCCTAAATCACCCGGTGATTCCAGCCACGGGGTGGTCATGGGCCGCATGCCAATGCTCAAAGGATTGGGATGGCGCAGATGCGGTACATGGTAGATAGCGTTTGAAGTCAGTGGCATATCAGCCCCAGAGACGATAAAGACAGCACAAAAGGTGGACGGCAGCACGCAAGTTCGGCGACAGCGGAGATCATAACCGGATGATTCCAGACCTGACACACGTCACCCTAACTAGCCGCGGAACACACATAGAGCAAGCACCCCGCTACAGCGGTGTTTACCGATTCTATGACGCCCAGGAGAATCTCCTGTACGTGGGCAAAAGCGTCGATATTAAGGCACGCTTGCAGCAGCACTTCCTAGAAGCCCGCAAGCCCGGGCGTCATCAGCGCATCATGCAGCAGGTGACATCCATTGACTGTACCCCCACCGCGGGAGAGGTCGGCGCGTTACTTATGGAAAACGCGGCCATTAAAGCAGAAACACCCCTGTATAACCGGCGGCAACGGCGACTGCGTAAATTATGGACTCTGCAAGTGCGGCATGCGAGCAGTGGCTTCTTACAGCCTTTCGCCACCGACTTTTTACCCGACGCCGAGCGCACCGCCGACAGTTATGGACTTTTTCAAAGTCCCCGGCACATTGATAGCAGCCTGCGCCGACATGCCCGTGATCACGGCTTGTGTCTACGCATGCTAGGCCTCGATAAAGGACGCGGTCCCTGCTTTCAGTTCCAACTAGGACGCTGCGATGGCGCCTGTGCCGTTGAGGAGAGTAGCGATGACCACAATGCACGACTTCTGTCGGTGCTCGATCGAGACCGCATAGCGGCCTGGCCGTTCCCGGGCGCATTGGCGCTCCGTGAGGTCAATAGCCAACCGCTTCCTACCCAACCCTCAGAGCAGTATCACCGAGTGGAGCACTGGGCCTACCTCGGTAGCTTCGAGTCATTCTTGGCCTTGCAGAAAACCACGGTTGACTCAAAACAACGATACTTCGACAAGGATGCCTATCATTTACTGCTATCTGCTTTGCGCAAGGGTCGGTTTACTGTTCTGGACGCCGAGTCAGGGTGCGAGCTGGATAATCCATTGTTGATCCAAGGCGGCTACCGATGAATGTAGTGTGGTTCAAGCGGGATTTGCGCCTTCATGATCACGCTCCACTTTCTGCGGCCATTGATCGGACAGAACCCCTGCTACTTGTCTACTTACTGGAGCCGGCACTGCTGCAGAACCCCCACTATCGACGACGACATTGGCACTTCATTGCACAATCTCTACTGGAGATGAATCAAACCCTTGGTCCACTGGGTACGAGTATTGCCGTACTCGAGGGTGAGCCCGTGGCCCTACTCAATGCGCTTCACCAGCAGCACAGCATTCGCCACTTATTTAGCTATGAAGAAACCGGGTTAGCGGTGACCTTCGAGCGCGATAAAGCGGTAGCAAATTGGTGTACCACTAACGGAGTGAGTTGGCACGAATTCAGCACCAACGGCGTGGAGCGTGGCAGATGTCATCGCAAGGGTTGGAACAGACAATGGCAAAAGCGCATGAACGCCAAACTCAACACCCCCCATTTGAGGCTGTTGTCGGACTTAGCGCAGCCACTCCCGCAGGCCTTGGAGGGTACTCGATGCCAGCGCCTGACATCTTGGCAGCAGATTCATCCAAACTTCCAAGTTGGCGGCGAACAGCAGGCACACGCCACTTTAGATGACTTCCTAAGCCATCGGGCAGGTGGGTATCAGCGCTTTATCTCAAAACCTGAAGAGAGTCGTCGGCACTGTTCTCGGCTATCACCCTACTTGGCATGGGGCAACCTATCGATTCGACAGGTGAGTCAGGCCTTGGATAAACGACGGCAGCAAGGCGGATGGTCACGCCCGCTGGCAGCGTTCGAATCACGCTTACATTGGCACTGTCATTTCATACAAAAATTCGAATCGGAGTGTCGTATGGAATTCGAGTGCATCAATCGGGGTTTTGAGCAATTCCCCCGAGGGGCCGACGATTCACTGGTCAAAGCGTGGCAAGAAGGTCAAACCGGCTACCCGCTCATTGACGCCAGCATGCGCTGCCTAACAGCCACCGGTTACATCAACTTTCGATCAAGAGCCATGCTGGTAAGTTTTCTCACGCATCACTTGTGGCAGGACTGGCAGCAGGGCGCCGTCTGGCTGGGCTCGTTGTTTCTCGATTTTGAGCCAGGTATTCACTACCCCCAGATGCAAATGCAGGCTGGGGTTACCGGTATCAACACGATTCGAATCTATAACCCAGTAAAACAATCGCTGGAACACGACCCCGACGGCGTGTTTATTCGTCGTTGGGTACCAGAATTAGCCGAGCTACCGACACCACTGGTGCATCAACCTTGGTTGAGGTCGCCTATGGAGCGCGTGCTGCACCCGGTAGATTACCCAGACCCAATCGTCGACTTGGAACAAAGTCATCGTCATGCACGTGACGTGTTATGGGCATTGAAAAATCATCCTGTGATTACCAGAGAGCGCGAACGCATTTTGAACCGCCACGTGGATCGCCAATTCCAACGGCAACTAGCGCGAGCCGAGTGATGCCAGTCTGGTATTCTTGAGGGCTGTGGCAACACCTACAACGCTTGGCGTTACACAGGGAAGTGGATAACTCATCGCATCGCTATCAAGCCGCGCACAAGGAGAGATCATGATTTTCATACTCATAACAGCAGGTGTCTTACTCACCTTGATACTGCTGGCCATTGTGCTTTTGCCCGTTTTCATTGATGAGCAGGCAATTGTTGAACTCGCCCAAGAGCAGGTGCGCGAAAAAACTAGCGGCGAACTGCGGGTCAACGGTGAACCAAAGCTATCGATCTTCCCAGACCTAATATTGGTCCTATCCGACACCGTCTTAGACTTGCCTCTTGAGAATACGGAAGGCGAGCGCTTAGTTGCCGACATTGGCCATGTTGACATTAATCTGTCGCTGCTCGGTGTACTACAAGGGGATAATGCCATCGGCACCGTCTACCTTGGCGACACTAGAGCACGAATACTTGATGCCAGTGACCAAATACAGACATCCCTGCACCTGAAAGAACTACGCGCCGATGGCTTGAATGTGACCGATCAACCAATGAGTCTGTCTGCCACCATCAGGATTCCAAGTGACATGGGACCTCAGAGTGAAACAGACAATTCACAAGCTATGGAATTCACCGTAGATGGACAAGTACGCACACCCAGCGATCTGAGCCGAGTTGATATCGACTCACTGTCGCTGACCGTGAGCGGTGTGCTCGCCCAACCCATCAACGCCCAACTAAAAGGCCGATACCTGGTCACACCACCTGCATTCGATGGCGAATTAAAGCTGTTAACAGCCGGCGGCGACGTGCAGGGCAATGTCGCTTATATCAGCAATGACAGTCCCAAAGTGGACATTCAACTAGACAGCAAACGCTTGGATGTTGATCGGCTCACGGTTGCAGCAGACGGCAATGAGGAAAAAGAACAAGGGGCTAGTGGACCACCAATCCCACTGCCGGTAGGCCCACTAAAGACCTTAGATTTACGATTAACAGCCCAAGTGACCGAGCTAATTGCCAGCGGGCAACGCATTCAGAATGCCAACGTGGAACTGCGCATTGCTGATGGCATTGCCAGGCTACAACCACTAACGGGGACGTTACACGGCGGACAACTAGATACTCGGCTCACCGTGAATGCACAAAATCCCGTTGTTGATATTGAACTCTCCGGCAGCCTGCTCGGCGTTGAGATCGACAGTCTGCTCTCCAGCGTCGAGCAACCGAATACCGCTAGAGGCAGCGTCAATATAAATTGGGCGTTGGACACAGAGGGCACCTTGGTACCCGATCTTACCCAAGCACTCGACGGTGACATTGTGCTAGCAGGCGAAGACGTAGAAATCACTGCACTCTCTCTGCAAGCGATGGTCTGTGAGGCTGTGGCACTAGTCAATCAGGAGACATTGAAAAACGACATGCCCAGCACAACAGCAGTGTCGGCAATGGCAATGACCATAGAATTTGATACGGGCGATGCCGTGCTGAAGGACACCACACTCGCAACCGATGGTGTTTCTCTCACAGGTAACGGTCGGGCCAATTTAAGCAACAACAACTTCCGCGCTCGCTTCGATGCCAAACTCGATAACCGCCTACAAACACTGGATAACGCCTGCCGGGTCAACAGCCGCTACACCGCCATAGATTGGCCCATTCTTTGTGAGGGCAATCTCGCCGAGGACCCCGCGAAATCATGCAGTATTGACAGTAAGGCCATTGCCCAGCAGCTGCTTAAAAATGAAGCAGAATCGACATTGAAAAAAGAAGCGGGCAAGCTACTGAACAAATTATTCGGAAACTGACATGAAGCGACGGCAATTTTTAACAGCCAGCAGCGCTCTCCTTGCATCGAGCGTTATGGGTTTAAAGCCCCATGCTCAAGAGATGCTAAATCCGCGCAGTCCCAATGCAGTAGCGCTTGGGTTCCACAATCAGCATGGACAGGTAAACCCCAACAAGTGGCGCAAAAAAGGTAAGCACGCCGGTGATCAACAACGTTGCGGTACCTGCGCCCTATTCACTGCCACCAGAGACGGCAAGGGAAGCTGTCGTTTGTTCAAAGGCAAAGGCGTACCCAACAGTGGCTGGTGCAACGGCTGGACTGCACGCTGATGTTCGATTCAAGTTATCGACGATTGGGCGATGCCTACTCCGTATTGTGTGCGGCAACGCCAGTATCTCAGCCCCAATGGATGGCGTTTAATCACTCACTGGCGCAGGCCATGGACTGGCCTCAGGAGTGGCGTGAAACCGATGAGGCATTGTCTGCACTGGCGGGAAACAGCATCCTCACCGGCAGCACCCCCTACGCCACTGTTTACGCAGGCCATCAGTTTGGTAGCTATAACCCCCAGCTTGGTGATGGCCGAGCACTGCTTCTCGGCGAGTGGTGCACCAAAAACGGCAAACGGCTAGATGTGCAACTGAAAGGGGCGGGCCGCACACCCTTTTCCCGTGGGGGCGATGGCCGCTCACCGATTGGGCCTGTGGTTCGTGAGTACCTTCTCAGTGAGGCCATGGCGGCCTTGGGTGTTCCCACTACTCGCGCGTTGGCAGCAGTGGCCACAGGTGATCCGGTTTTACGACAAGGTCCTGAGCCGGGCGGGATTCTAACGCGGGTTGCCAGCAGCCACTTGCGCATTGGCACCATCCAATACTTTGCCATGAGTAAGGGAGGTGATGGCGTTGCCGAGCTTGTTAATCACAT
This sequence comes from Luminiphilus sp., assembly GCA_965658685.1. GTDB lineage: Bacteria > Pseudomonadota > Gammaproteobacteria > Pseudomonadales > Halieaceae > Luminiphilus. The sequence continues at coordinate 8,460 of CBFHTF010000043.1, forward strand.
CACCTCGCGGCACTTCCAGGAGGAACTTGAACAGAGTAGCGCCGCCAATCCGGGCACGACACAGGTGCTATTAAAAGCCGTTTGCAAGCGGCTGGCGTCATTGGTAGCCCAGTGGCAAAGTCTTGGATTCATTCATGGGGTGCTCAATACCGATAACATGCTGTTATGCGGTGAGACGGTAGACTACGGCCCGTGCGCATTCATGGACAACTATGCGGCGGACCGGGTATTTAGTTCGATTGACACCGGCGGCCGTTACGCCTTCCAAAATCAGCCGGGTATTGTGCACTGGAACCTGAGTGTGCTGGCGCAATGTCTTCTGCCACTCATGCACGACGACGAAGAGAAGGCGCTCCAAGCCGCGCAACACGCGATCGATCTTTTCCCGCGGCTATTTAGCGATACTCATGGCGCCTTACTTGCTCGAAAATTTGGTTTGGGCAGTTTTCGGGAGTCAGATCGTGCCCTAGTCGATAAATTCTTCAAAGCACTGGCCGAGGGTAATTTAGATTTCACACTGGCGTTTCGCTGGCTGACCGAAGTGGCCGGGGGTACGCTCGACCACACGCCCTTGCCCGAGCTATTCAAACCCTCAGTAGCGTTACTCACTTGGTTAGAAGATTGGCGAGCTACTCGTGGGCAGCGGGGCGCCGACAATGAAACCACACTAGGGCAAATGCAAGAGGCTAACCCCGTTGTTATACCCCGTAACCACAGGGTTGCGGAAGCGATCAGCGCTGCCGAACTTGGTGATTACCGGCCGATCAGTGACTATCATAATCGCTGGCAAACACCGTATGAGTGGGGTCCAGATGACACGTGGTACGCCGCTTCTCCTGAGCCAGAGGCGAGGATCACTCGCACCTTTTGTGGCACATGAAGAACTGTAGCCGAGTTCAAGCCGCAAGTGAGCACTGACTACTCAGATAACCGATGCCCGCTTGCTCGCCTCAACGGATCTCCGACCGTATACTGCGGGCCGAATTAGATAGGGATTTACCGTGAGCTACGAATTTTTGGGTAAGGTCATCAGTGGCCCCTTTACGATACCCTCGGGCATTGTCACGACGGCGCCGTCCATTATGAGGCGCATCATGCGCGACATTCCCGCTGTAGGGGTCATCACCACCAAAAGTATTGGTATGCAGCCAAGGTCTGGTAATCGCGAGCCAGTGTACAGCCAATACGCACCCGGCTGTTTCGTTAATGCCGTGGGACTCACGAATCCGGGCGCCGAAGCTTCGCTGGCCGCACTAAAAGCCCTTGAAGTACCCGCCGATAAATTTCTATTGGTGTCTATATTTGGTGGCAGCGTTGAAGAATTCGTAGAGGTTGCCACGTTGTTGGCGCCTGTAGCTGACGGTATTGAGCTGAACTTGTCGTGTCCGCACGCCCAAGGCTACGGCATGGCCATGGGCCAAGACCCCGAAATGGTGGCCGCCATCGTCAGCGCGGTAAAGGCTGCGGTTGATGTTCCCGTAATCCCAAAGCTAACACCGAATGCCAGCGATATTGCCGCCATCGGCAAAGCCGCAATTGAAGCGGGAGCAGACGCTCTATGCGCTATTAACACAGTAGGGCCCGGCTACACCGCCAGTCATGGCGAACCGGTACTTAGCAATGGCATGGGTGGTATGTCGGGCAAAGGGGTGCTGCCCATTGCGCTGAAATGTATCCGCGAACTGCGTGCTATTACCAAAGCACCCATTATTGGCTGCGGCGGTTTTTCCAGCGCAGCAGATTGCCGCGCTGCTACGGACGCAGGCGCCAATATCGTGGGCGTTGGCTCGGCTCTTAGCGGCATGGACAGTGCCGATTTAGTGACCTATTTCGAAACCTTGACTGCCGATTTAGCACACGGACGCGACAGGGCTGAAAGCCTTATTCGCTATGACTTGGACATGCAGTTCCGACCGGTCACGGTAAAGGCCGTCGAACAGGTATGCGACGATATCGTTGTGCTGAGCTGCAATGAGCGTGTGAATATCCAGGCAGGGGAATACGTATTTGTTTGGATACCCGGGGTTGGGGAAAAGCCTTTCTCTTGCCTTACCGATGACCCACTCCGCTTTGCCGTTATTAACGTTGGGCAATTCACAGAGGCCTGTTGCGAGCTCAGCCCAGGCACTGAAATTTATATTCGCGGCCCGTATGGCACGCCTGTTGAGCCACCCGAAGACAGCCAGGTTATGTGTGTTGCCGGCGGCACGGGTTTGGCCGCGGTCTACCAAATTGCACGCGACTTTGGTTCTAACGAGGCGCCGGCCGAAATTTTTGCCGGTGCGCGCAGTGCCAATCGACTTTATTTCCTCGATGACTGCAAAGCCATTGCCAAGGTGACGGTAGCCACCGATGACGGTAGTGCAGGCCACCACGGGCGAGTGACCGAGGCCCTTGATGCCCGTTTAGCCAAGATGACGGCGGATGAATTGAGCAAAGTGGTGTTTTATAACTGCGGCCCCGAGCCCATGATTCATGCTGCTGAAGCCGTGCAGCAGCAATACGTGTCGAATGAGCGCATTCATAGCGCCATTGACTACATGACCAAGTGTGGCGTGGGCATTTGCGGTGCCTGTGCAGCACCCGATGGACGACGGATCTGTATTGATGGACCGTTCATCAGTGCCGAGCTCTAAGGCAGACGCACGTTGTAAAAACTGCAGCGAGCCCCTGCATGGCAGTTGGTGCGCAGCCTGTGGCCAAAAACATCTGCTAGGGCCACCAACGGTTGGAATGTTTCTGCAAGAGCTGATCACCGATCTTACCCATGCCGATTCTCGCTTTTGGCGTACCTTGTGGGCACTCGTTGCCAAACCGGGCTTTCTCGCTAGGGAGTTTTTCGATGGCCGGCGGGTTCGCTATCTACCACCTCTGCGGTTGTACCTGGGCATAAGTTTGGTGTTCTTTTTATATCTATCAGCGGATACTCAGGTGGCCCCCGCTGTCGGTGCTCGCGATACCAAAAATGATGCCAATGATCCGTTTGTCGTCATGGCGGATGGGACAAAGCGACCGCTCTCAGCTTTGCTACAAGAGGGCGTTATTGAAGATCCAGAGCTCGCGCAAAAAGTAGCGCAGTTGGAGCGGCAAATAGCATCAGGGGAGACCCCAAGCGCCGATGAAGATCCCTGCCTGTCGGCGTATTCCGGTGACTATGAGGAATGGCTAGCCCCCAAATTTGAAAAGGCCTGTCGCGAAATCCAGCGTGATGGCGGCTACGCGCTCGCTCAATCGTTCTCCGCCAAATTGCCCACCGCCATGTTTTTACTGATGCCGTTATTCGCGCTTACCATGAAACTCTGGTACTGGCGTCCACGTCGTTATTTTACTGAGCACCTGGTTTTACAAATCAATAATCACAGTGCTGTGTTTATTTTCATCATGGCAGCCAAAATTGCCGGCGCTATTTTAGGGCCCGCCGTTGGCACTGTAATGTCTGTGATTATGGCTACTTATGGCGTCTTTTATAACTATCGCAGTCTGGTGGTGTATTACGGCCAATCCAGACTGCGAACTCGACTCAAGTACTTCAGCCTCGTGTTGATCTATGTGGCTTTACTGAGTGTGGTGCTTGTGTTTACAGGGGTAGCATCCCTCTTTTCAGTGTTGGGCAGCGGTTACGTGATCTAAACCGGCGCGCAGTTGCTGGCTCCAGCGATCAAGAATGCGCTCCGCATCGGCTCGATTCGTAACACTGGAGGTCCACTGCATGCCCCCAGTGCCTCGGTCTTGCTCACGGTCCACAATTCGATACAACACCTCGGCGGTGCTGGCATCGAGGATCTCAAGATATAACGTCATCTCGCCAGCGTCGGTACTATAAGTTTGGACCCGTGACGCTGAGTGTGTATCGGGCGATGTAATATCGAGATTGATGATATTGGGTCGCAAAATTAGCGTGCTGTGATCTGCAGTTGTGGCGGGCACCACTGTATAGGCTGGCTCCTTCGATAAAGAGGAGCGGAACGCTTCAGAGCACATCTGTCCCAGAGAAGCTCTGATACGGTCGACATCGGATTTTGTGAGTCGCTTGCCAAGTCCCATGTGCTGATTGTTTTGATCGCGTAACCAGTTCTTCCTAAAAGCCACTTGGCAGTCGATCACCGAGAACTGGTGATACCCTGTCAGATTAACCCCGGGTTTGCTATACACCCGAGCGAACTTTGTACCCTCAACCTCCACCAGTCCATCGTGGGTGATCTCGGGTTTATGCTCGGTAGTTCCACAGGCGCTTAGGCACCCAAGAAATGTTACCAAGCCAATAATTTTCAGTGCCCATAAATGGGTTATTCGGTTCATCGGGTACCTGCCTGCAGAAGTGCTATTGTGGTGGGTTCAGATAGAACTCGTTTGTAACACAGCACATAGCACTGAATGCCAAGACCAGCTCTGCGATTGCTTGGTTTCGGCCTCATGCTTTCGCACACCGCCAACTTTGTCGTCTGCTGTGGTGTTACCTAGGTCTTCGGTATACACCCCCGACTAAATGGTGCCGGAGATAGGAGTCGAACCTACGACCTTCTCATTACGAATGAGCTGCTCTACCAACTGAGCTACACCGGCAAGATACGGTTCAGGAGACGAACCGAATAGGGGCTGCGATATTAGGGAAAACTATCGCGGCACTCAAGGGGCAGCACCATCACTACGCAGCGGTATCGCCAGACGCTGTATGTTACGTATTATAAGTGACCTGGGTTTTGTCGTCGGCGCGTGCAAGCAAAGACAGGACTTTCACAAGGCATGACAATCAGTAAAAACAACTGTGCCGTTCAATCACGCATTTAAAGCAATAACCCACGAGGAACACGGCTTCATGAATCGCTCCCTATCGAAGATTATTGGATTAGTCAGCGGATTTCTGCTCGCACTCTGCGCTTATCAACTGCAAGCGAAGCCCTTGTCACTTGAGGATGTGATGACGGCACCGGCACTCAACGATGCCATTCCGCGCCCAGAGAAAGTGCTATCGGTGGGTGTTGGTGAGCGCCACCTTTACCACCATGAAATTGTTACTTATCTGAATACACTGGCATCAGTCTCTACCCGCATGCAGGCGCTACCTGTGGATCACTACACTTATGGTGGTCGTGCTTTGGTGAGCTACGTCATTTCATCGCCCAACAACTTAGCCAGACTCGATGAAATCGTGGCTGCGCGCGCCGATATCATCAGCGCCGACAGCGATGTAGATTTAGACCGTCAGCCCGCCGTGCTGCACATGATGTACAGCATCCATGGCAACGAGCCCAGCGGCACCAACGCAACGCCGCTGGTAGCTTATTACCTGACCGCCGCTGAGGACACCATGCTGCTAGCACAGCTTGAGCAGTTGGTTATTGTGCTGACCCCCATGCAAAATCCTGATGGTCTCGATCGGTTCGCCCACTGGACCAATAGCCACAGGGGCCTAGCGCCCAGTGCTGACCCTAACGACCGGGAGCACGTAGAGGCAACACCAAATGGTAGAACCAATTATTACGGCTTTGATTTGAACCGTGACTGGCTAGCACATCAGCATCCCGCTTCTCGTCATCGACTGTCCATCTTCCACACGTGGAAGCCCAATGTGCAACTGGATTTTCACGAACAGGGAAGTAATAGCCACTTCTTCTTTATGCCCGGCAAACCCGAGCGCACTAACCCCTTAACACCCGCTATCAACCAAGAACTTACTGGTCAAATTGGTACGTACCACGCCCGCATGTTCGATAGCTATGGGACGCCTTACTTTACCGAGGAGCGTTACGACGACTTCTTCATGGGCAAAGGTTCAACCTACCCCGATTTATTTGGCAGCGTGGGTATTTTGTTTGAGCAGCCCTCTTCTCGAGGCGCACAGCAAGACACTGTAAACGGTTTGCTGACCTTCCCCGACACTATCACCAATCAGTTCCGCACGTCTTTGTCCTCTATTGAGGCAACCGTGGCGCTTAAAGATGAGCTGCAGCAATATCAGCGACAATTTTATATCGACGTGCAAAACAGCAGCCGAAGAGGCTATTACCTGGCTCAAACCAGCGGCGACCCCACACGCCTGAAAGAGTTTGTTCGGGTACTTCAGGGACACGACATTCAAGTGGAACTATTAACCGAAGACATTAATGCCGATGGCAAGACCTTCAAGGCAAACGAAGCCATTGCCATACCGTTGCAACAGCCACAAAGCACCTACCTTTCAACCCTGTGGAATAGTCAACTCGAGTTTGAAGAGAACGTCTTTTACGACGTCTCAACCTGGACCATGCCCTGGGCATTCAACATTACCCATACACGGGAGCCCGTGCGCCGCGCCACCACACAGCCACTACCGAAAGATTTCCTTAATGCAGCAAAGCCTTTCGCCCGCTCCAATATTGGCTATCTCATCGACTGGCGTGACAGTGCAGTACCTAAGTTACTGTACGGTGTGCTGAAAGCCGGTGCCAACGTTCGGGTTGCGCAGTCGCCCTTTACTGGCAGGGTCGTAACTGGTAATGCGCTCGAAAGTGAAACACTGCCGTTTGGCTATGGAACATTACTGGTAACCCCTACCCTCGATGCACCTATTCCCGAGCCTGCGTTAACGCTTTTACGTGACGCCACCCAACAGGGGCTACCCGTTTATGCGGTAGCCAGCAGCTACACCCCAAGTGGTGCAGATTTGGGCAGCCGGTCTTTCCACGTATTGAAACTGCCAAAAGTGCTATTGGTGACTGGACCTGGCACATCGGCCTACGATGTGGGCGAGCTTTGGCACCTGCTAGACCGTCAGGTACAAATGCCCGTTACCATGGTAGATAGCTATCGCCTGGCATCCACCAATCTGGGTGACTACAGCCATGTTGTTATGACCAACCCACTACCAGCCATCGCCAATGACATAAGCGACGACTTAAATACCTTTGTTACCAATGGCGGCGTGCTGTGGGCGCAGGGTAGTGCCACGGTGAAGTGGCTGCAAAAGCAGGGCTTAACCGAAGCTGTTTGGCGCGAAACTGAGCAGCAGCAACTGGAGGTACAATACCAAGAGCTTGCGAGCAAAGGCGGTATTTTGGCGGAGGAACTCGAAGCCTTAACACCCAAGCGCCGTCCTTACGAAGAGGCGGAAGACGAAGCGGCCTTCAGACTGGTTCGGGGTGCCATACTGGAGGGCAATATCGATATCAGCCATCCATTGGGCTACGGCTATGAAGATGCCACCTTACCTGTATTTCGTCGCAGTGCCGCCTTCATGAATAGATCTGCTAACCCCTACGCGAGCCCTGTTGTGTACACCAATAACCCGCTGCTATCGGGCTATATGTCAGATGAAAATCGCGCGCTCGCGGCAAACTCAGCCGGACTGGTCGTTGATGGTCGCGGCAAAGGTGCTGTGGTGCAATCGCTCGATTCGCCCGCATTTCGTGCATTTTGGTGGGGTAGCCAGCGGTTATTTCTGAATGCACTATTTTTTGGCGACCTATTAGATGAACCAAAGTGAGGAATAAGCGCTGGCCACGCCCCACATAACGCCTACGCTTAGGGCGCGGTAAGCTTGCAAACGCTTGTCTCACAGACAGGTTTCGGTATACTTCGTCGCCTTTCTAGGACCATAGCTCAGTTGGTTAGAGCGCTACCTTGACATGGTAGAGGTCGGCGGTTCGAATCCGCCTGGTCCTACCAAACATAAAAGAGCCCGGCTCTACCCCATAAACGGGGGATGGCACTCTTTAATGCCTAACAAGTATTCCATTCCCGCCATCGGCGGGGATTTTTTGTTTGATGGGTCAAAGCTGCATCAGATCGGCGATCGCGCCCTGACAAACGCACCCCAAGGAGTGTTTGGTCCATTACAGCGTAGCGGAAAAGCCCATAGGGTATAAGCGCCGGAGGCAACGGCGCTCATGGGTCATCCGCCTGCTCCTGCCAGCTAAATCATTGCTTTAAAGACATGTAACCACGCAACGTCTGAACCGTTGTCCGGTGCAGGAGGCGATCGTAGCCCTCGTAGCCACCGGTAGCCTTATGAAGTACCGAACGATTGTCCCAAATCACCAGCATTTGTGTACGCCAAGGGTGGCGGTAAACGTAATCTTCTTTCGATTGATGGGCGAGCAGTTGCATCAGAATATCGAGCGCCTCGTCATCGGGAAGGCCTTCAATACCAATGATATAACCAACCGCGCCAAAGATTCGCTCTTCGCCCGTGTCGGGATGTAGCGATAACAGCGGATGTAACTGTGTGGCCTCAGCATCGCTACTGGCGCGAATATCCATGCTGCGATCCGTTGCTCGGTCGGCATCTCCGTAAACGCCCTGGGGTGCGTAGGGTAGCTTCGCCGAATGGATGGCTTGACGCCCAGTGATGGCCCGACGAAGCGCCTCGGGAAGTTCTCGTGCGGCAGTGACCTGATCTGCGAAATGCGTATCACCACCCGCCGGGGGAATAGTAATACCGTATAGACAGGTTGCAGCAGGTGGCTCCGCCTGAAAACTCCAGTCTGTGTGCCAGTTTTCAGCAAAGATTGGCGCCTGCTCATTAGCCTTACGGCTTACCGCAATGATGTGCTCATGATCTGGAATCGGCGCTATGAATGGATCGTCGCCAAACGGTCCAAACTGTAAAGACGCCTGCTCGAGCTGTGCCTCATTGAGCTGTTGATCCGGGAAAGCGATGACCTTGTGGGTGATCAATGCGTTGATACAAGCCTGCGCTTGCTCTTTGGTGAGGGGACTGGATAGGTCCACGCCCTTTACGCTTGCACCACAGCAGGCCGAGCTTGGGGAAACAGTGATCGACATAAAACACTCTCTTTTTCTTTTGACTTATTGTTGTGATTTCTAGTGAGCACGACGCCCACAGGGCCGCCACTGCAACTGCCAAGACTATCGAATCCACTGAATCTTCGACAAGACCAAGTTACGTGTGCACCCGCCAACCATCTGAGTACTTAAGGCAACGCAGAATCACTCATCGATAATTGCAACAGCGCGGGTCCAGCCAGCAGAACCACCGCGAATTTTGTGTGGGAAACAGCTTACGGTGAAACCGCTGCTGGGGAGAGACTCAAGATTATGCAACTTCTCGAGATGACAATAGCCAATATCCCGTCCCGCCTTGTGCCCTTCCCAAATAAGGCTGGCATCACCGCTATCGGCAAAGCGAGCTGCTGTGTAACTGAATGGAGCGTCCCAACTCCAGGCATCTGTCCCGGTCACTCGAACACCGCGTTCAAGTAAATACAGGGTTGCCTCATAACCAATGCCGCAGCCACGATTGACATAGTCAGGGTCGCCGTAAGCCAAGCCCGCAGAAGTGTTGACCAAAACAATCTCCAGCGGTGTAAGGCTGTGATCTATGCGCGCCAATTCCGTTTCTATGTCGGATGCGGTAACAACGTAACCGTCGGGACGATCTCTGAAATCCAACTTCACACCCGGCTGGAAGCACCACTCAAGGGGTACCTCATCGATTGTGATGGCTCGCTCTTTACCTGCGAGCTTTTCATTCATTGTGCTGTGGAAATGGTAGGGAGCGTCGAGATGGGTGCCATTATGGGTGCACAGTTGAACAAACTCGATTGCCCAGCCTTCGCCATCAGGCAAGTCTTTAGCGTCAAGTCCATCAAAGAACATCTTGACCTGCTCGGCGCCCTGGTCGTGTCGAACGTAATCGATCTTGGGTTGCATCGCTGGCGGATCACTTACCACGTCGTTTTCAAGGTAAATCGACAAATCGATAAAGCGCCGCATAGTTCACTCTCCTTAGCATCGTAGCTCTGCTCACAAACTAACGACTAGCTGTGTTTTTTTGCAATCTTTTCCTGGCATTCGATGAAAAGTGACCATCGGAAAATCTAGGGCAATTTACCGGTATAGACTCCCCATTTTCGTCTAGAATGTCACCGTGATTGCCTTCTAACTAAAAGCAACCGAAACACGGATACAGCATCACACCAAGATTTGCCACTCAATAAATGCAAACAAGGAATTTCCATGGCATACCGCACACCCATGCTTCGTAGATCTACCGTATCTTTGGCGGTTATGAGCGCCCTACCAGCGCTACTGGCAACACATCAAACCCTCGCACAAGACGCTGGCACGCTCATGCTAGAGGAAGTTGTCGTAACCGCTCAAAAACGCACCCAGTCATTACAGGATGTACCCATTTCGGTGAGTGCAATGACCGGCGACCGCATGCGCGAAACCCAAATTACAAACCTTGAAAGCCTGACAACGTTCATTCCTAACTTCTCAATGAACCAGTCTGGTATCTCCAACAACATTACCGTTCGTGGTGTCAGCTCGGGTATCAATCCTGGGTTTGAACAATCCGTAGGTATGTACGTGGATGAGATTTACTACGGTCGTGGTCAGCTGGCGCGCTCGCCCTTGTTTGATCTCGAACGCATTGAAGTGCTACGTGGGCCCCAGCCCATTATTTTCGGTAAGAACGCGATTGCCGGCGCAATCAACATTGTAACGGCCAAACCGACAGACGAGTTCGATGGCTTTGTCACAGCTCTGTATGAGAGCGAGGAAGAAACACAGGATTATCGTGTTGCATTTTCCGGGCCGATCACTGAAAACCTCAGCGGTCGGATCTCTGCCTTGTACCGTGAAACGCAAGGTAACTATGACAATACCTTCACGGGCAATAACGATAAATTCGAAGAGGAAACCATGCTCCGGGGTCAGCTACGTTGGGAGCCCAGCGATACTTTATCGGTCAACCTCAAAATCGAGCACGCCAACTTTGAAGACCGTG
>CBFHTF010000044.1:0-19156 GCA_965658685.1 Luminiphilus sp.
CACTACGAGCAGCGCGGTTACACTTCTTCCTACGATATGTTGGGTGAGGCTGCGCGAACAGCTGAAGCGGCCGCTGCCTATTGTCGCGCTTATAAGATAGCCATTGCTGCGATAGCAGAGCGCTGTAAAGACTCTGTGCCCTTTTACGACAATCCTGGTATCTCTATTAAGTTGTCGGCCTTGCACCCCCGCTATGAGGAAGCTCAACGGGAGCGTTGTTTGCGCGAATTGGTGCCTACGGTCCTTGACCTGGCGCTGCGCGCTCGTGCCGCCAATATGGGGTTGTCGATCGATGCGGAGGAGCAGGACCGTCTGTCGCTGTCTCTCGATGTCATTGCCGCGGTGCTGCAAGATCCACGTCTGGCGGGCTGGGATGGTTTTGGGGTGGTGGTACAGGCCTATGGTCTGCGTGCAGATCATGTCATTGAGGCGCTCCATGACATCGCCTGCAAACTCGACCGTCGCTTGGCGGTGCGATTAGTAAAAGGCGCTTACTGGGATGCTGAAATTAAGCAGGCCCAAGTGGAAGGACTAGCGCATTTCCCTGTCTTTACGCGCAAAGCCGCTACCGATATCAGCTACCTGGCAAATTGTCGAACGCTACTAAATTACCGGGATAGGCTGTATCCCCAGTTTGCGACACACAATGCCCACACCGTGGCTAGTATTCTGCACATGGCGGGTGAGAGCCGTGATTTTGAGTTCCAGCGCTTGCACGGGATGGGCGAGAGCTTATACGCGCTTTTGCACGATGAATTCAGCGGCTCTAGTGCACTGCGCTGTCGTGTTTATGCACCCGTAGGGCAGCACGAGGACCTACTCGCCTACTTGGTGCGTCGGCTACTCGAAAATGGGGCCAACTCCAGCTTTGTTAACCAAATGGTCGACCCCAATATTCCCCCGGCCGTGGTGGTTGCTGACCCCTACGAGCAGCTCGATAAAGGACAGGATTTACCAGCAGGTAGTGCGCTTTACGGCCAGTATCGGCGTAATGCCAAGGGCTTCGATGTTACCGATCGTCGACTGTTAGCATGGCTTGAGCAGAGCAGGGATCCGTTCGTCTCTCGACAGTGGCAAGCCCAGCCAATGTTGGCCTTTGCGGCGAACGATCAACTTGACCAATGCACTGAGCGGTTGGTTAATAATCCGGCACGCACCGATGCGTCGGTGGGCGTTGTAAAAGAAGCAGGTACTGAGCTTGCCACGCAGGCAGTTGAGGCCGCATGCCAATGGCAAGTCAGCCCGACAGAGCGCGCCAAGGTACTTAACGATGTCGCTGATCATTACGAAGCGCGAGCAGCTGAAATTTTCGCTTTGCTGGCCCTCGAGGCGGGTAAGACGATACCGGATGCCATTGCCGAACTGCGAGAAGCGGTGGACTTTTTGCGTTATTACGCCAGGCAGACTACCGAATTAGGTAATGAGCAAGAGGCATTGGGAACGGTTGTCTGTATTAGTCCTTGGAATTTTCCATTGGCCATTTTTACCGGACAGATAGCGGCCGCCCTAGGTGCAGGTAACGCCGTTATTGCCAAACCCGCCGAGCAAACTGCGTTAATTGGTCAGTTAGCTATTGAATGCTGGCATGCGGCAGGGGTCCCCAAGGCGGCACTGCAATATTTGCCAGGCACGGGTGTCGAGGTCGGTGCAACTTTGTGTGCCAAGCCCAAGGTGGCAGCTGTTGCTTTTACCGGCTCTACTGCTACTGCCCGGCGTATCCAGCAAACCATGGCAGATAACTTGAAGCCTGGTGCGATTTTTATTGCTGAGACCGGTGGCTTGAACGCCATGATTGTCGACAGTACTGCACTGCCCGAGCAGGCGGTGGTTGCGGTAATGGAAAGCGCTTTTCAATCCGCCGGTCAGCGTTGTTCAGCGCTTCGGTGTTTGTATGTGCAAGACGACATAGCCGACGACTTCATCAGCATGCTCAAAGGCGCCATGGACCAATATACGGTCGGCGATCCCTGGTCTATTGCAACCGACTGCGGACCTGTCATTGATGCCCAGGCGCAAGCAAAAATCCTCGAACACATTGCTGAAGCTAAGGGTGAGCAGCGACTGCTGCATCAGGTAGCGGCACCCCCGGGAGGCCACTTCGTGCCACCCACAGTGTTAGCGCTAAATTCTATAAAAGAATTGGGCGAGGAGATTTTTGGCCCAGTACTCCATCTCTGCCGCTTTAACGCTCATCAGCTTGAGCAAGTTGTTGCCGACATTAATGCAACCGGCTACGGCCTTACCTTCGGCGTACAGACACGTATCACTGGGCGCGCGGCTTGGCTTGCCGAGCAAGTCCATGTGGGGAATGTTTACATTAACCGCAATCAGGTGGGCGCTGTTGTTGGCTGTCAGCCTTTTGGTGGTGAGGGGCTATCGGGCACAGGTCCCAAGGCTGGTGGCCCCCATTATATGCCGCGCTTTACCAAGGCCAGGCCCACAGATGCTACTGCTACCGAGTTCGAAATGGCGGGCCCTACCGGCGAAACCAATACCCTCCGACTGGTGCCGCGGACACCAATCTTTTGCTGTGGTCCGGGCGCTACACTTGCAGAGCAGCAGGCCCAGCGAGTGAGGCAGTTGGGTGGTTGTGCACACACTTTCGACACCCCGCCTGAAGCTGAAGAACTTACTAGCGCGAAGGATTTTTCAGCTGTCATTTGGTGGGGTGACGAGGAGCATGGCCGCGCCTATGCCCGAGCCCTTGCCGAGCGGCAGGGCCCTATCGTGCCGCTTATTTGCGGCAATCCCGACATCGCCCACGTCTACCACGAGCGCCATGTCTGTGAGGACACGACAGCATCGGGTGGTAACGCCACACTATTGGGTGGTGATTATCTAGGGTTTTGATTTGTGAGCCAATTTGGCGGCGTTGGCTTCCCAATTTTGGCCGTCAAACTGTGTGACCGTTGCATCCAGCGCCGTCCAGTTGTCGAGGCAGCGCCAAGTGACAGCCACACCATCGGGGTTCGATCGGGGTACGTAAAAACTCTTGATACCGCAGTGTTTACAGAACAAATGCTGGGCATTGCCGGTGTTAAAACAATAGCGTGAGAGCTGGTCTTGACCCGACAACAGTGTAAACCGTGATGCAGGTACAATGATGTGAAGGTTGCCGCTCATTGCACAAATAGAGCAGTTGCAGTCTTCCACCTCTAAAGCGCTAGGTAGGTCCACCTCAAAGCGAACCGCTTGGCAGTGGCACCCACCCGGTTGTGTAGTCAACGTTGTCATGGCATTACCCTAACCCAGAGTTTTACGCTAAGCCAATAGGCTACGTTTTCCCCGTGATAGTGGTCATAAGTGAATTTGCCCTGAAACCGGCACTGCCATCTTCTTAAATTCATGGTGTCGCGTTACCTTTGTCGTCCACAGATACACGCACGGGGAGATGTTGTGAATACCAAGATTAAGGTCGAAAAACCGCTAGTTGTTCTGCATGGCGACGAAATGGCACAAATAGCGTTCGAGCGCATTCTCGAGCAGTTTGTGACCTCGCGACTCGACATCGACCTTGTTGAAGTGGACTTATCGGCGGAGACCCGTTTTCTCACGAATGGCGATGTGGTTACCGAGGCCATTGATGCCCTTAAAACCCATGGTGTGGGTGTTAAAAATGCAGGGATGACGGTGAATCGGGCACAGCTCGATGAGCTGCTTGCGAAACACCCACATGTCAAAGAGGCTGAGCTCGACAAACTGGCTACCAAATCGCCCAATGGTGCTATCCGCAAAGGCATTGCCGGCAATATTACTCGGGAAGATATAGAGTTCCGCAATCTCACCAGCATCCGACCTGACTGGATCAATCGTGATATTGAGGTCGACACCATGGAGACCGGTGGTCTCGATTTCAGCTACAGCGAACTTTCGAACGCCACCGGCGTTGCCAAGGTGGTGTTTGTGGGTGGCAGCGGTGATCCCGTTGAGTTACATCGACGCACCCTGATGAAGGGCGATCCCTGGATGCTGGCTAGCAATTGCATCGAAGAGGTTCGTGCTTGGGCTCACCGCTTTTTTCAGCGGGCCCTTGATGAGCAGCGTGATATCTACCTAGGCCTCAAGGACACGGTGGTACCCGGCTACGACGGCGTGATGCGAGCAGCTATTGAGGAGATCTATCGCAGTCACTATCAGTCGCAGGTCGAAGCGGCGGGATTGCGCTATCACTACGAGCTCATCGATGCGCAGGCGGCTCGTATTGTGTCGAATCCGCCCGAGCGGGCGCTGTGGGGTGTACCCGATAACGTCACTGGCATGAAACTTTACAAGTTGGTGCAGCAGCTGAAACGCTATGGGCTGCCCGAGCGCAAAGCTCATGTATCGATCTCACGAATGAGTGCGGGCGGCGGCGATCAGTACGGTAGTTACAACACACCAGCACCCGAAGACGGCATCATCAAAGTGCTTGTCGATGGCGAAGAAAAACATGCGCGATTTGTGAGTGCTAACGACCCCATCTTGTTTATGTCGAATGACCGAGAGTCCATCAAAGACTGGGTGACGCAGGTCTTCAAAGACGCGGCAGTGAACAAGAAAGAAGTGTATTTTGGGCTCAAGCGTGAGTTCGTTCAGTACGATGAGGTTTACAGCTCCATTATCCTAGAGATTCGTCAGGAGTTGGCAGCCCTCGATACACCGCCGCCCTCATTCATGATAATGAGGCCCTCACGACAGCTTAGTAAGATGATTTGCGACCCACCGCGCTGGGGTCTGTACCCCGCCCAAAATCTTGACGGCGATATCTTCTCCGATATTTCTGCGGCATTGGGCGGTAGTTTAGCCACAGCCAGCTCGGTCATCATGAGTAAAGATGGCACCATGCTGTTCGAGGCGCCACACGGTACCGCTCACGATCTGTACCTGCGTTATCTTGAGACTAACGGTAAAGAGGCCAACTTTAACTCGTCGGCATTGATTTTTGCGGTTGCCAATGCCCTTGAGGAACTGGCTAATCGAGAGACAAATGACGCGCTACTTGAGTACGCGAAAAAGCTGAAAGTGGCATTAATCGATACGGTAGCCCAGGGTATTATTACCGGCGACCTGAAGGGTAAAACCACAGATCCCGACGCCGAGCGGATTGTCGATATGGCTGGTTTCCTCGACGCCATAGACGCCAATTTGGCCGCGTAAGTATTGGTTTAGCAGCGCATTAGGTGATAGCACAAGCGCCAGATTGGCGCTTGTCTCGCAGTTGGAGACGTCATGCAAAGTTTGCAGAGCCAATATGAGGATAAACGCATTGCGGCCGAAGAGGGACTGAACTTTATCCCCGAGGGCGGCAACCTTATTTTGGCAATGGGAGTGGCCCAACCCCCGGGCTTAATTGCCGGTCTGGCCAAAGCACTTGGCACCAGCCGCCGTGCCCCTTTGCCCATCTATTACATGCACGGTTCGCAGGCACTTAGTGAGCATTTATTGGTGCCGTCACTGGCAGGCAAGCTCATTCCCAGGTCTTTGTTTTTGAGTAAGCACGACCGCGAGGGCAGTCGTCACTTTGAAGACCCTCACATGCTGGAGTTTGTACCCGCAGCCTTTCATCAGGTGGGCCGCCTGCTCACTGAGCAAATCAGTCCCGACTGCTTTATGGCAACCGTGTCTCCCATGGATCGTCATGGTTACTTCAGTTTGGGTACCAACCCAGACTATGGTGCCTCTGTTGTACGCAAGGCGAGCAAGGTCGTTGTTGAGGTGAACCCCCAAATGCCGCGAACATTTGGCGAATGCAGTGTGCATATCTCGGAGGTCCACGGCATTATTGAGAATGATCAGCCGCTTGCCGAGGTGCCACTGCACAGCCCCAACGTAACGGATCTGGCCATTGCCGAGAGCATACTCGAGCATATTAACGATGGCGATACCCTTCAGATGGGCGTCGGTGGAGTGCCCGACGCTGTCTTGAGTCAGCTGCATGAGCACAACGATTTGGGGTTGCACTCAGAGCTGTTTAGTCCAGCTATGGTCGATTTAATCAAGCGCGGGGTTATCAATGGTCGGCGCAAATACTGGATGCAGCACCGGCACGTATTCACCCTCGCGTTAGGCAATCGTGAACTTTATGACTTTCTCGACGACAACCCGTCGGTGTTGGGCTATCCCGCTTCATGGGTGAACAACCCGATTATCATCGCCAAGAATCCCAACATGGTATCGGTGAACGCTGCACTGGAAGTCGATCTTACGGGGCAAATCAATGCCGAGCAGATTGATGGTACGCCCTTCTCAGGAACTGGCGGACAGCTTGATTTTGTTCGCGGTGCCTACGCTTCTCGAGGTGGCCGCTCGTTTATTGCGCTTCACTCCACGGCCAAAAACGACACCATGAGTAAAATTGTGCCTCAACTTCGAGGGGGGGTCGTCACCGATACGCGCATGGATACGCAGTACGTGGTTACCGAATTTGGCTGCGTTAATTTAAAGGGTCGCTCGTTACCCGACAGAGCGCGAGCATTAATAGACATTGCTCATCCCAGTTTTCGTGCAAAGCTTGAACATGAGGCAAAGTCTCTGGGGTTGATGTAGGGCTACGCCCAATGAATAGCACTAATAGTGTTTCAAATTCTATGACCACCGGTGTAAGCAGAAACGACTACTGGCGGCTGATCATTTTCGTGGGCCTTTTCGTCAGCGCTTGGGTCATCTTTGCGGTGATGAGTAAGCCGGGCCTCGATCGCTATGGCGATATGGTCGAAAACTTTGCTTGGGGCCAAGAGTGGCAGTGGGGTTACTACAAGCACCCCCCGCTGTTTGCATGGATAAGTGCCGCATGGTTTCAAGTATTTCCTTTCGGCGATGCGTGGTTCTATTTGCTGTCTTACATCAACGTCGTTGCCGCGCTGCTTGTGCAGTGGCGCCTGGCCGCACGGGTGTTCTGTCACTACAGCGCGCGAAGTGCTGTTGTACTTTGTGTCTTTTTGCCTACCGTCACGTTTCTTGCAGCTAAATACAATGCCAATGCGGCGCTGCTACTTTGGTGGCCGCTTACCACCCTATTGTTGTTGTACAGCATTGAGCGACATCGGTGGGTCTACAGTGTTGGTCTTGGGTTAAGTGCCGCAGCGGCGGTATTAAGTAAGTACTACTCGTTGGTACTACTGGCGACCATGGGGCTGTATTGCCTTATTCACGCCCGAGCCTATTTAAGAACCCCCTTTCCTTATGTGGCTTTGCTCGTTTTTGCCTTGGCACTCATCCCTCATGTGGTTTGGCTTGTTGACAACGATTTTTTGACGTTGCGCTATGTTGGACAGCAAGAGGGCGACAGTTGGAGCGATGTGTTTAAGCGTGCACTGCTTAAGTTTCCTCTCATCCAGTTCGGTTATGCCCTGCTGCCAGCGGCCGTGGCTTATTATTTTCTGCGTCCATCGCGCAGGCAGATGAAACGCAACGTGACTGCTGTATGGCAGGAGCAACCATGGCTCTTTTGGTTTGGATTAGGGCCATTGCTGGTTGCCTGTGTTGTGGCAATCGCTACTAAAACGTCACTGTCGACGCCCTGGAGTATTCCCCACGGATTTCTGCTCACCGTATTGCTGTTACGCCTCATGCAGGTCAAGTCTGATGAGCAAAATGCTCGCCAGTTATGGCTCAAACTGTGGCGGGTTGCGGTTGTTTATCTATTGCTGGTTATGGGAGTAGCCGCTCCAGTCGGTTGGCAGAACGCGCAGCAACTTAAATCTGGGGCGGCTATTCCCTATGCCAAAATTAACAGCTGGCTTGATGAGCGCTGGAGCGACCACACACCCAAGCCGTTAACATTAGTGGTAGGCCGGGTCATTGCCAGTGGCGTCGCGTTCTATTCTCAAGGTCAGAAGCATGCGGTCTACCTGCCCTTAGAACACAGCCCCTGGGTATCGAAGGCAATGCTAAACACCCGTGGTTTCGTTGCTGTTTGTGAGCGTACCGACCAAAAATGCCTCGACGCCGTAGCGGTGTTGAACGAGCGTTGGACGCCTTCTAGTGTGGCGAACTTCCAACTAACGCCTGATGCTTTTTGGGGAACACCACAGGCGCCTTTTGAAGGACTTGCTTGGTTCTATGCGCCTTCGTCATCCGTTGGTCGCGAACTGTAAAGCTGTGCCCGTCGGCTAGCGAAACACCCAGCGCGCACTGAGCCAGTAATTCCATAAAAAGACGACGCCAGTGGTCACGATTTGTGACCCCAAATAGTGGCACTCGAGGATTATCACAAGCAATGCCATTGATGCGGTATTGAGCAATGCACCCAAGGCAACCATGGTGAGAAAACGCAAAGGTTGTTGCCATTTGGCGATTGAAACTTGGAAGGTAAACAGGGCATTTAGTAGGTAGCTGACGATAGCGCCGACACAGGCCCCCATCAGCGATGCAGGTACAGGCCCCAGTTCATAATACTCAACACCAACCAGCAGAACGACGTAGTGGCTTGCCGTACTTGCTAACCCTACGAGCGTGAATTTAGAGAATCGATTGCTGGCATCACTAAACGGCGTGGGCATATAAACGCTCAGTCGCTATCGTCAGTTTGACCAATGACACGATGTTCTTTCACAAAATACAGGGGCCGCTGTTTTACTTCATTGAAGGTGCGGCCTAGGTATTCACCAATAATACCCATGGTCACTAACTGGACCCCACCCAAGAATGTCACGACTACCATAAGTGAGGGATAACCCTGCACCGGGTCACCGAATAAAATGGCTTTGACAGCAATATAAACGCCATAGGTAAATGCCAGTATTGCCGCGCATGCACCCACGTAGCTAGCCAAACGGAGTGGTGCGGTAGAAAACGACGTAATGCCCTCCAAGGAGAAGTTCCAGAGGGTCCAATAGTTCCATTTGCTGGTGCCAGCAAAGCGAGGATCTCGCGCGTAATTCACTGCTTTTTGGGGGAAGCCAATCCAGCTGAACAAACCTTTCATGAAGCGGTGGCGCTCGCGAAGCAGTAATAGCGCATCGATAGCGCGACGACTCAATAGCCGAAAGTCGCCGGTATTTTTGGGGATATCCACTGATCCAGAGACGGCGCGGATCAATCGATAGAATATTCTCGCGCTGAGAGTTTTTAGCCAGGTCTCACCACGGCGCATGGTGCGCTGTGCGTAGACCACATCGAAGCCAGCTTGCCATTCTTCAATTAACAGGGGTATGACTTCCGGTGGGTCCTGTAAATCCGCATCAATAATGATGGCAGCATCGCCGGTGGCGTGCTCTAGACCGGCAGTCATGGCAGCCTCCTTACCAAAATTTCGGCTTAGCGCCACCAACCGTAAGGTGATATCAGTGCTATCCAGTGCACGCACATGATCAATGGTGTCGTCTTTGCTGCCGTCGTCAACGTAAATCAATTCACTGTGAAACGGTAGCGGCGCTAAGACAGTGAGAAGCCGTTTATGCAGTGTTTGCACGTTTTCGCTTTCGTTATAGCAGGGCACAACGACCGAGAGGGTGGGGTTGTTTGAAAGGCGCTGCGTCATTTTAAGACCTGCTGATATCGTTACATCATCTGCCAAGCGGGTGAGCTGGCTTAGTGGCATTGCTCGTCAACACCTCGATAGCCCTCATATCTGTATCCGGTACTGGGCCATCTCTTCGTAGTAAGACTGCATTATATTCGCAAGGTCGTTGGCTGAAGGGGGCAGCGTCTTGTAGTGGTCATTGATTGTGGCAAAGCCAGTTGATGCTCGCACTGAAGCGTACCAATGATCAGCCCACACACCATCGCTGGCCCTTGGGCCTTTAGGCCATTGCAGCATAGCCTCCGAAAAAGGAATGCCAAGCTTGTTACATAGCGCCTCTAGGATGAGGCGTGGATGTCGCAATACGTCAGCGCTGTCGATGACTGGCGGACGATTGCCCGTTAAATCGGTGATTGACTGGAATAGCGTTTGTTGTCGGATGATACCGATATCCTCAGCGCAGACACTTGGCATTTTTTGAAGGTACGATGCAATCACTTGTCTTGGGTTTCGAATAAGGAAAACGTGCCGTAGATGCACCGTCCATGACAAATCGCAGTTCTCTGGCATGTGATGGGTCATATGCTTTTGATAGAACAGCGCAGTCGATCGCGGTGCGAGTAGCGTCTTGATGACTTCCTCTCTCCGGGTTGGCTGGCTTGCGAGTACCTCCTCACGGCAGGGGTGCTGAGCACCTGTTTCTTCAAGGTAGCAGGCGTAGAAAGGCTCATCGACAACAGAGCAGTCGGGTCGGTTCTCCCAAGCGCGCATCATGGCAGTGGATATATTGCGTGGGCCCGACCACATGGCAATGGCTGTGCTCATGGCTGATGCCTGTTGCTACTGTTGGATGCCGATCCATTGAACGGTGTGGTGCTTTGCGTATGGCGAGCACTCTCGGCGTGAAGTAATTCCCGGTACAGGGATTGCAATCGATCTACCATTGGCCCCCGCCGTCCATCACCCACTTGTCGCCCGTCAATATCGAACACGGGCGTGACGCCTGCAAAGGTGCCGGTCACGAAGGCTTCATCGGCGCTGTAGGTTTGCATCACCGAGAAGTTCTTTTCAAAAACAGGGATATCGTTGGCCTTGCATAGGTTGATGATATTTCGTCGTGTGATGCCATCAAGACAATAATCACCCGATGAGGTCCAAACTTCGCCCTCACGAACAATGAAAAAGTGGGTGGAATTGCAGGTGGCCACATGACCGTGTGGGTCCAGCATTAGCGCTTCATCAGCGCCCGCCTTAGCCGCCTGTATACAGCCAAAAATGCAGTTGAGCTTCGAGTGGCTATTGATTCGTGGGTCTTGTACGTCGGCATAGCCGCGGCGGACATAGACTGTGTACAAGCGAACGCCACGATCATTTAGCGCTGGGTCTGGCACCTTGTACTCAGGGATGATGACAATGGTCGGCCCCCCTATGGTAACCGCAGGGTCTTGATAGGGTGTCGCTTTAATGCCTCGGCTAACCATGAGGCGAATGTGCACATTGTTTTCCATATTGTTTGCACGAATTGTGTCAAACAAGCGTTCGCCTAATTCGGCTTGGCTTAGCCCCATGGTCAAGTCAAGCGCTTTGGCGCCCTCCCACAGGCGTTTGAGGTGGCGGTCTAGAAAGGGAATACCGCCATTGTGTAGCCGCAGTCCCTCCCAAATGCCATCCCCCAGAATAAAGCCACTATCGAATACCGAGACGACTGCTTTAGATCGATGGAGCAGCTCACCGTTAATGTTAATGAGGATGTCGTCGTTACGTGGATCTTGGGTGTAACTATGGGTGCTGTTACTCATGTCGTGAAATCCATTGCAATGGCAGTCCGATTGGCTGTTTTGAGTATGGCTGTTGGATTGGTGCTTGTCATGGCGCGGGCGTTTTGTGGTCGTCTTGGGCGTGCCGGTCCGTATAGAATAGCGGCGACTAATGTGTTTTTTTCGCTTTCAGGAGTTCAAATGAGTCGGGCGCTATTTATAAAGATCCACTTGTATCTATCAGCTTTTTTTAGTGTGGCGGTTATTTTGGTTGCCACCTCGGGTGGGCTGTATTTGCTGGGTCAGAAGGGCTCAGTGGAGACAACCCGGCTTACCGTGCTGCCAGGTGCGGCAGCACTGGTATCAGAACCATCGAAAGCAAATGTTTTGGCGGTATTAAAGCAGGCGGGCATCTCGGATTTTGATTTCGATTACGTTAAAGATCGTGGCAGCGTACTGCAGACCCGTCCTACCAGCAGGCCCTTTTATCAGCTAACAATTTCTGGCGACACGGTGGAGGTTGACTATGTTGTACCCTCGCTGCAGAAAAGGATGATGGAGCTTCACATGGGCCATGGGCCCAGCGCCTATCGACTCTATCAGCAGCTCTTCGCTGCCGGTATGTTGTTTATCATTGTGAGCGGTTTGTGGCTTGGACTGTCATCGCCAAGGTTACGTAAGCCAACTTCTGTTGCAGCTGGCAGTGGCTTACTGCTGTTTGTGTTGCTGGCGTTACTGTAGGTGCGATGACTCTATGTTTACCCCTATCAAAGGTACTGTAAATCCCCAGTTAGACACCCCCAACAACTATGTTGTGTATGGTTGGCAGCGAAGCTATTTCACACACAAGCTCATGGCTGCCCTCACTTTTTATGGTGCCGATTGGTCATTCACGGCTAAGACTCAAGCCAATGAGGCCGAAATTCGCTTTCGGTCGGGTACCCATCAAATTCCTGTGCTGCACACACCCGATAACTGGATGATTGCCGACACCACGCCGCTACTTCAGTTGCTCGATGCGCGTTTTCCACAGCGCAAGATGTTCCCCGAGGATAGCCTAGGTTTATTAGTGCATCTACTCGAGGAATACTTCGACGAGTGGATCGCACGCACTACCGTGCATTGGCGGTGGAATTACCCTGAGAATCATGAGCTATTGTCGATGGATGCAGCGCAGGGAGATAAAGAGGCTGCCGCTAGACTCATTGAATGGGGAGCTAAGGTTTGTCGGGCCACTGGTGTGAGTTCAGAGACACAACAGCGGGCGGCAGAGCAGGAGTATCACCGGATCATGGCTGCAGCTGAACTTCAGCTACAAACCACGGCTTTCTTACTCGGCGATAGGCCCACGGCTGTAGACTGTATTGTGCTCGCTGGACTACGGGCGCATTTCCTGTTCGATCCTGCGCCAAGGCGCGAGCTGATCGATCGCTACCCAGTGGTTGTTGAGTGGGTTAATACCCATGCAGATCAATGGACGGGCGAGGGTGACTTGGCGACATTGCCTGAATGCACCCCCTTCGCTCACGTTATCCTCGAAGAGATAACCAGTACCTACAAGCCTTTTGCGCTAGCTAATGCCACTGCAATTGCAAGGGGCGATAAAGCCTTCGTGATTCCAATGTATGGCGAGAACGTCAGTTACTTGGCTCGCCCCTACATTGAAAAGTCGCGTCAGATGTTGCTGCAACACTACCGACGTCTTTGCGCTGAGGGCTGTAAACACGGTACTCAAAGCTTGCTTGATGACTATGGGTTAGCTGACTTGTTGTCCCTGTAGTGGGTGCCTTTGTAGTGGGTGAGCTATGCGAATAAGCGCCTACCTGCTTGCTGCATTATTCACACTGACCGGGCTTCTTGTTTTAGGCGCTGGTTTGTTCGTTAACTCTGAATTGGCGCGCTCACAACTCGAAGCAGCTCTCTTAGACTTACTGGGTCGTCGGGTTCACATTGGCGCACAACAGATCGACTGGGGCACAACGGTAACGGTTACCTTTGACGACGTGCGTGTCGCGTCCCCCGACTGGTCAAAGCACTCCGACTTTGTCGCCTGGAAAAAGCTGCAGCTAAAAGTAAGGCTTGGGGCGCTACTAGAGCGGCCTATCCGGCTCCAGTCATTAGATATCAACGGTTTCACACTCAATCTTGAACAACTTGATGACGGCCGAGCCAGCTGGGTGTTTGACGACGAGGGTAGCGACCCGGATCCATCGGACACGCCAGAAACGTCTCACTTTTTACTGCCGGTCATCGTTGACCAGTCGCGCATTATTGGCACCAAAATTTCCTTTAAAACCCCCAGCACGCCGCTTCGATCCCTCAGCGCCGACATTACCCAGACAATTAATAACGACTCGCTCACGCTCAGGCTAGCAGGTTCAGTGAGTCAAACGACGGCCCTCGATGGTCCGCCATTCAGTGCTGTACCGCTTACACTGACCTTGGGTGCTACACCGCTGAAACAGCTGATTGAATTTGGTGCCGCTCAGCTGACATTGAACGGACAGCTTGGCAAGATCGACATCAACGTGAGTGCCGATACTGACAATGTCAGCATCTTTGAGAACGCGGCGATGACATTAGATGTGCGCGGGCCGAGTACGGCAAAAGTGGGTGCCTTAATGGGGCGAGATGGGCTGCCTGACGTACCGTTCGCCGTTGAAGCGGCCGTTAAACGAACACAGCAGAAGCTAGACATTCGCCACTCAAAGTTAACTATTGGCAAAGTCGTTTTGGATGCTAGTGGCACCGTGCCCGATTTGGCCACCCCAACCCACGCCGACATTGAGGCTACGCTCGATGTGCCCGAGCTTGAGAAGCTGGCGGCCATCTTCTCGCTACCGCCACAAATCGCTGGACCGTTAAGCGGCAGCATTGTTGTGTCAGCGCATGATGCAGATGCTGACGTTAAGGGGGAGGTAAGTACTAACTACGTGTCCGCAACTTTTGACGGGAAATTGATGCGCCGTCGCACACTTGCGGGTAGTGAAGTGGCCATCAAGCTGTTCGACGACAATATTTCGCACGCGCTGGCTTTGTTACCCACCGCCACTACGCATCAACAACAGCTTGAACAGATGCTGGCACAAATGTTTGTCGGTCCATGGCAACTGCAAACCCAGCTGCGTGTTACAGACGATCGGTACCAACTACAGCAGGGCATGTTGTCAGTGAATAATGACGTTGTCGGTTTTGGTCTCGACATTGGTCGCTCGACGCCCGCTGAGGATGTTGCATTCACCATGGATGCCAACATCGGCAATTTACAGCGTTATTTACTGCCCGTGCTTGATGATGACTCATTAACGTTGATTCCATCGGATACTCTTAGCTTGAAAACCTCTGGTGCAGTAAAGGGAGACAGGGTGGCACTAGAGCAAACGACGTTTTCCTTGGCCGGATTGCACGGTGCATTGACGGCAACTACGTATTTAGAGACCACGGATACCAGCGCTGAATTTACGCTGACTAGCGAGCGACCATCGCGCTGGATTTCCGAGGCTTTGCTCCCTAAGGCGTTTAATCAACCCACTTTGCAGTTGCCTTTCACCGCCGACGGCGCTGTGCAGTTTGCCGCTGGGCGGCTCACCCTTGCAGCTCATAAGATCACCCTGGGCGAGAACACCCTCCGAGGTAGTATCGGACTCAACACACTGAATAATCGCCAATCGATACAAGCGGAGTTTTCGTCACCCAATATCTTTATGTTTGCCAATGATGACCCTGAGTTGAAGGGTCAGCAGTTACCTTTGACCGCCACAATCAAAGTGGATGTGCAAGAGGGTCGGGTGGATGTGGATGCCTTAGAGGTTGTTGCAGAGGGCGACACATCGCTATCGGCAAAAGGTGATCTGCGCTTTGGTAATAGCTTTGATGGCACCGATTTCGACATAGATGCGCGCATCGCGAGCTTGCAGCACTTGGGCTTTTTAATGGATGTTGATTTGCCCGATGCGCCACTCAAACTATCGGCTGATATCTCGGGCGATCCGCATCATGTGGTGGCTAAAGACTTTTCGGTAACTCTGGGGGAGTCTTCCATCGCGGGTCACTTACGGGTGGCGAATCCTGACCATCCCAGTGCTGAGCTCAGACTACAGTCAGATTTACTCGATCTCCGCCCCCTCATGCCCGCGCTAACACAAGCAACAGCGGTAACTTCCGAGTCTGAGCAGACCGACTCAGCTGGTCAGCCATTGCCCCCTGTCGAAAGCAAGACCTCCAGTGCGTTATCAGCTGAAGCTAACGAATCGGTGTCCGGTAAGCGATTGATTCCAGACATTCCCATCGATTTATCGCCGTTGGAGCACTTCGATGCGGTGGTCGATCTCGATATTAAACGCCTTGTCGGACACTCGCGGCACTTGCAGGATGTGGCGTTTGATGCAGAGGTGAGCGGTGGCGCCGTGCATCTTAAGAACGTTTCATTTACCGATGAAGAAGGTGGAACGATCAGTGTCGTAGGCTTCGCCAATCCCAGTGCTCAGAGCCACCGTGTAGCACTCAAGGCTGTTGGTGATGACATAAATTTGGATTTCTCCCTTGCTGCATCTGAACAGCAGGACCAAATAACGCGGGTCGACGTGGAGGCTTTGCTCTTTGGAGAGGCCAATAACCTGCGCGATTTACTAAGTGGCGGACATGGCTTTGTGCAGGTATCCAGTGGTGAGGGCCGGTTGCCTAAGTTACCCAGTGGGCTGCTCACCAATGATTTCCTGGACGAGTTGTTAAGCGCACTCAATCCATTTCGTAAAAAAAATACCAACACCTTACTGCGGTGCGGTGCAGTGGTTGCGTCACTAGAAAATGGTCGCCTGTCCGGTCAGCCATTATTCACTCTGGTGACCGATCGCTTGGCTATTGTGTCTAATGCGGAAATAGATGTAACTAGCGAAAAGTTATTTGCCACCTTTAAATCGGTGCCTCAGCGTGGAGTGGGTATTAGCGCAACCACGGCATTGAATTCTTTTGTCGCTGTGGGTGGGACGCTTGCAAAGCCGGAGCTGACGGTTGATCCCACAGGTGCCGCCGTTAAGGGTGGTCTCGCTTTTATGACAGGTGGTTTGTCGCTGCTTGGCGAGGGTCTCATCGACCGCGCCACAACCGGTGTTGGCGCTTGCGATAAGGCGTTGACTAACGCCGATAAATCTCGACTGAAGATCGAAGGACTTTACGCCGAGTTTACTGACAGTAGATAGGTGTCCGACTAGCTGCAGGACGCACACGCATACTTCTCGCCCCTGAGCGCTGTAAAAAGTCTCGAGACATGTCGGGATACTTAGCGGTATTCAGCTAAAGAAACCGCTATGGGCCCTTCATGGTAAGCGTGTTGAGGCCGGTTTGGGTCGTGTCTATAATGCCCCGAAGCATTTTGCGGATTAGGTTGGGGGGTAGTTGAGGCGGATGTTTCAGATGTATCGTAAGGTCATTATCGGGTTGCTGGCATTGGGCATTACGCCTTTCACTCTCGTGGGTTGTGAGGGCGACGATGGCAGAGACGGTGCTGTAGGCCCTGCTGGCGCCGATGGGCTCACAAGTATCATCGTGCAAAGTGAGCTCGGCTTGGGTGATGCCAATTGCCCCGCTGGTGGTACCCGTGTTGAGAGTGGTCTAGACAGCAATCGTAATGCGTTGCTCGACGCCACCGAGGTCAGTGACATTAGCTATGTCTGTAATGCCGCCACTGATCAGGGCGACACCGATGTGACCCAGCTCAACGGCCGGGTTACGATTCAAACGGGCGAACCTATTGGCAATGCGCGTGTTGTTGCCATGAACCGTAAAACCCACGAGAAATTTCAGACCACCACCGCGCTGGATGGGACATACAGCCTAGAGGTGCCGTGGGGCTATTACGATATAGGTGCTGACGATACCCGCAAAGAACACATCACCATCGAAGGTCCTGTAACCGCCGGTTACCGTGAGCTCACCATCGACACCAACGTACACAACGATGCCATTTATGGTTCGGTGGTCCTCGCCGATGGTTCACCTGCCGGTGGCTACCAGCTCAAATTGGTAAGTAACTACTTGCACGTATTCCCAGAAGGCTTAGAGCGCGACATCACCCTTGACGCTGAAGGCACGTTTTACACAGAGGTGGGTACTGACTTCCTACTGGATATCGAGGTATTTTCCCCAGAGGGTGAGTTCATTGAGCATATCGATGTACACAAGGGCCATGCGTCGTTGCAGGTAAGCATCGACGTGGGTTCTACCGAGGATGACAACGTACATCGCCATACTGAGGTGCCGGCCACCGCCAGTGCTCTTGACCCCATGGCAAGCAACGTCGTCGATGTACAGATGCAAACCAACAAGATGCTTCCTAATAATGAGACGGTGTCAACGAGTGACAGTTACGTCGTTGATCCAAATCGCACTACTAGGATTCAGCCCCTCACTACCGTTTGGACCGGCTCTCTAGCGCCAGGTAGCACTCACAATGTGTGTAGCAACCCAAAGACCATCTTTACTGGGCGAACTGCGACGGGCGTGGAATGTGTTGGCGGCGCTGAAGACCCCGACTTTTTTAAGTTATCACCCATCTGGAAGGTCGAATCCAAACCCAAGGGAGGATACGGCCCCCTTTGGTTCTATGATTATCAAGTTGTTATATATCCTGCAGTTATGCTGCTTCCGTCCAGACCCCTTTATGACGGAGTTTACATTATGTTGAAGAGCACCGTTTGGTACTTCACTGACGGTGAGCCCGATCGTTATCAAGTGCGGGTTGATAATATTTTGACGTCACATTCAGTTTCTTATGACAGCACTTCACCGAACATCACTAAGATTGAATTTGACTGTTGCACAAACATCATTGGGGTTCACACTGGCCCTTAATGGCTCATGATTATTAGCGGGGGGCACCGGCATTGTGTAGGTGTCCGACTATTTGTCTCTATCGGCCATTATCTAATACAGCGATGGCTGGTGGCGCTTAACCGATGCCCGCGCTCGGGCGTGAAGCCGCTTGGAGCTCGTGTCCGCGAGTGACTGGGGCTAATTCGGGAGAGATCACCAAATGGTTGTCATCTGCTTCTGGGCACTGAGCGTAGCCTACAAGAATTGCACGTAAACCGCCTTTTAGCGTATTTGAATGCGCTGCAATTGGGCCATCGACTAAAGAGCAGGGGAGAGATTCGTGGATAAATTCAGTAGCAAATTTGGATTAATCGCTGTGGCGGTAACACTCAGTACGACCACAATTGCAGATGATATGTATGACTTGGACGATGTGCGCGACTGGCAAATGGTGAGTATAGAAACCTGCCTGGACGCGGCTCTGGACACTATTCCTGGCAACCCCCGAAAGGTAGAGCTGAAGCTTGAGGGTGACGATCCGGTTTATGAGTTCGACATCGAAGCCAAAGCAGACGGCAACACTTACAATGTTGAGTGTAACGCCGAGGAAGGTTTTGTCACTGAGATTGAGCGTGAAGTGACCGCAGATGATGCTGTATTCCAGAGACTCGCTAAAATTAGTGAGGCAGAAGCGGAAAAATTAGCGACCAGCATTCACCCAGGTAAAGTGGTTGCCAGAGAGATGGAAGTGGGTTTCGATGGCGATGCCACCTATGAATTTGATATTCAGAGTATTCATGGCTACGAGGTGAAGGTGGATGTCGATGCGACAACAGGCGAAATCGAAGAAGCCAATATCGAGATCTACGAAATCGGCAGCGAGAAAGAATGATCGGTAAAGAACCGGCTCTTCATTATTAACGGGGAGCAAAGCCAAAAATGGTGGGCCCAGTAGGACTTGAACCTACGACCAATCGATTATGAGTCGACTGCTCTAACCAACTGAGCTATGGGCCCCAATTTTTGAAGAGGGCGAGTTTATCAGATAACTCGTCATCGTCACGCACTGTCAGGGCATAAACTCGCGGGGGATGATGGCGCCGCGATACATGGTGACGTTAATTTTAACGTGTTCGTCAATCCGTGA
>CBFHTF010000045.1:0-18825 GCA_965658685.1 Luminiphilus sp.
CATGTATTACTCCGTATAAGCGCCAGCTGGACGCGAGTTTTAAAAGCCCGCCTCCGTGCGGGCTTTTTTATTCGCCAAAGGGTGAGAGAGGACAAATGATTGATAGCTGATCGCACTATTATGGTGCAATGTATCAAATCATTATCCCAACCGAGAAAAAATCATCATGATCCGTGACAGCCACAAACTTTGCTGCTTGGGCACAATGGCATTAGCACTTGCAATGCTGCCGTCCACTGAAGCACAGGCACAAATCTATAAATACCGCGATAGCAACGGCAACGTGGTGTTTAGTGACAAGCGGCCGCCTGGCTCAGTTGATGACAGCGTTGAAGAAATTGTACTGCCAGCCACGAATTCCACACGTTCGTCCGATACCACCACACCAGCACCACAAGCTGATACCGCCTCGCCGGAGAACGTTGACTACCAAACGACCATCATCGAACCGAGTGATGGCAGCACTATCCCCATGGGACCTGGCAATTTTGTTGTGTCTGTTTCGATCTCGCCAGCGCTCGCAGGGGGTGAACAGCTACAACTCATCGTCGATGGCAGCCCCGCAGGCGCGCCGCAACGCAGTAGTGCCTGGGAACTGCAGAATGTGTACCGAGGGAAACACTCCCTCATGGTTCAGCGATTGAGCAGTAAAGGGGATGTCATTGACCGCTCTATCGCATCCACCGTCTATGTCTTGAGGCCTTCGATTCGCTGATGAACCCCTATATGCGCCGACTTCGACAACGCCGCGTCCGAGAAAAGCCCATTGGCTTTGACACCAGTGTGCTCGACACACTGGCAACGAGTGTTGTTTTGGTAGGTGACGACGGGCGCATTGAAGCCATTAACTTGGCGGGAGAAACCCTGTTAGAAGCGTCGGCAAGTCGTGCTATCGGCGAATTACTGAGCGAGATTGTGCAACTTTCTGATGAGTGGATAACACTTCTACACCAAGCACAGACAGAAGATTTTCCCATGGTGCGCAGAGGCACCAGCATGATTCTGCGCAGCGGGCATCAACAAACAGTAGACCTTACGGTAAGCCCTTTGCACGGCGAAGAAACGTCCAAGCTGTTGCTTGAACTGGCACCTATTGATCGACTCAATGCCATTAGTGAAGGGGAAAACTTATGGCAAGCACAAGCGTCACTGCGCCAAATCATTAAAGGGCTTGCCCACGAAGTTAAAAACCCGCTAGGAGGCATTCGTGGTGCCGCTCAGCTGCTGAGCAAAGAACTACCCGAGCCTGCTCTGTCGGAGTACACCGACGTGATCATGGAAGAGGCAGACCGACTGCGCACCCTGGTCGACCGCATGCTAGGGCCGCGAGAGCAACTGAATAAACGGTTTTGTAACATTCACGAGATCACAGAACGGGTTACACAGCTCTTAGCCGCAGAAACGCTGGGTGCCATCGAGTTCGATCGTGACTATGACCCAAGCCTGCCGGAATTTGAGGCAGATCCCGATCAGCTATTACAGGTGATGCTGAATATTGCCCGAAACGCATGGCAGGCCATGCCCAATGATGACGAGGGTGTGATCACGTTACGCACTCGCTCTCGACGGCAATACACCATCGGCGGTAACCGTCACAAGTTGGTCTGTGCCGTTGAAATTATTGATAACGGTCCTGGCATTCCAGAAGAGTTATTACCCGCCCTGTTCCTTCCCATGGTGACAGGACGCGCTAACGGTACCGGCCTCGGTTTATCGATTGCACAAATGATTACCAACCGCCACGGCGGCTTAATTCAGTGCCAAAGCGAGCCCGGGCGCACCGTATTCACAATTTTATTACCCATGGAGGTTTAACAATGGCTACCGCTACCCATGTCTGGGTCGTCGATGACGATCGCTCAATTCGGTGGGTTGTTGAGCGCGCCCTGTCCCAAGCCGGGCTCCACTGTGAAAGCTTTTCCAGTGCCGATGCCATGCTCTCCGCCATGGCGTCCACAACCCCAGACGTCGTCATCAGTGATATCCGAATGCCCGGCACAGATGGCCTCGAGCTTCTGGCTATTTTGCGTAAAGAACATCCCAAAGTTCCGGTAATCATCACCACCGCGCACTCAGATCTCGACAGTGCTGTCAGCTCCTATGAAGAGGGGGCTTTTGAATATCTGCCTAAACCCTTTGATGTTGACGAAATGGTAGCAACCGTCGAGCGAGCCTATAGTCAAACCACGAGCGCTAACGCCAGCAGCGTTGAAGAAGAGGCGCAAACACCCGATATCATTGGTAATGCACCTGCCATGCAGGAAGTTTTCAGGGCCATTGGGCGATTGGCTCAAAGCCACATTACCGTGCTTATCAATGGCGAGTCCGGCACCGGAAAGGAACTAGTTGCAAGGGCACTGCACCGACACAGCCCACGTAACAACGCGCCCTTTATTGCACTCAATATGGCCGCAATCCCCAAAGAACTCATGGAGTCAGAACTCTTTGGACATGAAAAAGGTGCCTTTACGGGTGCGTCTGCCCGCAGGGAAGGACGGTTTGAACAAGCCGATGGCGGCACGCTGTTTCTCGATGAAATCGGCGATATGCCTGCAGAAACACAAACCCGACTCCTGAGGGTTCTTGCCGACGGCGAGTTTTTTCGAGTCGGCGGTATGACACCTGTTCGCGCTAACGTACGCATCATTGCGGCAACCCATCAAAATCTGGAAGACCTCGTCGCAAAAGGTGCGTTCCGCGAAGACTTGTTTCACCGGCTAAACGTGATTCGTATCCATTTGCCCAATCTATCTCAACGTCGTGAAGACATCCCGCGCCTCATGCAGCATTTTTTACGCAGAGCGGCAATAGAGTTAGAAGTGGAACCCAAAACACTCTCTCAGGAAGCAGAGCGCTTTCTCTGTCAGTTGCCATGGCCTGGCAACGTCAGACAGCTGGAAAATACGTGTCGATGGTTGACCGTTATGGCCGCTGGACGGGAAATTCGCATAACAGATTTACCCCCAGAACTGCTTCACCCCGGAGATGACAAAACCCAAGGACAGGGGGGGGATGACTGGCAAACTCTGTTGTCATCTTGGGCGCGTCTGCGCTTAGCGTCTGGAGAAGCCAACGTTTTACGAAGAGCACTGCCTGAGTTTGAGCGCATCATGATCGAGGCGGCGCTGGAGCAAACCGAGGGAAAACGGGCAGAGGCAGCAGAACTACTAGGCTGGGGACGAAATACCCTAACGCGGAAAATCAAAGAGCTGGCTACGGACAACCACCCAGTAAGGGGTATCCGAGAAGCCAGCTAGAGGTCGGTCAATGACTTAGTGAGTGGCTGTGTCGCTGTCGGCAGCTGCATCACCGCCAGCTTGGGCAGCCTGTTGAGCAACCGCTTGGCGATACAAAGCGTCAAAATTAACAGGCGCCAACATTAAAGGAGGGAAGCCACCCTTCACAACAAGCGTGTCAATCGCTTCTCGGGCGTAAGGGAAAAGAATATTGGGACCCAGTGTGGCCAATACTTGTCGCAGCTGTTCGCCTTCAATGGCAGAGACGTAGAAAATACCTGCCTGCTGTACTTCCACCAAGAAAGCCGTGTCATCGCCGAGCTTCGCGGTGACGGTGAGGGTCAACACCACTTCGTGATTACCCTGCTCGTCTACCCGTGCGCTCTTGGTATTCAGGTCAACATTGATGGCAGGCTGCCAAGATTGACGAAAAACCTGCGGAGTCGCCGGCGATTCAAATGAGATATCTTTTGTGTAAATACGCTGCAAGGTAAATTGTTGCTGGGGTGCTTGGTCCTGTGCTGCGGCCTGTTCATCAGCCATGGCAATTCTCCTGAGAGGTTGGGGCTAGGGGTTAAGGTCAGTTCGAAGTGTGCAATAGTTTATCGAGCGCACCCCGGCGTTCGAGGGCGTAGAGCTCGTCGCAACCCCCAATATGTTCATCATCAATCCATATTTGGGGCACGCTTGTGCGGCCCGCTCGTTGCGCCATTTGAGCGCGTAATTCCCGGTCACCGCCCACCGAAATCTCTTCAAATGGCACTTGTTTCTGCTGGAGCAAATGTTTGGCTCTAACACAAAAGGGACACCACCGAGTGGTGTAAATGACCACTGCAGCTGTCATTCGGACACCACGGGTAACTTCATGGCTTGCCACTCGGTCATACCACCTGCCATTTTCTGGGCACGTGAAAACCCTGCGGCACGTAACTGCTTGGTCGCCCCCCCCGCGGACTGGCCGAGCTTACAAACGACAATGACAGGCTTGTCTTTGTGTTTATCGAGCTCCCCCATGCGACTGGCCAAGGACGCCAGTGGGATGTGCAATGCGTCGGCGATGTGGCCTTTTTTAAACTCTTTACCGTCGCGGATATCGAGAAACACACCAGCTTCGCTATTCACTAAGTTAATGGCCTGCTGTGGACTGGCGGCGGGTCCTGCTTTGCGGGACTCATGCAAAAACAACATCGACAGAGTGGTTAATAATGCAGCCACCAAAAGCCATTGCTCGGCGATGAAAGCTAATAACAAATCAAGTTGCACGGGCGTCTCTCGGTCGGTGCGTGGGGAATAGAGATTGGGGCGCAAGCCCTGTCATTCAAGGGGCGGCAGTATAGCTGTTTGACTTTTATGGCTCCACCTTTGTAACGCAGCGAGTGTCCTTAAATCCTATACCCGTTACACTACACAGGAACGTCCGCCAGCCCCTAGAGAGCCAATGTCTACTGAACAGCATCGCACCACTGTACTCGTTATCCTAGATGGCTTCGGCCACCGAGCTGAGAGCCGCGACAACGCCATTGTCAACGCCAAAACCCCGAACTGGGATCGACTCTGGTCCCAAGCGCCCCACACATTGATTTCGGGCTCAGGACTGGATGTTGGGTTACCTGAGGGACAAATGGGCAACTCCGAAGTCGGGCACATGTCTCTGGGTGCCGGGCGCGTTGTTTATCAGTCAATTACCCGCATCGACAAGGCCATTGCCGATGGCTCATTTGTCCATAATCACGCCTACTGCGACGCTATCGATGAGGCTGTCGCCAATGACAAAGCGGTGCATGTGATGGGTCTGTTATCCCAGGGCGGGGTACATAGTCACGAGCAACATCTTTTTGCAGCTCTGCGCTTAGCCGCCGAGCGCGGTGCAAAAAAATTGTATCTTCACGGCTTTCTCGATGGTCGCGACACACCACCACGAAGTGCTCAAGGATCCATTGAAGCCGCGCTGTCGGTCTTTGAAACTCTAGGCGTTGGGCGTATTGCCAGCCTCCACGGCCGCTACTGGGCCATGGATCGTGACAACCGCTGGGACCGTATCGAACGGAGCTATCGTCTTCTGGTCGATGGCGAAAGTGACTGCCACAACGATTGTGCTCTCGACGCTCTGCAACAGGCATACCAGCGCGATGAATCCGATGAATTTGTTGCGCCCACGCGCATCGGCGAACCTGTCACCATCGACGATGGTGATGCTGTACTGGTTATGAACTTCAGAGCTGATCGCGCGAGGCAGTTGGTGAGTGCACTAACTACCGCGGATTTCCAAAACTTTAAGCGCAGCCGCCAACCCGCCTGTCACCTCGTTTGTACCACCCAATACAGCGGCGAACTCAACTGCCCAGTAGCGTTTCCCCCAGATAACCTGTCGGACAGTCTCGGGGAGATAGTAGCCAGTAACGGTTTACGCCAACTGCGGATAGCCGAAACCGAAAAGTATGCCCATGTCACTTTCTTTTTCAGTGGTGGCCGGGAGCAAACCTTTGAGGGTGAAAGTCGGCACCTAGTGCCCTCACCCGATGTAGCAACCTATGACCTTCAACCGGAGATGAGTGCACATGAAGTTACCGACAAGGTCATCGAGGCTATTGAGCACGATCTCTATCACCTCATCGTAGTCAACTACGCCAATGGCGATATGGTAGGCCACACAGGCGTGTACGACGCTGCCGTTAAAGCGGTTGAAACCCTAGACCTCTGTCTGGGCCGACTCGAGCAGGCGCTGCTCAATAAAAATGGCCAAGCATTGATCACCGCCGACCACGGTAACTGCGAACAAATGATCGACTACATCAGTAAACAACCTCATACCCAGCACACCACCGAACCCGTGCCCCTGGTGTACGTCGGTCATGACGAAAGGCAACTCAAGCAACAGGGCGGCATCTTGGCTGACGTTGCGCCATCGCTTCTGACACTGATGAACCTTGAGAAGCCAACCGCTATGACGGGTGTGAGTCTATTCGAGAGCGACATTTAAGCGTGATGACCCTAAGCCGATGGCGGGTGGCCGCCTGCATCGGTTTGTGTTCGCTGCTGCTTTCGACAGTGGCTGTTTCACAAAGCACCTCCAAGGAAGAGGCAACAAAAGCCAAGCTTCAAGAACTGCGCAAGCAAATAGCGTTGGTGCAGCAACGACTTGAGCGAAATCGGGGACAGCGAGACAGCTTGCAGACCCAGCTTCGGGAGACTGAGCGCGAGATCAATGACATTGATAATGCGCTCATCACCGTGCGCGCAGCCATTCAGACCGAACTCAAGCAATTAGATGATCTGGCAATTGAAGCCAATGAGCTCAATGGGCAAATGTTGGCGCAGCGCGAAAGTTTATTGTCGGAACTACGTCAGCTGTGGGGACTCAACCAGGGTGGTAGTGCCAGAATTCTATTTGGCGACCAGTCCCCCGATCGTCTAGCGCGGAATTTGTCATTTTACAAACGACTGCTGCACCAACGCGCTAGTCGTATCGATGAATTTTTACAACTGCTTGAAGAAGTAGAGACAAATACCCAGGCTACCAAAGCTGCTCAGCGGCGCCTCAGTGAGCGGAGGGCCGCTCTGGAGCGAGATCGCGGTCGCGCTGCCGTGCTGCAGCAGGAGCGCAAAGAAACACTGGCACAGATCGAGTCAGCACTGCAGACAGATGGCGCCCGTGTGCGTCAATTGCAGCAAGACTCAGAGAGGCTCGGCCAATTACTGGAAGAATTGCGCAAGACCCTAGCAGAGCTGGACACACCAACAGACTACAAGCCCTTCACCGCCGCCAAAGGGCAGATGCGCCTGCCAGTGACAGCGCGTCCAAGCCATAAATTTGGGGACATCCGAAACCGCGCCAATATGCGCTGGCAAGGCTGGATGCTGCCCGCCCGAGAGGGAAGTGACGTACTGGCCATACATCACGGTCGCGTGGTCTACGCGGACTGGTTACGAGGTCAAGGGCTACTGCTGATCATTGATCATGGTGAGGGTTATTTGAGCCTTTACGGGCATAACCGTAGCCTGCGTAAGGAAATTGGCGATTGGGTCACCCCAGGCACGGTGATTGCCACCGTCGGCGCAAGCGGAGGCAACACTGCTCCGGGGGTTTATTTTGAAATTCGCCATCAAGGTAAGCCCATCGATCCGGGCCCATGGCTAAAGCGATAGTCTGCTGCAATCGGTTAACATATAGGAACACCCGCTCATACCCGGAGCATTGGGGTAAATTGATTTAAACAACCGGTATTAAACACGCCAGTTAACGAGGTTTTGAATGCGAACTCCCTTGGCAAGACTGCTTGCAATTCTCGTGCTTGGCGGCACCGCCCTACTGGCTGCTGCCAATGACGAGAATGCCAGCACACCTCAAACGACCGATGCACCCTCAAACCAAGGCGAGCTGTCACTTGAGGAGTTACAAATTTTTGCCGACGTGTTTCATCAAATTCGCTCGGGCTATGTCGAAGAAGTCGATGACAGCACCCTCTTCGAATACGCGGTGCGTGGAATGCTGGAGGGTCTTGATCCCCATTCTGTGTATCTCACGAAAGAGGATTACAGTGATCTTCAAGATTCCACGGAAGGTGAATTCTCGGGCCTGGGCATCGAAATTGGTCGTCGCGGCAGTTACATCGAGATAATCGCACCGATCGATGGCTCCCCCGCTGTAGAGGCGGGTCTAGAGGCCGGAGACATTATTCTTAAGCTCGACGATGAACCCGTAAAGGGCATGAGTATCAATGACGCAGTCGAGCTTATGCGTGGACCCATTGGCAGTAGTATCAAACTGCAAATTGGGCGACCTGGCAATCCCGAGCCCTTCGATGTATCGGTGGTACGCGATACCATCAAGGTCGGCAGTGTCCGATCTCGGCAGCTGTCGCCGGGTTTAGGCTACCTACGCATTGCCCAGTTCCAGAGGCATACAGGTGATGAAAGTCGCGATGCGCTTAATGATCTGGCGCAAGATGGCGAGCTTAAAGGCCTAGTCATCGACTTGCGCAACAACCCTGGCGGCGTTTTGGGAGCTAGTGTCGATGTTGCCGATTTATTCCTCGACGGTGGCTTGGTGGTTTACACCGAAGGGCGCCACCCGAGTGCTGGCGAAACCTACAACGCCGAGCCTGGTGACACACTCAATGGAGCCCCTGTCGTTGTGTTAATCAACAGTGGCTCCGCCAGTGCCTCAGAGATTGTGGCTGGTGCACTACAAGATCGAGGCCGCGCCGTTGTTATGGGCACTCGAAGCTTTGGTAAAGGCTCAGTACAAACCGTGTTGCCGGTGTCGGAAAATAGAGCGGTGAAACTGACGACTGCCCGTTATTTCACACCTAATGGGCGCTCTATTCAGGCAGAGGGCATCGTACCGGATATCGTGGTTGAGCGAGCAAAAGTCACTAGCATGGAAGGACAGCGCATTAGCGAGGCGGACTTAAACGGCCGCCTAGATGCTGCAGACGACAGTAGTGAGCAGGATTTCAGCCCTGAAAGTGACACCCTTGCGGACCTTCGAGAAAACGATAACCAGCTCTATGAGGCACTGACTTTGCTGCGAGGCATCAATTTACTGGCTACGCGTCAAGGCGGAAGCGGTATTGGTGCAGATGTATCAGCCCAGCCTGACGGCACGATTAGCCCAAAGCCTGACGCCGATACCGATACCGATACCGATACCGATACCGATACCGATACCGATACCAAGTGAGGTTAAGCGCCGCAGAGTAGCGCAATCATCGATGGGTCAGAGGCGAACTTCTACGCCGTGCTGCGCAAGATAACGCTTGGCCTCAGGTATGGTGTAATCACCGAAATGGAAAATACTGGCGGCGAGCACCGCATCGGCACCGCCTTGAGTAACGCCATCGACAAGGTGCTGTAAAGTGCCAACCCCACCCGATGCAATAATTGGGATATCAACTGCATCAGAGATTGCGCGAGTGATAGTCAGTTCAAAACCGTCGCGGGTGCCATCGCGATCCATGCTGGTCAGCAGAATCTCACCTGCACCTAGCTCTGCCATACGCTGTGCCCATGATACTGCCTCGATGCCCGTGGGCTTACGCCCGCCATGGGTAAACAATTCATAGCGCGGAGCATCGGTACTTTCATTGGCACCCTCATTGACCACGCGCTTCACGTCCATGGCCACCACGATGCACTGGGAGCCAAAGCGCGCCGCTGCCTCTGCCACTAGCTCGGGGTTATGGATGGCCGCGGTGTTAATGCTGACCTTATCGGCGCCCGCATTTAATAGGGTCCGAATATCCGACACTCCGCGAATACCCCCACCGACAGTCAGGGGTATAAACACCTCCCGAGCCATCTGCTCAACGGTGTGCACCGTGGTATCGCGCTGTTCATGGCTGGCAGTAATATCCAAAAAAGTAATTTCGTCGGCACCCTGCTCGTTGTAACGACGGGCAATTTCTACCGGATCACCAGCGTCGCGAATACCGACAAAATTGACGCCCTTAACGACTCTACCGCGGTCGACATCGAGGCAAGGAATAATCCGTTTGGCCAAACCCATTAGCCGACCCGCATGAAGTTATCGACCAGAGACTGCGCCTCGGCAAAATCAATGGCGCCCTCGTAAATAGCACGGCCTGTGATGGCGCCTGCGATACCTTCGCGGCTGTAGTGCATGAGCTTACGAATATCATCAAGGTGAGTGACACCACCCGACGCGATAACCGGCACTGTAGAGGCTTTAGCCATCTCTACAGTAGCCTCTACATTGACACCACTCATCATGCCATCGCGAGCAATATCCGTATAAATAATGGCGCTCACACCGGCCTCCTCAAAACGTGATGCCAGCTCAGTAGCCCGTTGATCAGAGACCTCAGCCCAGCCATCAGTTGCCACCAAACCCTCTTTAGCATCGATCCCCACAATGACGCGGTCGGGAAACTCTCGACAGGCCACTCGCACAAAAGCGGGCTCCTTCACTGCCTGGGTACCGATAATGACGTAGCTAACGCCCGCGGCTAAATAGCGCTCAATAGTATTCAAGTCTCGGATACCGCCGCCAATTTGAATGGGCAGGTCGGGCAATGCTCTGGCAATGGCCTCGACGGCACCCGCATTCACCGGCTCTCCCTCAAATGCGCCATTTAAGTCGACGAGGTGCAGACGACGAGCGCCCTCCGAAGCCCAACGCTTGGCAGTGGCCACTGGATCATCGGAAAAAACCGTACTGTCATCCATGAGTCCCTGTCGTAACCGTACACATTGTCCGTCTTTAAGATCTATTGCCGGGATAATCAGCATGTTCCATTCCAATTTAAAAAGTTCGACAACAGACGAAGGCCTGCGGTATGGCTTTTCTCGGGGTGAAATTGCACCGCAAACAGGTTGTCTTGAGCGATAGCAGCAGTGCCGATAACGCCGTAGTTGAAGGTGGCCGCATTAACGGCAGGTTCATTGGGCGCTACATAGTAGCTATGTACAAAGTAAAAACGTGAATCATTATCTATGCCAGCCCACAGGGGATGCTCACGACATTGTGTAACTTCATTCCAACCCATGTGCGGCACTTTTAAACGCTGGCCACATTCCGTGCGATGGTCGTGCCCAAAGAAACGAACCCGACCCGGAATGATGCCCAAGGTCTCAACACCGCCGTTTTCCTCTGAACTATCCATGAGTGCCTGCATACCCACACAGATAGCGAGCACGGGTTTACCGCCATCGGCTAGTGCATCGGTAAGCAATTGGTCACAGCCCAAACGTCGGATTTCCGCCATACAATCACGAATACCACCAACCCCGGGGAATACCACGTGATCAGCTCTGGCAATGGCCTTGGGATCGTGGCTCACCACCACTTCACCGGCACCAGCGTGCTCGAGCGCACTAGCCACAGAGTGCAAATTCCCCATGCCATAGTCGATAACTGCAACACTCGCTGCCATGGGCTCAGAGCACACCCTTGGTAGAGGGTGTAATGCCCGCCATAGCAGGGTCGATGGTTAGCGCCATGCGCAACGCCCGCCCAAATGCCTTAAACACAGTCTCGGCCTGGTGATGGGAGTTGTGGCCTCGCAGGTTATCGATATGCAAGGTGACATTGGCGTGATTTACAAACCCCTGAAAGAACTCCAGAAACAGATCAACATCGAAACCACCAATTGCCGCTCGCGTAAATGGCACGTGGTAACTGAGCCCGGGTCTCCCTGAGAAATCAACGACAACCCGCGATAGCGCCTCATCAAGGGGCACGTAGGCGTGTCCGTAGCGCACCAAGCCTTTTTTATCGCCCACCGCCTGCGCAAAAGCCTGACCAAGTGTGATACCGATATCCTCCACCGTGTGATGTGCGTCGATGTGCAAGTCGCCCTTGGCATGGACCTTTATGTCCATCATGCCGTGACGAGCGATTTGATCGAGCATGTGCTCCAGAAAAGGCACGCCAGTATCGAATTCAACCTGGCCATGGCCATCAAGACATAGAGCGA
Source organism: Luminiphilus sp. (assembly GCA_965658685.1). Classification (GTDB taxonomy): domain Bacteria; phylum Pseudomonadota; class Gammaproteobacteria; order Pseudomonadales; family Halieaceae; genus Luminiphilus. The sequence continues at coordinate 11,675 of CBFHTF010000045.1, forward strand.
CCTCAATTTGAGTCTCTAGGGTGTCGCGCTTCACAACCGCGCTGCGAGCGCTCCCTGAGCGAGGTTCGATGGGCTGAGTCATGGTGTAACTCCTGCAGGCGCCGAGCTTAGCGTGTAAACCGGGCGACAATTAACGGGGCGAGGTACAATTGGCGCGCATTGTATCGAAAGAGCGGCGCCAGTTCACTTGAAGACCACAACCGTCCAAAGTAACACCGAGACCGGCTATTTTGCCGAGCGCGTGCTCGATTGGTTTGACCATTGGGGCAGAAAACACCTGCCCTGGCAGCAAGACATTAATCCCTACCGGGTCTGGGTGTCGGAAATCATGCTGCAACAAACCCAAGTAAGCACCGTCATACCCTATTTCGAGCGCTTTATGGCGGCATTCCCCTCTGTCACAGCACTTGCCAACGCCAGCGAGGATCAGGTGTTGCATCTGTGGACTGGCCTTGGTTACTACAGCCGCGCCCGCAATCTACGACGTAGTGCCATAGCGATCGTTGAACAACACGGGGGGGAATTACCCGAATCCGTAACGGCGCTAGAAGCGTTACCTGGGATTGGCCGTTCGACGGCGGGGGCCATTGCCAGTATCGCTATGGGCATCCGAGCGCCCATCCTAGATGGCAATGTTAAACGAGTGCTTTCACGCCACCATCGAGTGCCAGGCTGGCCGGGAAAATCTGAGACCCTCAACCGCTTATGGCAGCTAGCGGAGGCTTATACGCCCCACAATAGGGTTGCTGATTACACCCAAGCAATGATGGATTTAGGCGCTACCCTATGCACCAGAGGTCACCCACAATGCGGCCGCTGCCCCCTATCTGGTAGCTGCGAGGGCTTCAGTGCGGGCGACATGCTGTCTTTTCCTGGCAAAAAACCCAAACGCACTCTACCCGTTCGCAATGCCCTTGTATTATTGGTTTACAATGAGGATGGCGAGGTGATGCTGGAGCGCCGACCATCCAATGGTATCTGGGGTGGCCTATGGAGCTTCCCCGAAATTGGCGATCGCCAAGATATCGCCAATTGGTGTCAGCAAACACTGGGCATCGTGCCAACAACCGTTATCGACTTGCCGGGGCTGCGGCACACATTTTCCCACTTTCACCTAGACATCCAGCCCATAGCCGTAAGCGTAGGGACAGCCATTAACACCGTTGCCGAGCATCAGTATCACTGGTATCAGTCCCACCGCGGTACTGAGTTGGGCTTGCCCGCACCGGTCCTTAAATTACTCAGCCAATGGTCTGACAGTCGCCACCACCAGGGCAGACCCAAATCTAGCAACAACGAGGAGATGTCATGAGCCGCACCGTTTTTTGCCGCCGATTCCAGGAACAACTCGAGGGCCTTGAACGACCGCCACTGCCAGGACCTAAAGGGCAGGACATCTTCGAGCATGTGTCGAAGAAGGCGTGGCAGGAGTGGCAATCCCAGCAAACGATGTTGATTAACGAAAAACACCTGAGTCTGATGGATCCAGAGGCGCGAGCCTACCTGCAAGAGCAAATGACCAAATTCCTCGCAGGTGAAGATCATGATCAGGCCGAGGGATATGTACCGCCCTCAAGCTAAACAGCACTGTTGCCCAAATGGTACAAAAACCCACTAAAGCGTTAGTCGCGCCCCTAACCCCCCTATAACTGCGGAATCCCACCCATGCGCGTTATTCCCTGGCTTCTCACTGCATTGGTATGTCTAGGCGTGACCTCCGGCCTCGCTGCCATCAAATACCAGCAAATTACAGATGCAATGGCAATGGCAGAGAGTTTCCCACCCCCCTACTCCGCAATCACCGCCGGTAAGCTTTCGCAGGCTGTATGGACACCGGTTCGGAAACTGACCGGTACAGTGCGGGCACCCCAGTTCATTGAGGTAGCTGCGGAAGCCACAGGACGAGTGGTTGAACTGCCAGTAGCTCCCGGCGCTGTGGTCGAAAAAGGCGATGTGATTTTTCGGCTATTCGACGAGGACTTGAAGGCACAAGCAGAGGCGCTGACCGCAGACCTTGAGCTTATTACGCTGCAGATTGAACGGGTTAAGCGGCTAAAATCCCAATCTTTGGCCTCCCAAGATCAACTCGACACACTGCTATCGCGCAATAAAGCCGTACGAGCACAACTTGCGGCCAACGCCGCACAACTGAGCCGTTTGACGGTGCGCGCGCCGTTTAGCGGACGCCTGGGCATTTATGGGGTCAACGTCGGAGACCTAATGCGTGCAGGCGAAGTCATTACCACCCTCACCGACACCTCTATTGAACGCTGGGTGGATTTCAAAGTTCCGCAAGGGGTTGCACGTGTGGCTATCGGCGATGTCGTTAGACTGTTGTCACTCGACAATGAGCTTATTGGCGAGGCCAGTATTATTGCCGTAGCAGATGCTTTCGGCAGTGGCTTACGCGCTTTCGATGTGCGTGCGTCCATCAGCGATGGTCGACTTCGCCACGGTGAATTAGTGCTCGTTGAGGTACGCACACGCCAGCCCAAACTCGCTTTCAAAATACCAAGTCACGCCGTGCGCTGGGATATCGAGGGCCCACATGTGTTTGTATTAAACGACGCCGGTGAGGATGCATTTGTGCCCTACCGAGCCCAGTTGGAGCGCGTATCGTTAATGGCAGAAGACGATGGTTTCGCCTTTGTTGAAGCCGCAACGCCGGGCAGCCTGCGACCAGGCACAATGGTGGCTATCGAAGGCGCATTCAAACTCAGCGATGGCAGCCTAGCTAAGGTAGTCGAGGAGGCACCTCGAGGATGATCGCGCAACCAGAGAGCCAACCGCGTTGGAGTGATATCTTTGTCAAACGGCCTGTCGTAGCTGTCGTGCTATCGCTGGTGTTCCTGCTGGTGGGCACTCGCGCAGCACTGAATCTACCCGTTATTCAGTTTCCGGTGATTCAAAGCTCTTCCCTTGAAATTGTTACGGTCTACCCCGGCGCCAGTGCCGAGACCGTGCGCGGGTTCATCTCAGAACCAATCGAGCGAGTAGCGGCCAGCGTACCTGGGGTGGATTATGTTGAATCAACCACCACCAGTGGCAGCAGTGTGGTGAAAGTCTGGCTGGCGCTGAACGAAGACAGCACCGATGCGCTCGCCGAACTCAACACGCGCTTGAGCCAAATTCGTTACGAATTACCCGATGGTGCCGAAGATCCATCCATCAGTGTGATTCGGGCAGACAGCCCCTACGCCAGTTTTTATCTAGCCCTGTCGATACCCGAGGGAGAAACGCGCGCAAGCATCACTGATCTCATGCAGCGAGATATCCTGCCCCGCCTTACATCGATCCCTAATGTACAAAACGCTATTAACTCTGGGATTCGACCCGCTATGCGCATATGGCTGGATACGAGTCGCATGGCCGCATTAGACGTGAGCGCCAACGAAATTCAAGCAGCCCTTCGGCAAAATAACGTCATCAGTACGCTTGGTAAAGCACAAAATGCCACGCAACAGATTGATTTGGTGGCCAACACCGAGGCGCGCAGGCCCGAGGATTTTGCGGACATTGTGCTCAAGAACGCCGACGGTGTAGATATTCGATTGGGCGATGTCGCGCAAGTGGCAGCTGGGGCCGAAGACACTAACCGACTCACACGTTACAGCCTTACCGATGTTGTTTTCATCGGTATTTATCCGGCACCGGGGGCCAATGAGATCGCTGTGGCGGATGCGTTATATGCCGAGGTGGCAGCGATCAACCAGACCCTGCCGGAACGACTCGATTTCTTCATTGCCTACGATGTCACCACCTACATGCGCGAGGCGCTACGCGAGATTTTCATCACCTTGGTTGAAACCATCATCTTGGTGGGGTTCGTGGTGGTAGCGCTCATGGGATCGTTACGCACCGCTGCGGTGCCCCTGCTCACTATTCCTATCTCCCTACTTGGCGCCATTGCCGCCATGTCGTTGATGGGTTTTTCCCTGAATCTGCTCACTATTTTGGCCATTGTGTTATCGGTCGGGCTTGTTGTTGATGACGCCATCGTAGTAGTGGAGAACGTTGCTAAAAATCTGCGGGAGGGCAAAAGTCGATACGGGGCTGCGCTGGCTTCCTCACGACGATTACTATCACCCATCATCGCAATGACAGTAACGCTTGCTGTGGTGTATGCGCCTATCGGTATTCTTAGCGGCTTGACCGGCGTCTTATTCCGCGAGTTCGCCTTTACCCTGGCGATTGCGGTGTTGATATCGGGCGTTGTTGCCATCACCTTATCGCCTATCATGAGTGCTTGGGTATGCCCCGATAAAGGACATGAGACGACCACAACACGGTGGGTTAATAAACGCTTTGATCATACCGCCAGCATCTATTCAAGGGTCGTCGATTTCTCCTTGCACTATCGTTGGCAGTTAATCACGGCGGGCTTTTTTTTCGCCCTATTAACGGCACCACTCTACCTATTCTCACTCAAAGAACTGGCGCCAGCAGAAGATCAAAGTGGTATCACCGTTGTCTCCGATGCGGCACCTGAATCGGCCATTGATGACACCCACGAAAGCATGGATGAAGTGGTCAATACCCTATCGAGATTTGAGGGAGCGCGTGACATGTGGCACGTCATTCTGCCCTCCGGCAGCTATGGCGGCCAAGACTTTACGCCACCTAACGAGCGCGATTGGCGCCTGCAAGACCGCATATTCGAGCTGTATGGCGCGCTGAAAGAAATCCCCGGATTGAGTGTCTTCGCCATCAATGACTCTAGCCTACCCAGCGCGGGGCAATTTGACGTTGAGGCAGTGGTTAATAGCTCGGACGATGCGGCAACCATGCTGCCCTATGCGAAAGCCCTTGTGGCTGCCGCTGAGGAATCGGGTTTGTTCATGTTTGCCGATACCGATTTACGGGTTGATCTGGTTCAGGGACGTATCAATATCGATAAGCAGCGCTTAGCGGATTTGGGGATGTCGTTGGGCGACCTTTCTAACCAAATAGCGCTGTTAAACACAGAGGCCTATATCACCCGCTACGATGATCGTGGAAGGGCTTATCGCGTCATACCAAAGATAGGTCGGGATGAACGCAACAGTCTTGACGCAATGCTCGACTTACCCATTAGAACCCCAACTGGAGACCTCATACCCCTGGGGTCGGTAGCCAGCCTAGAGCGCATCACAGCGCCTCGAGCACTGACCCGCTTTCAACAAAAAAATGCCTTTAAAATTTTCGGGGGTGTGATACCGGGTACTACGAAAGAGCAAGGTTTAGCGTTTATCGAACAGAAGGCCAAAGAGCTGCTGCCCAGCTATTACGTGCTCGATTATACCGGTGAATCTCGGGAGATTCGTAGCGAGGGTAATACCTTATTGGGAGTGCTGGCGATCGCGATGGCACTGGTATTTTTTGTATTGGCCATTCAGTTTAATAGTTTTCGCGATCCGCTCATTATTCTGCTGGGCTCCATCCCTTTGGCCTTGTTCTCTGCCCTCGTAATCACCTTCACTGGCCTTACCACCATTAACATTTATTCCCAGGTAGGGTTAATCACATTGGCGGGGCTAGTCACCAAGAACGCTATTCTTATTGTGGAGTTTGCCAATCAAGCACAGCGTGATGGGCTATCAAAACTCGACGCCATCCGATCGGCATCTGCCAGCCGCCTGCGTCCGGTACTAATGACGACGGGCGCTACCGTATTAGGCCACTTCCCATTGGTCCTGGTAACCGGTGCTGGTGCAGAGGCGCGTAACAGTATTGGTTTTATTCTGGTGGTAGGCATGCTTATTGGTACCTTCTTCACGCTGGTACTACTACCCGCTATTTATGCGGTACTGGCCTCTGACCACAGAAGCGAGAGTGAAGCGGCAGAAGTTGAAACGTCGGGTACTGATGACGGTAGTGCAGTAACAGCCTAACGAGTCTTCAGTCGCTCAGCCACAATGTGGCCACTGGCATCGATATAACCGCGAAGCTCTACCCTGCCGCCAATAGGCGGCATATCTTTTATCCGTGTAGCGGGCGTAACCACAAACTCAGCGCCATCGACCGCGTTAACCGCCGTCAAACGACCGCGCAGACGTACCGAGCCACCCACTGGCATCGATGCGGCAGTGCCCGCTGCTGACCGCGCACCGCCATCAATCCATGCGGTAATCAAGGCAATCTCGTCGTCAGTCAACCAAGGCGGACCATTAAAGGGCATCCGCGGCTGTGCGAGACCTTTTATTCTGCGAACAATTTCGGAGCCCGCCGCATTGCCTGGCAGCACGACGACACGCTCACCGCCGCTTAATACTGCGTTGTAATCATCTAGCCGAAGTCCCTCGGGGGGTGATGGGTACTTGCCGCCATTGCCATGACACAGGACACAGTGGCGGCCAAAAATTCCGACCACCTCATCGTAAAGCACAATGCCATCAGCGTAGGGGTCTTGGGGTGCAGCCACTGCCTGCTCACTAGCCTCATCAGGACCGGCGGCACCATTGGCAATCCACTCGCCGATAAGTTCGATATCTGAAGTCTCAAGGGGAGGACCCGCCAACGGCATTCGCGGTTGCGCGGCGCCAGAAATCCGTTGCAGTAGTGGGCTGCTATCTGCGCCATTTGGAATAATCACCGGGCCATTTACCGAGCCGCGCATCAACGATTCATAATCGCCTAACTGTAGACCCAGCGGTGCGGTATCACCGCTGTGGCACATCACACAGCGCTGCTCAAGCAGGGTATTTACCGACTGCCAGTCAGCCGCCATCACCGGAGCCGACAGCCCAAGCAGCAGCAGTGCGCAAAAATGCCCTACGGCAAACCCGCGTAACCGTAAGCTAACAATAGACAAGGCCATAAGCACCGAGCGAGCACGACGATAACCACCAAACAACATAACTGCTCCGGGGATGATTCATGTGGCACAGCATATCACCGGATGCCTCTGCGCTAATGCAAGGGATAAAACCGTCCCAGCGCTTGACGCAAACCTTCTCAACAGGTCTAATACGCGGCCTTCATGTCTTGGCCCAGATAGCTCAGTTGGTAGAGCAGGGGATTGAAAATCCCCGTGTCGGCGGTTCGATTCCGTCTCTGGGCACCATCACTTTCAGCAACGTCCCATCGTCTCAACAGACACTAGCCCTCTAAAATAGGGCGATACGTAGGTGCTGCATCAAGCACAATATCGTCTTTTCCAACACCATCGAAGG
>CBFHTF010000046.1:0-18591 GCA_965658685.1 Luminiphilus sp.
GCTCTAGTGCATGGGCATCGACGCCACCAGTCAGCACCTTGCCTGAACTTGGCACCACAGTATTGAAGGCGCGCGCCAAACGTGTAATGGAGTCTAGCAAAATGACTACATCGCGCTTGTGCTCTACCAGGCGCTTAGCCTTCTCTATGACCATGTCGGCTACCTGCACATGACGTGCTGGAGGCTCGTCGAAAGTCGAAGCCACGACTTCCGCTCCCCTTGCTCCCACTGAGCGTTGCATTTCGGTAACTTCTTCAGGGCGTTCATCAATGAGCAGTACGATAACGTAACACTCAGGGTTGTTAGAGATGATAGCCTGAGCGATGTTCTGCATCATGATGGTCTTGCCCGCTTTGGGCGGCGCCACCAGTAAGCCTCGTTGTCCTTTGCCGATAGGGGCACACAAATCGATAATGCGCCCCGTCAGATCCTCAGTGCTGCCGTTGCCTTTCTCAAGGGTCAGACGTTCATTTGGAAATAAAGGCGTCAGGTTTTCGAACAGAATTTTGTTTTTGGCGCTCTCGGGAGACTCGAAGTTAACGTCTTTAACCTTGAGCAATGCGAAATAACGCTCGGAGTCCTTTGGCGGACGAATCATGCCCGTGACGCTGTCGCCGGTGCGTAAGTTAAACCGGCGTATCTGGCTGGGGCTTACATAAATATCGTCGGGGCCTGCCAGGTAGGAACTGTCGGCAGATCGCAAAAACCCGAAGCCATCTTGCAGAATCTCTAGGACCCCATCGCCCCATATATCCTCGCCACTTTTTGCGTGGCGCTTGAGCAAGGCAAAGATGATGTCTTGTTTGCGCGAGCGCGCCATATTCTCTAGACCCATTTCCCGAGCCATGTCGATGAGCTCTTGGGTCGGCTTGTTTTTCAAGTCGGTAAGACTCATGGGGTTGGCGCTGGGGGTATTTGGATCGCGCCGGTTACGCTGTCTGCGATTGCGTCCGCGCCGGCCGTTGTTGTTGTCGGCGTTTTCAGCATTTTCTTCAGCGCTATCTTGAGACTCGCTGCTGGTCTCAGCTTTTTTGCGGGCGGGCTGTTGCTGAGTATTGCTATCAGTGCTGTCGTCGCCGCTGTCGTTTCGATTTAGCTTGAGCGTTCGCGGCGCGGCGCTGTCATCTTGCTGTTCAGTGGCTGCGGTGGCTTTTTCCGTGGTTTCAGTGGCGGCTTCGGCCGTGGAGGCCTCTTCGACCACCACGCGCTTGGGAGTGGCCCGCTTGGGAGGTGTTCGTTCAGTGGCGGTCCGCTGAGTAGTGGCTTGCTCAGCCATCGACGCTGAATCTGTCGCGGTATCCGCACCTGCGGTGTTGGATTCTAACGACAACTCCCCTTGGGGTTGCTCCGGGTCCGCCGTTGCCACTGCAGGCGCCGTAATATCGGCCGTGGCTGTTGTTGATGTGTCGTCGTTGCTCGCTGAGCTGTTTTGTTCTTCCACAGGTGTGTTCCGAAGTGATCAAAGAGTCGTGTGGGTTCCCGGGTCGGGAGGATAAGTGCAAATGGGGCCGCTATGGCCGCAACTCCAAGTGTTAGTCGCGTGCCGAGGGCGTGTACATAGCGAATAACAGGGGTATTGCGGAGGAAATAAGCGATGGCGGCGGGTTATACCCGTTCACGTTGCCAAAGCTAGCATTGGATTTTCGGGGAGTCCAGTGTTTTTACGTGTTCACAACGACGATGTAATCGTTGCACACTGAGGGGGAGCAGCTCGGGCTGGTAGCCCGAGCCAAGGCCGGTTACAGGCAGCCGTCGATGAATTGTGCTAATTGCGATTTAGACAAGGCGCCGACCTTGGTTTCTACGGCGTTGCCATCTTTGAAAATGATGAGGGTGGGAATGCCGCGAATACCAAATTTTTCGGGTACACCGGGGTTGGCATCGACATCGACTTTGCACACTTTCAAACGGCCTGCGTACTCGCTGGCAATGTCATCGAGAATCGGGGCAATCATTTTGCATGGGCCGCACCACTCAGCCCAAAAATCAACAAGTACAGGAAGCTCAGCTGAGATGACGTCTTGATCAAAAGAGGCCTCGGATACATGGGTAATTTGTTCGCTCATTGATGCCCTCCAAGGCACGCTGCGGGTTTTAGGTAAACTGCTACAATGACGGATGATAACACCCCTGACAATGTCAAAAAATCCATTAGTGGCCAGCACTGGTATGTCTATCTTGTTCAATGTGCCGATGGCAGTCTCTACGCCGGCAGTACGTCCGATTTGGAGCGTCGCTTGCGGCAGCACAATGGTGAGCTGGTCGGTGGCGCGCGTTACACGCGGGTGCGACGGCCTGTGGCGCTGCTTTGGCATCAATGTGTCGCCGATAGAAGCAGCGCATGTCGTCTGGAGGCGCGTATTAAGTTGTTGAATCGCCGAAAAAAGATGTTACTTGTCAGGGGCGGTGCGGTGTCTGAGCTACTGGAAATCGATTAGCGATGGCAGCGCTGCCAAAAACCCCTCAGCCCGTTGATGAGTTTTGGCAGTGGGCCCTTTTGCAGTGGCGCCGTTCGGAGCTCTCGACCTTGTTGTTACAGTGCCAAAATCAGCACGGCTTAGTGGTGCTTGAGCTGCTACTGCTTGCTTGGCTCGGGTGTCGGGGTCACCGTCTTGAGCCATCGCTATGGCGGCACATGGTGAGTGCTGTTGCGCCATGGGTTGAGGACGTCATTGTGCCTCTGCGATCAACCCGTCAGCGCTGGCATGACCAGCCCACCGCAACCACATTGCGACCACTGCTGGCTGACCTCGAACTTCGTGCTGAGCGACAATTGGCCGAGTTGTATATTCAACAGCTTAGCCATTTATTTGACGCGGGTTTTACTCAAGCGAATACACACGCATCTGGGCAATCAACTGACCACTCGCCGCTTTATGACAACCTTTGTTTGGGCGCTAGTCGTGCCCAGCCGTCCTTGTCAGAGCATAAAATTACCGAAATAGTGCGCTTATTGCGGGAAACTGACAAAACTTAATAAGGTCTAAGGTATCGGTATGGAATTTGATGCCGCCGACTTCGGCCATTTCTATTCAAATCATTGTGCTGGTGGCGTTAGGCGGTTCAGCAACGTACCATTCGACTGGTTCTTGCCACTCAACCCAACTATGGATTTTGACATGCATTCTCTTTTATCTCGTCGTACCTCGACTTTTCTTTTGGCGCCAATTTTTGTTGGTGTCTTGTCGGCTTGCCAACAGCAGGCTACTGAAACGGAAGCCGTAACCCTCGATACGCCAGAGCAGCGACTCAGCTATGGTATTGCGCTACGTATGGGTCAGCGCATGCAAGCCGACGGCATGGAGCTTGATGTCGATGCTTATGCATTGGGCATGCGCGATGCCTTTGAGGGTGTTGAGCCCAAAATGACTGACGAAGAAATCAATTCTGAAATGCAAGCATTCCAGGCCAATATGGAAGCTGAGCGCGACGCTGAACGTGAGGCAGTGGCCAACACTAACGCGGAAGCAGGCGCTGCGTTTCTCGAGGAGAATGCTGCGCGCGACGGTGTGATGGTGACTGAAACAGGCTTGCAGTACGAAGTGATCGAAGCCGGTGAAGGCGCTAGCCCGGGCCCTGATGATGCGGTTGAAGTTCACTACCGTGGCACCCTTATCGATGGCACCGAGTTCGACAGCAGCTACAGCCGAGACCAGACGGTCACCTTCGGCGTCACTCAGGTTATTCCTGGCTGGACTGAAGCGCTGCAGCTAATGTCGGAAGGCGCCAAGTACAAGTTGTACATACCCAGCGATTTAGCCTACGGCCCGGCAGGTGCAGGCCAGGCAATTGGCCCTAATTCGACACTCGTTTTCGAGGTGGAGCTAATCAAAGTCGTCGCTGACGACGAAGAGTCTGACGAAGGCTGAGCCTCTACATCTAAGCCCCTGAGCGTTAGCCCCGTGGTTTGGCGGAAACCATCAGACCACCGGGCCTGATATGCTCAGTCACAGATGCTCAAGACGCGCCAATTGGCGCGTTTTTTTTTACACATCGATCGTCGCATATTGCGCATAAAAGTTTGCTAAGTATTCATCAAACTCAGGTGCGTCTTCCTGCTCTAATTGATGTTGAAGCTGCAGCGATACATCACTCGCTTGAACAAAAGTCTCGTAATGCTCGCTGCTTAATGGTGTTTGCAGCAACGCCTCGTGCCATTTCCGCGACTGATTCAGACCTAGTTGCCAAAAGGGTATTTTGTGCTCTGACAAATCGCTCAAAATACGCCCCGATGGGGTGTGTGCGGGGTCGTTAACCCGTTTTTGGGCGCTGGCAATGCTAGTGCTGTAATCGCTGACACCGTGAGCGGTATCTAATAGTTTCGCTGTGTTTGCCATACTCTGCAGTAGCTCATCTGCCATTTGTCGGAACGGCGTCTCACCGTTCGTACCCAGTAGGCAAAGCTGAGGGTCTCTACCCCTGTTAACCACGCGTCGCAGATTTTCACTGTCCCGCTGGCGGGTGGCTTCGTCGCACAGTGGGCTATCGGTTAACAAGCAATCGAGCAAGAAGGTATCGATGATACGTATGGTGTCGGCGTCAATGCCTAGGGGAAGATATGGATTAATGTCGATACAACGTACTTCAATGTACTCAATACCTGCGCGTTGCAGAGCCACCAGTGGCGCTTCGCCGGACTTGGTGACGCGTTTTGGCCGAATTGGACTGTAGAACTCATTTTCGATTTGTAACAGGCTATCGTTGAGTTGAGCGCGCTCGCCATTATCGGTTTCGATAAAGCCAGCGTAGTCTGGGTGGGGCGTGACGATGGCGCGGTGTAACAGGCGAACATAGTTGTCGAGTTTGTTGTAACAAACCTGCAAGCTTGCTTGCGCGTTGCTGTTGTATCCCAAGTCACCCATACGCAATGATGTGGCGTAGGGCAGATGCAGGGTATTGCCTGTCTCATCGAGAGTTTCTAGTGGATGATCTTTATTACCCGCCAGAAAGCTGGCGCACACAGCGGGCGACGCACCCGTTAAGTAGATAAGTAGCCACGCTCGGCTAAAAAAGTTACGTATCAGTCCGAGATAACCATCGGTTTTGTAGTCTTGCAGCGTACCGACGCTACCGGCTAGCTCCCAACTGGCTTGCCAGAAGGACTCGGGCATTGAAAAGTTGTAGTGGATACCGGCGATGGCTTGCATCATACGCCCGTAACGCACTCCCAGGCCGTTGCGATAGACGCGCTTCATGGTGCCTACATTGGAAGAGCCGTAGCGCCCAATGGGAATGCCTTTGTCACCGGCCACAATACAGGGCATGGAGGCGCCCCAGATGATCTCATTTTGTAGGTTGGCCGCTGTGAATTGGTGTATTGCGCGAAGTTCTTCTAGGGAGTCTTCAATCGAGGTACTGACCGGTGTAATGAACTCTAACAGTGCTTCGGAGTAATCGGTGGTGATAGATGGATGGGTTAATGCTGAGCCCAGTGCTATCGGATGCGGGGATTGGGCCAGAGTGCCCGAGTTGCTGTCTACCCGCAGACCCTCTTTCTCGATACCCCGACCAATATCGGTTAGCCAGCGCTTTCCTGCCCCCGCGAGTAGCTCGCGATGTACTTCAGCCATTCGGTTCACAAGGGCTCCTATTGCAGGTCGTGGTCGATCGGTTTTTACTGAGCGGAGATTGACTGTATTCCCCGATCTAATTTAGCGGGCGCCAAGTGTAAGCCGGGATTGCTGGGGGGTACAGTACAGAGATGGATTATGGAGACAACATGCGCATACATGAATGGCTAACAATACTGGCAAAACGAGGCGGATCGGATCTCTATCTCAGTACTGGTGCACCACCATGCGCTAAATTTGACGGTCAGCTGACCCCCATTGCAGCGACTGTGCTGGCGCCGGGAGAGATTGCTGCGATTGCCGACGAACTTATGGATAACACCCAGCGAGAGACTTTCCGCAAAGAGCTTGAGCTGAATCTGGCCGTCTCTATGCCGGGCGTGGGTCGTTTTCGAGTGAATGTATTTAACCAGCGGAACGAGGTCAGCATAGTGGCCCGTTACATCGTGATGGATATTCCAAAGTGGCAGGATTTGGGGCTGCCGCCGATATTGCCCGAACTTATTATGCGCAAACGTGGCCTGATCTTGTTTGTCGGTGCAACGGGTTCGGGTAAGTCGACTTCACTGGCGGCAATGATTGACTACCGAAACAGTAACAGCGCTGGCCACATTGTCACTATAGAAGACCCCGTTGAGTTCGTGCATCGCCACAAGCGTTCTATTGTTAATCAGCGAGAGGTGGGTGTAGATACTCGTAGCTGGCACAGTGCGTTGAAGAATGCGTTACGGCAGGCTCCTGACGTCATTTTGATCGGCGAAATTCGTGATCGCGAAACCATGGAACACGCACTGTCTTTCGCGGAAACAGGTCACTTGTGCATTTCTACTTTGCACGCAAATAACGCTAACCAGGCCATTGACCGCATCATTAACTTTTTCCCAGAGGAAAAACGCACGCAGCTGTTGGTCGATTTATCGTTGAATTTGCAGGCCTTTGTTTCCCAGCGATTGGTACCCAATGTCGATGGCACTCGATCCTGTGCAATGGAGGTGCTGCTGGGTACACCCACAATCCGGGAGTTGATCCTCAGGGGTGATATCGCCGGTATCAAAGAGGCGATGGAGAAGTCTGATGATGCGGGTATGTGCACCTTCGATCAGGCGCTATTTGCTCTGTGCCAAAATGGCACGATTACCCAGCAAGAGGCCCTTCGTAACGCCGATTCGGTGAATAACTTACGGCTGCGATTCAAGCTGTCTGGTGGTAACGTCGTCGGTAGCGGTGGCCTGTCCTTAGAGAACACCACCGATAATCCATAGCACGCCTATTGAAGTGGACAATCAACAATCAGTGATTGGGTTGTTTCACCTAGTTAGCGCTTAAGCGGTCTTGATCACGCCGCATTTGGTTCACCGTGTCGCGGAAGTTCGATTTGCGCTCGAGTATGTCCACCATGTCTCGGTCGATCAAAGCGATCAGTTGAGCCACCGTCAATTCCCTGAGCTTAATACCTTCACGATTGGTGAAGATGTAGCTGTCCTTCTCGAGATCTCTGACCGCCACCTTGGCCATCATTGGAGGCTCGCGGTCGTGAAACCCCATCCACGTGCCCATGGGTATTTGGAGTTTTACAACTGTGTTGCTGTTGTAGGGCTCATCTTTGCTAGGAACCCAGTCGTCATGCTGCTGGGTTTTCGACAGAGCGGTGTGGCTGTCATCGTTAGTGTTTCGATTCTCTGGCGCTGGTGCATCGTCGTGGCGTTGGTCAGACTGTTGATAGTGCTGTTGATAGTGCTGTTGATAGTGCTGTTGAGAGTGCTGTTGAGAGTGCTCCCCATGAGAGGTGTCTGAGTCTGCAGACTTTTGCTCATTAGCTTTACCCGACAGGGTATCGGCCAAGTGTTGCTGTTGCTCGGCTTGTTCCCGTTGTGCCGCCGCTTTTTGCTCGGCCTCTTCCGCTTGTTGTGCTTGATACTGTGTCAGCTTTTGAGTGCTTGCCTCTGCCATGGCACGGCAGAAGGTATCGGCACCCGCCAGAGCTCGGGCTTCACCCGATCGTAATAGCGTCGCAAACTCCGAGTAGCTTTTGCGCATAACTCGGGCGCCCAAGAAGTTCATGAACAGCAGGTAAAGGTTGTTTCCCAACGTACCGCACATGCGAACCCGCTGCGTCCCCTCGGGCGTGTCGATGGCAAACCAATTGCCTCGTACTAAGCCCAGCCGTTCAAGTTCACTGTCTGACGGTGTGCCGTGCTCGGGTAACCCCGGCGTGTGGATGGGGTCTGCTTGAAGTAAACCCAAGTCTTCACCACGCATATTGCGCAGTAAGGCGTACTCAATTAGGCCAATCGCCCCTGCCACTGCATCGTTATCGGGCTGCAGACTTAGCAATTGTCGCGACAACGTATTGGGTAGGTTACTCATGGCTTGGCTAAGCCGTTTTTGATTTTCTGGGTCGTCGCTCTCTACGGGTTGCACAGCATCAATCAGTTGCTGTGTGGCGTTAACAAATTCCTGCCACTGGTTACTGTCAACACCGAACTGCTCACCGATTCGCATACCGCTCTCGAACCAGTCTGATTTAATAAAACGCGCTACGGATCCGGGTAATTGATGCAGGGCGAGTTTGCTGTTCAGCATCGCCGCTGTCGCCAGTCGCGCTATATCGGCGCCGAGTGTGGTCTGCTCACGCTCCAGCAGTACGCTATCAAAGCGGCTCAACTGGGCAGTGTGCCCGTCTATTTTCTGACGTAAGCGTTCCAGCGTTTCATCGACTTGCGGTTCACTGGGGAAATCGTCGCAGGCTCTTTCCAGGGCCTCTTTGACGCCAGCGAGGGCATTCGTCGCCGGTTTGCCAAGTTCCTCGTGCCAGCCAATCAAACCGTTGTGGATTGCATCGAGTAATCGATGCAGGGCATGGGCGCCGGGTACAAAAAAGCGCTCGTCATTAATGGCGAAAGCCGCTGCCAGCGAACGGAGACTATCAAGATGATGCTGCAGCGTCGGCGCCATGGGATAGCGCTGTGCCCATAGCTCGAATGTGTCGTCCACCCAATCAAGGACCGGTTGATCGTCGGCGCTCGCTTGCATGAAGCCTTCAGCATTGAGTGCCTCAGACAGTCGATCCTGAGTACCCGTCAGCGTTGCTAAGGCCGAGCGCAAGGACTTTTTACCCAGCACGTCCTGTCGAACAGGCACCGCGTATGCACACCGCACATCTGCTTCGAGCGAGCGTGTGAGTGGCAGACGCTCGGTGTCATCATTCATGCCGGTGGTCCGCTGGTGACGACCGGTGCTGGGCGCTGAATTTCATGGCCACCCCGCTGGGTTCTGATTGGCAATTGGTCCGATTGATGGTGTCAGTGACTACGGGTATCTGCCAGTAGTTTATCCACTATTCGTTGTAACTGCTTGAGGTTATTACACTCTGTGGCAATGTGACAGTGCTTAATGATACTCGGCATGGCCGAGTCGCCCGACCCCCATGCCCGTCGTGGTTCCGGATTGAGCCACAGTAAACGCCGACAGCGGTTTTGGATTTGGGCTAATAGGTCGACTCGCGGGTTGCAGTCATTGTTTCGGCCATCCCCCAAAATAATGACGGTGGTGCTACTGTTAACGTCCCTTAGGGCTAATTCGCTGAAATCTTGAAACGCACGGCCGTAGTCGGTTGCGCCGCCATAGCTCAAATTAACCTGGTTAATGGCAGCATCAATGGGTAGTTGTTCGAACCACTCTGTCACCTCACCTAACTGACTTGAGAAAGCAAAGCTTCGAGTACGCGGTAATACATCTTGCAGTGCATAGAGGAACATGAGCAGAAATTTAGCATAGGCGGCCACCGAACCACTGACGTCGCAAATGGCCATGATTTGTGGCTTGCGACGTTCGATTTGCCGCCATTGAGGTGCGAAAGGAATACCGTCGGTAGCATTTGCGGTGCGTAGCGTGGCTGGGATGTTCAGCTGTCCACGACGGGTCTTACGTCGACGCTGACCGTGGCGGCTGGCTAATTTGCGTGCCATGCGGTCAATGAGTTTACGCATTCGTGCTTGTTGGTAAGGACTTACATTCGATAAACGAACCTGTTCAATAGCCTCATTGAGCAATTGCTCGGTGGCACCTTGTGCATGCAGTAGGTAGCCACGTTCAATGCGATTGCGTATTCGTGAGCGCAGTTGCTCACGCATTTGTTGGATCTCCTCGAACGCTTCCGGTTCTGTTTTTTCCAGACCGGCGGCCATTTGTCGCAGTGGTTGCTCACCCATAGCATCGAGCATGGCGCGCATAAATTGGCCGCGTTGGGTGAAGCGCTGCATGTTCTCCAAGCCCGCTTCAGCGGCGGCCTGCTCGATACTAACGGCAAGATTGGCTTCCTGCCGGCCGCGTAAATCCTGTACTAGGGGCGACTGTAACAGCGTAGCGACTTGCGGGTCTTCCGAGGCAAGCCTGTCGAGTGCCGTCGTTGTCTGGCTGTCACTCCTGTCGCTAGCCGGTGCACCTTCAGCATTATCAGCGCTATTTTGCGTGATAGGTTCGCCATTACTCGCCGATTCCTCAGGGTTACCTTGACCGATGTCGATACTGAAGAATTGTTCAAAGGCCAGGTCGAAGGCGATTTTATCCTGCCGAGATTTGGCCAGCACTGCAGCAAGCCCTTGTGCTAATTGAGTGCGATCGTCATAGCCTAAGAGGCTTGCCACATGAATGGCATCTAGGCTGTCAGCAGGCGACACAGCAACGTCGCGAGCGCGCAAAAACTGAACGAAGCTAAGTAGCCTATCGCTACCCATACTGGCGTTCACGCCGACTCCAAAGCCCGCAAGAGTGCGTTGATCTGACTATCAGTTGTTTGGATATCCTCTTCGTACTTCAAAAGCACGTTCAAAGTTTGACGCACGGTGTTTTCATCGAGGTCGGTAGCGTGAAGAAGCAATAAACTTCGTGCCCAGTCCAGTGTTTCAGAGACCGCCGGCGCCTTCTTCAAATCGAAACTACGGATGCTATGAACAAAACGTACCAATTTGTCGGTGAGCGTTTGCTGCAACTCAGGCACTCGTTGCGCAAGGATTTGTCGCTCTAGATCGATAGAGGGAAAGTCAATGTGCAGATGCAGGCAGCGGCGTTTTAGGGCATCTGAGAGTTCCCGGGTATCGTTGCTGGTTAAAAAAACGAGAGGCTTCGACTGCGCCTCAACAGTCCCTAATTCTGGGATTGATAACTGAAAATCTGATAGGACCTCCAGTAAAAGTGATTCGAACTCGGCATCAGACTTGTCGATTTCATCGATGAGTAATACCGCACCATTGGGTTGCTCCAATGCTTTTAGTAAGGGACGAGGTTCCAGAAACTCACGGGCATAAAACGCATCACCACTGGCATGGAGGCGCGCCAGAGACGCTTGCAAAGTGTCTGCACCGTCGAGTAGTTCCCCAAGACGCTCCTTCAAGATTTGTGTGTACAGCAGTTGTTTACCGTATTTCCACTCGTAGAGCGCCTTGGCTTCATCTAAGCCTTCGTAACATTGCAGACGCACCAAGGGTTTTGCCACAACCGTGGCACAGGTCTTTGCCAGTTCGGTCTTGCCAACACCCGGTGGTCCCTCTATGAGCACGGGTTTATTCAATGCCGAGGCTAAATAGACAACCGTCGCTATTTGTTGAGTACAGATATAACCGGCTGCGTCGAACTTGTGCTTAACAGCTTCCACAGAGTCCAGTTGCGGGTAGGGGTGGCAGACCACGATTTATTCCTTATTTTGGTGACGGTGAAGCCGGTGGCGGTATCGGCTGTGCGCTTGTTTCGTTTTTAACCACCAGAAGCGTTCATAAAGCGCAAGATCTGTGGCTCGTCGGGTTGGTCAAATACGTGTCTCTCGGGTTTACGGCTCAATGCTGTTCGTATTTGCGCGGCCAAGTCATGGTCACTGGCGCCCGCACGTAAGCTATCGCGCAGACTGATGGAGTGCTCGTTCCCGAGACACAACAGCAGACGACCCTCCGCGGTGACCCTCAGTCGATTACAGCTGTGGCAAAAGTTATTGCTGTGTGGGGAAATAAGACCTACGCGAGTTGTGCTGTCACCGATTTGCCAATATCGAGCTGGACCACTTTGTGCGGGCGCACTGACGGGTTGCAAGCGGAATTGCTGTTGTAACTGGGACAAGATGACATCGCTTGATACGAATTCCAGAGGTTTCCCCGCGGCATTAACCTGGCCGAGGGGCATCTCCTCGATAAACGCAATATCGATGCCAAGCGTCAGGGCATATTGGGTGAGGGCGAGTATTTCGTCGTCGTTTTGTCCTGCCAATATGACAGCGTTCAAGCGGATACGCTTGAAGCCCGCGGCTACTGCGGCATCGATACCGGCGAGTACCTGCGAGAGTCGACCGGTGCGGGTGATAGCAGAGAATTTCTTTTCATCCAGGGTATCGAGGCTAATGTTGAGGCTGGTTACCCCGGCGGATTTAAGCGCTGCGGCTTTGCTGGGTAGCTGGCTTCCATTGGTTGTTATGGCAAGCTCCCGCAGCGACTCCAAACTACCCAGATTTTCTAATAGTGTTTCGACGTTACGCCGTACCAGAGGTTCGCCACCGGTAACCCGAAGTTTTCGCACGCCCAAAGAGACAAACACGTTGGCAATACGAGCGAGCTCTTCGAGACTCAGGACGTCACCGCGTGGCAAAAACGTCATGTCTTCTGCCATGCAGTAGGTGCAGCGGAAATCGCAGCGATCCGTGACGGACAGTCGCACATAATCTATGGTGCGACCAAAACCATCGATAAGCGTTGTGTGTGAATCTGTCATAGGGCAAGTGTACACAAACCCGCGCCACTCGCAGCATGTCTCAGCAGCGCGCTGTGTTAAAAACTTGAGGTAAGAAATGATACCGAGTGTTCTTGATCCGCGACATTCCGCAATACCGGGGTTGGCGTTGGCCGTTCTGGCTTGGGGTCTGAGTAGTTACAGCGGGCATGACCAAACAATCGCGCTCACCGCTGCTATCGCCGTGGTCTGTATTATGTGGTGGGTATTTGAGCCTATTCCCATTCCCGTAACGTCTTTGGTGCCCATTGCACTGTTTCCCATGTTGGGAGTGCTCGAGCCTAGGGATGTTGCCGAGGCCTATGGGTCACCGTTGATACTGCTTTTGATGGGCGGTTTTTTGCTATCGAGGGGTATGGAATCCTCGGGTGCGCATCGTCGGCTAGCGCTCGGTGTGGTGCGATTGGTGGGCAATCACAGTTCGCGCCGTTTGGTGTTTGGATTCATGTTAGCGGGTGCTTTGCTCAGTATGTGGATATCCAACACTGCCACGGTTCTCATGCTCATGCCGGTTGCCATTGCGGTCCTAGACAGTACCGACCGTCGCGATGAATTACAGGCGCCCCTATTGCTGGGTTTGGCTTGGGCCTGCTCTATAGGCGGTTTGGGCACGCCGATTGGTACCACGCCGAACCTCATATTTATGCAGGTCTATCAAGAGTATACGGGCGATGCGGTGGCCTTCAGCCAATGGATGGGCTTGGCGTTGCCTGTAGTCGCGTTGATGGTGCCCCTTGCTGCGATCTACCTCACGCGACGTCTACCCAGGCGCATTGCGGTTGATCTTCCCGATACTGGCCGCTGGCGCAGCGCAGAAATTCGTGTGCTAGTAATTTTTGCTGTAACGGCATTGGCCTGGATTACCCGCAGTGAACCTTTCGGGGGGTGGAAAACATGGTTTGGTATGCCAACAGCCAACGATGCATCGGTGGCTTTCATTGCTGTCATTGCCCTCTTTATTACGCGAGACCGAGAGGGTGAACCGCTCATTACATGGCAGCAGGCCGCTCAAATTCCCTGGGGGGTATTGCTGTTATTTGCGGGGGGTATTTGTCTCGCAAAGGCATTTGCGACATCGGGTTTGTCGAGTATTGCTGGCGATGCTTTGGTGGGGTTTGCCCAGTTACCCGTTTATGTGATGTTGTTCCTTATCGCTCTTGCAGTGACGTTTATGACTGAAGCGACATCGAATACGGCCACCACCGCACTGTTGATGCCTATTCTGGCGGCGGCGGCGGTGTCGGCGGGTCTAAACCCCATGTTGATGATGGTACCCGCAGCACTTAGTGCCAGTTGTGCATTTATGTTGCCAGTGGCTACGGGACCCAACGCGGTGGTATTTGGTACCGACCGAATTCCTATTCGAACGATGGCGAGAGAAGGCTTTGCAATGAATTTGGCGGGAACCATCATCATTACAGTATTGATGTTGCTGCTCCTGCCAAGTTAGCAGGAGCAGCTGTTGCTCAGTTACAGCAGCGCCATAATGGTTTCGGCGGCGCTCACGTCAACACCGGGGCCCTCTTCCACGTTCAGGTGGGTGACCGTACCGTTGTCAACGATCATGGCGTAGCGCTGAGAACGAGTGCCCAACCCAAAACCGCTGGCATCCAGCTCAAGGCCAAGTTTCTGCGTGAACTCGCCGTTGCCATCGGCGAGCATCAAAATGTGTTCAGCGTTTTGCGCTTTACCCCAAGCGTCCATAACAAACGCATCATTTACCGATACGCAAGCAATGGTGTCGACACCTTTCGCTTTGATATCGTCGGCGTTAACCACATAGCCTGGCAGGTGTGTCATTGAACATCCTGGTGTAAATGCGCCAGGTACGGCGAACAACACGACTTTTTTGCCTTCAAAAATGCTGCTGGTGGTGATGGGGCTTGGGCCATTTTCGCCCATGGTCATCAGGGTGCAGTCGGGAATCTTATCGCCGGTGGCTAGTGTCATCAGTGTTACCTCATTTCATTTTAGTGGTGTGGTCGTAACTCTATGAAGCTGCTACGCAGGCTGTTATAGGCCAGATCAGGCTGGCGGGCAACGGCGCTGTGTTGGTGGCCCTATGATGTTAGTCGTCGATTGGATGGCGGCTAGTTGTGCGGTGTCAGTGCGCGATCATCAGATCGTAAAGTCGCTCGCAATCCCGATAGAAGGCAGCGCTCTCGCCACCTAAATACGGCGCACAGTAAGAGAGCAGTTGTAAGACACCGCGGTGCACAATGACCTCATTGGTATCACCGGGGTGCATGAGCTGGTCATACGAGAGCCAATAGGTGAGCGCTAGTGTCATTGCATCGACTAGGCTGCCAGGTTGATGCTGCCGTGGATCGATACCCTCGCTCTCTAGGAGCGCGTAAGCAATAGCTTCGCATGCTGCTCGCTTGAGCTTTACCAAGCGTCGAAAGCCGCGATCAATTTCGGGGTAGCGGTGCATTAAATCGCTGGGGTTCTCGTACAGGTAGCGGTAGTCGAGCATCTGCTCCAATACAACGGTGAGTAGCAGCCAACTGCGCTGCAGCGGTGTCTCGTCGCTATCCGCAAGTAGATCGGGCGCGGTTAAGGAGGTGCCCAGACTGGATACCAGCTTGCGTTGAAGCTGGGCGAATAACGCCAGGTGGATGCTGTCTTTGCCTTTGAAGTGGTAGTAGAGATTACCGGGGCTCATATCGAGCTCTAACGCGATGTCTGACGCGGTAACGTTACGTTCTCCCTCGGCATTGAATAATTGTCGAGCTGTGTCGAGGATGCGTTCTGCGGTTTTCACAAAGTCACTCAGATCCCTGTTGCCTCTGGGGAAGCCAACGATCGCTATAGGGTTTTCGGCGCCAAGTCCTATGGGAACAGGTTTCGTCGACGAAAAAAAGGGAGCCGAAGCTCCCAATCGAAAAAGGACCTGAATGGTTTGAGGCTTAGCCCAACTTGGCGCGCAATTCCTCGAAGCGTGCTTTTGCTTTGTTCATTTGCTCTTCCAGCTTGCTGCGGTCAGTCAATGAATCGAGCTCGAGCTCTTCAAATGCTTTGACAGCATCGCTCTCTAATTGTTCACCGCGACGAACCAGTGATTGGTAAACGTCTTCTGCTTGCTTGCGACGCTCATCAAGCTTGCCCTGTGCATCGTCAACTTGCTTTTGCAGAACTTCAAATTGATCGAGTAGTTGATCGTAGGCTTTACCATAAATACCCAGGCCGGCGCGGAAGGCGTTACGACCGGTTTCAACTGCGCTGTCACGCAGGTTGCGCTTGGCTGGCGCTTTTTTGGCAGTTGCTTTCTTGGCGGCTGCTTTCTTAGCAGGGGCCTTCTTGGTGGCCGCTTTCTTGGCCGGTGCTTTTTTAGCAGGGGCCTTCTTGGCGGCGGCTTTTTTTGCCGGTACTTTAGACTTTGGAGTCACCTTTGGTGCGGCTGCTTCGGCAGCGGCTGGTGTTGCGTCGGTTACTGTGGCGTCAGCGGTTGTGTCCATCATGATGTCTATCCTCAATGGTTAGTTGTGGCCGCCGATCTGTTGCCGGAGGCGTGATCCGATTGCGTTAACACTGCGATACCAATGCCACTTACATCGCGTTGATTTAGCGGCGTCGGTCATCTACAGGGCTATAATGGCAACAGAAATTAGAAAACACCCTCTAGACTGAGCGGTAGTTTGCCCGCCTTGCCGGCGCGACGTTGTGTCCGCGATCGAGGCGGGTGGTTATTCGCTCGTAATTGTTGCCGATTAATGGTGGAGATCTCGTGACCAGGTCATCGAATAACGTCGACTCGTCGGTTAGGCCGAGCGTGAAAAAATTAGCCATCTCACTGGTGACGGTAGCGGTCGGTTTGGGGCTTGCTTGGTTATTGTTGACAGGTAAACCGAAGCCTCAGCCTGAGGCGCCTGCGGAACCTCTTCGCCCGGTGGTGGCAGTGACAGTGGCCCAGCCTTCAGCGCAGGTGTTAGAAATTACAACACAAGGCACTGTAGAGCCTCTGCGGCGTATTAATGTGGTAGCACAGGTTGCGGGTAAAGTGGCCTCGGTAGCCCCAGCCTTTGAAGCCGGCCGGTTCTTCAGCGTGGGCGATATTTTACTGCAAATTGAGCAAGCGGATTACCAATTCGCCATCGCACGCGCCCGTTCGTCGGTGGCGGCTGCCCAGCAACGCCTAGCGGAAGAGCGCGGTAGAAACCGTCAAGCAAAACGTGAATGGCGAGATCTTGGCACGGATGAAGCCAATAGCTTGTTTCTGCGGGAACCGCAGATGGCATCCGCCGAAGCCGCACTTGAGGCTGCAGAAGCCGATCTGGCCGCAGCCAATTTGGCCCTTGAGCGAACAACATTGCGTGCACCCTTTGACGGTCGAGTGGAGACCAAGCGAGTTGACGTTGGTGGATATGTGGCACCGGGGGCTGTTTTGGGCGAGATTTATGCCACTGATGTCGTTCAAGTTCGATTACCACTGACCGATCGGCAATTGACAGGGGTGGGTTTGTCTATGCACGCCGACGCCACCCTTGCCCACCCCATTGTTTTGACAGCCCGATTCGGCGAGGAAGAGTGGCAATGGCGCGCTGTTATTCGTCGGCTGGAAGCGGTGGTAGACCGGCAATCCCGTGTTGTACGTGCGATTGCAGAGGTAGAGCAGCCGTTTCATGCGAGTACTGATGACACAGGGGGTGTCGATGGTCGACCGCCGTTAACACCAGGCATGTTCGTACAGGCTGCGATCCCAGGCAGAGCACAGCTTGATGTTGTGGTATTGCCAGCAGCCGCCCTCCGAGCAGACAACAGTGTGTTGTGCGTTGACACAAATGACCGTTTGCGCCGTCAGCCGGTGCAGGTGTTACAGCGCACTAATGACCGGGCATGGGTACGGGGCTTAGCCACTGGAGATCGGGTGGTAAGTGAGCAGAGCGGGGTATTAGTGAGCGGCATGTTGGTGACTGTGGCCGACCCGTCCCGGGGGGAAAACTAAGATGACTTCGACCCCAAATGCCACCGATGGAATTTTGTATTGGTTTATTCGCAACCCAATAGCCGCCAATCTCCTCATGGTGTTGCTCATGGTGGGCGGGGTGCTCACTGTTCCCAGTCTTGAGAAGCAATTTTTTCCTACGCCAGAAATCAACCAAGTAAGCGTAACTTTGCCTTTCCCTGGGGCAGGCCCTAAAGAGGTAGAGGAGCAAATCTGCATACGTATTGAAGAGGCCATCCACGATCTAAACGGTATTAAAGAGATTCGCTCAACGGCTGTGCAAGGTCTTGGTACTGTGCTCATAGAGGCCGACTCCGATTATCCAATGCAGCGCCTTACCTCCGACATCAAGACCCGAGTCGATGCTATCGATACGTTTCCTGCCGATGCCGAGCGACCGGTCGTTACCGAAATCACCTACCGGCACCTGATGGGTGTGGTGAAGTTGGCGGGTGATCTTGATGAGCGCGAGTTGAAAGAGCTGGGCGAGGATCTGCGCGATGATCTAGCGCGACAACCCTGGATCTCCGTTGTGGATTTGGTGAAACCTCGCCCCTATGAAGTCTCGGTGAATATTCAAGAGTTAGATTTACGGCGCTACGGGCTGACTATGGATGCGGTGGTGTCGGCCATTCGCGGCACATCGCTGAATTTACCTGCGGGTGCTATCAAGGCTCGCGAAGGCGATATTCGTGTACAAACCCGTGGCCAAGCTTACGAGCGCGGCGACTTCGAACAAATTGTCTTGCTGACTCGGGCTGATGGTACCGAAGTGCTGTTGGGCGATGTGGCAGATGTTGTCGATGGCTTTGCCGATGTGGACCTTGATAATCGTTTCAACGGTAAGCCAGCACTCAGCCTTTATGTTTACGTAACCTCTGAGCCCGATGTGTTGCAAACCAGCCGGGTCATGAATGAGTGGGTAACTGCCCGGCAAGCAGAGTTACCGCCGTCGGTGAAGTTAACTATTTGGCGTGATGTGTCGGTGCCCTTTCGCGACAGAGTTACAACCCTACTGGAAAATGGTATCGGCGGCCTTCTGCTTGTTGCTGCTGTGCTGGTGTTGTTTTTGCGACCCCAATTAGCGCTTTGGGTGGGTGTCGGCATTTCGATTGCTTTTTTGTCAGCACTGTTTTTGCTCAAATACACAGGCATCAGTCTGAATATGGTGTCCCTGTTCGCCTTCTTGTTGGTGCTCGGTATTGTGGTAGACGATGCCATTATCGTGGGTGAATCAGTGCACACCTACCAGGCCCGTGGTGAGCGTGGCGAGCTGGGTGCACTAATGGGGGTGCGGGCCGTATT
>CBFHTF010000047.1:0-18167 GCA_965658685.1 Luminiphilus sp.
CAGCCGGTAAATCCATTGCTACCACGGGCGGTCATGCAGACCCAACCAATGGCCTGCGCCATGATCTGCGCGGTGACCCGGGTCCAGCGGCTGGGGTTGTCAACGGCCCCGACGATGCCTACAAAGCTGTTCGTCAGCGCTACAAGGACGGTAGCGATGTGATTAAGCTGACAGTAACCGGGGGTGTGTTGTCACTTGCCAAAAGCGGTGACAACCCGCAGTTCACCGAGCTGGAACTTGACGCCATTATGGCGGCCGCCAAGGACTACAACTTTTCCGTGGCGGTACATGCCCACGGCGCCGAAGGCATGAAGCGGGCCATACGCGCTGGCGTCGACTCCGTGGAACACGGCACCTACATGGATGGCGAGGCGCGCGATTTAATGAAACGTCAGGGCACTTGGTATGTGCCTACCATCTCTGCCGGTAAGTGGGTGGCCGAGCTGGCTGAGCAAGATGATAAGTTGCCCGCCGTGGTGCGCCCGAAGGCCGCCGCTGTCGGTCCCCAAATTCAATCCACCTTTGAGCGTGCATGGCGCGATGGTGTCAAGATTGCGTTCGGCACCGACGCAGGTGTAGGACCCCATGGTACCAATGCCAAGGAGTTCCGCTACATGGTGGAAACCGGCTACCCGGTGATGGCAGCCCTGCAGTCGGCTACTGTCAATGCCGCCGAGCTATTGCGACAAGAAGACGTACTGGGGCAGATTGCGCCGGGTTACTACGCCGATATCGTCGCAGTCCGCAGGGACCCCTTTACGGATGTCACCGCGCTGGAATCGGTCGACTTTGTGATGAAAGATGGCGTCGTGGTGGTGCAACGATGATGACACCATGGTTCAGCATCACCTCAATGCTTAGGCTTGTCCTAATACTCGTGTCGCTCATGGGCTCATCGGCTTTTGCCTCAAGCAGCTCCGTTGCCATTGCTATCCACGGCGGTGCCGGCACCATTACCAAGAGCCAGCTCACCCCCGAGCAAGATCGCGCTTACCGCACTATCCTTAACGAGGCGGTAGAACTGGGTCACCAGCGTTTATCGGCGGGTAACGATGGCATTGATGTCATCGTAGAGGTTATTCAGTTACTCGAGGCATCACCCTTGTTCAATGCGGGCCATGGGGCGGTGATGACCTGGACCGGTGAACATGAGCTGGATGCATCCATTATGAACGGCGCCACCCTGGAAGCGGGTGCCGTCGCGGGCGTGAAGCGTTTGAAGAGCCCCATCGCCGCCGCGCGAGCGGTTATGTTGGCATCACCCCATGTGTTGTTGTCGGGGGCAGGTGCCGATGCATTCGGTGCCGAGCAAGGGCTTGAGCAGGTCGACAATAGCTGGTTTAGCACCCCCCGACGTCAGCAAGATTTGGCGCGTTACAAGGCGCGTCAGTCTGCTGGTTTAAGCCCAGAGCCCACGGCCAAGTTTGGTACCGTGGGGGTTGTGGTGCTCGATGCCCAAGGTCATTTGGCGGCGGGTACTTCTACCGGTGGCATGACAGGCAAGCGCTGGGGGCGTATTGGTGATTCGCCCATCATAGGTGCTGGCACCTATGCCAACGACCAGCGCTGCGCCGTCTCTGCAACGGGCCACGGGGAGTTCTTCATTCGCTGGCACGTGGCAAGTGATATCTGCGCGCGCGTTGCCTACCAGGGCGTACCGCTAGAGCAGGCTGCCACCGATGTTATTATGGGCGAACTGCTGCCCGCCGGTGGCGAGGGGGGAGTGGTGGCACTTGACCCCAAGGGCAACGTCGCTATGGTGTTTAATAGCGAGGGTATGTATCGAGCCAGTATCGATGCTGCCGGCAACAAGATTGTGGCCATATACGATAGCCAATCCGAAGTTGAGAGATCTGGGGGAGAGTAGCCATGGGGGAAGGGGGCGGTAATCGCCAGCTCAATGTCTTAGGTGAGGCCCTGGAGCTTTGCTGTCGCAAACCCCTAACGGGTTTTTATCGCGATGGCTTTTGTAATACAGGCCCTATGGATGTGGGCACGCACACCGTGTGCGCTCAGGTAACCCAATCGTTCCTGGAGTTTTCAGCCTGGGCCGGTAACGACCTAATTACCCCTCGGTCGGAAGTGGCCTTCCCCGGCCTCAAAGAGGGCGACCATTGGTGTCTCTGCGCCGCCCGATGGCTACAGGCCCACGAAGCGGGTTACGCCCCGAAACTGTATCTGCGGCGCACCAATATTAAGACCCTTGAAATCATTCCCTTAGAGACGCTCAAAGCGTTCGCGCTTGATTTGAACTGAGCCCTCAATTTTTGACAGCTGATCAACAGTCGAGCAGCAAATCTCAATAGCCTAAGATTGATAGTTTTGCCATGATGCAAATAGCGGGCACATGCCTGTTTTTGTATTCAGTCACTAAGAGAGCTTGTTTATGAGTACCCCTACCAGTATCCGCGATTGCATGCACCGCAATCCGCTGACAATTACCCGTGATGCCCCTTTGGTCAAAGCCATCGAACTGCTGGTGGAATTTAAATTAACAGGTCTAACGGTGCTCGACGACACCGACACGCCTTGCGGTAAGCTCACTGAGCTCGACTGCATCCGCGCCGTGCTGAACGCTGTGTATAACGATGGTAATCCCGACAACGTGACCGTGGGTCAGGCCATGACTAACGAGATTCACGCCTGCTCGCCTGAAGAATCGATTGTGGAAGTGGCGCAGCGAATGATCGACTCCCATCAACGTCGCAATGCGGTGATTAAAGATGGCAAGCTCGTGGGTCAGGTGAGCTCCAGCAATATTTTGTGGGCCCTAATGGAGCATTCCCGCAACCACATTAACCGCCGCTAGTTTTAGTCCTTGAGTCGGGAAACGGTTAGGTTCAGTTTCCCGGCCAACCACATGCCGCCAAGCATGCAGCCGACGAAAACCCAGGTGGACGCGGTGCCATAGGCAATTGAGGTGAGCGCAGGCCCTGGGCAATAGCCCCATAATCCCCAGCCAACCCCAAAAAGCAGGGCGCCAATGATGAGCCGGCGATCGATAGTGCGCTGCAAAGGTAGGGAGAACGCAGCGGCCAGCAGCGGGCTGCTCCAGCGCAGAATAAAAGGCGTTGCCCCCAAAGACACGGCCACAGCCCCGCCCATAACGAACAGTAAGTCAGGATCCCACGCCCCGGCGATATCAAGAAACCCCAGCACTTTTTGGGTGTCGGTCATGCCCGACAGTGCCAGTCCAGCACCGAACAAAAGACCGGTAATCAGTGCAGGCCACTGTTTCATGCTGGCACCCCCAATACGTGTCGTGTTATGAAAACAGTTACCACTCCGGCCGTCATGAAGGTGATAGTGGCCACGATTGAGCGAACAGAGAGTCGTCCAATGCCACAGACACCGTGACCGCTGGTGCAACCACCGCCCATGCGTGTACCTACCCCCACAAGAAGCCCAGCCAGGGCCGCCAGCCACAGTGGACCTGTGGGTGCATCGGGCAGGGGTTTGCCAGTAAGACTATGAAGTAAACCACCGCCGGCAATGAGACCTATTAGGAATAAGCCACGCCAATCGCGATCGGGACCGACGATTAATCCCCAAAAAATGCCCGATATACCGGCAATACGCCCAAGGGTCGCTAGCAGCGCCATGGAGGCAATACCAATAAGAATGCCACCGATGATGGGTTCAATGAAGGGATCCAACATAGTTACAGGTCCTGTTGAGGGTCGGCCCCAAAGATGGGGACTGATTCGCGAATAACAAGTGTCTGAAAACTGCCCTTGCCGCGGTAAGGTTAAATATCCATCTCCGCAAGGGTTTTTAAGTACGGTTTCTCGCCAATAAAGGTTTCAAGATCGTCCAGTGGCAATGGCCGACTGAACAGGTAACCCTGAATCACCGATGCGCCATATTCCCGTATGGTCTGGTACTGCTGTGGACTATCAACACCCTCAACAACGATATCGAGCTTCAGCTGACGAGCCATGGCAATGATCGCCGCGGTAATCTTAGCGAAGTTGTCACTTTGCTCCATACCCAAGACAAAACTCCGGTCGACCTTCAGTTCGTCGAGAGGGAAGCGCGATAGGTACGCGAGGGATGAATACCCAGTGCCAAAGTCATCGATGGATAGGCGAACGCCCAGCGTATCGTGAAGATAGGTCAGCTGCTCCATGACCGTATTGAAGTTCTGCACCAATAAGCTCTCTGTGAGCTCGAGCTCGAGACAACCGGGTTCTAATTCAAGGTGGCTCAGGGTGTCTGACACGCTTTCCAAGAAGGCCTCGGTAAGCTGTAGGGCACTGTCATTAATTGAGACTTTGGGCAGTTTCACGCCCTTGTCCCGCAAGCTGGCAATATCAATACAGGCCCGCCGCAACACCCAGTTGCCAAGGGCAATGATGTGGCCACTCTCCTCAGCGAGAGGGATAAACTTGAACGGCGGGATCATGCCTTTCGTTGGGTGATTCCACCGGATGAGCGCCTCGGCGCCTATGATTTCCCCTGTGGCTGTATCGATTTGTGGCTGATACACCAAGGCCATCTCCCGGTCGAAGTCGGCATTCTGTAAATCGACACTTAGCTCGAAGCGCTCGCTGCCCTCGACATCCATAGCCTTTTCGTAGAACACCGGCTTTTGCGCGTTGTCCCGCCGAGCAACACTCATGGCCACATCGGCCGCGCGCATGAGGGTATTGGGCTCTTTACCGTGGTTGGGAGCAAGCGCTACGCCAATGTGCACATCGAGCCGCATTTGACGGCCATCAACGCGAATAGGATCTGTGAGCGCATAGTACAAACGCTGGCTCACCAAGTTGGCTGCGTCAGGTTTCTCTAGCCCGTGTAATAAAACGCAAAACTCATCGTTACCCACTCGAGCGAGGTCTCGGCTATCACCAGATGTCTCTTCGCGACTGATGATATCGCTGTCGCGTAACGTGTTTTTTATGCGCTCGGCGAGCTCCCTCAATACATTGTCGCTAACCTCGCGACCGCGGGTTTCGTTGATTCGGCGCAATCCCTCGCTATCAATAAGGATGACGCCAATGTAGCGTTTTTCCCGAGCGGCAATTTGTATGAGCATGCCCAGTTGTTCCAGCATCAAGCGCCGGTTGGGTAGGCCCGTTACCGCATCGTAGTAAGCAACCCGTTTAATTTGCCGTTGTGCTTGGCTCACCTGTTCTTCGGCAGCGCTCAACTTTTTGCTGGCGCTGTCGACCTTAATCGACAACAGCGCCCGGTCTACATCAATGCGCGCTTTTAACTTGTGAACACCCTCGAGAACGCCGTTTAACACATTAGCGATCTCACCGATTTCATCGTTGCGCTTGATGGGTAAGCGCGTGTTTTGTGGCAGCTCACCAATACTAATTCGGTGGGCAACCTCTGCCATGTGCTCTAAGGGTTTGCCGATGGAGCGCGAAAGTATGCGCACCAAAAACAGCACAATCGCAAGGCCGGCAATTACCAGCAATACGGTGAATACAGCAGTGTCTGCCATAGCCTGTAAAAATTCTTGGCGGCTAGTGGCTACTTCAATATAGCCCACAACGAAGCGTGGACCGGTGCTGCTGGCTGCAAACAGCGCGTCGCGATAGTTTTGTGGTGTGAGGGAATAGTCGATGGGGTTGATGGGTGAAAGAATGGGTACAGAGACGACCAAACGTGCGTTAACGACATTGTCGTTTATGCCTTGCGGACGTTTGAACTGGCTGACCACATCCACCCGTTCACTCGTCGTGCGCTCCGGTCGCGGCGGTTGCTGGCCTTTAGGTATGCTGGCAATCGGCTCACCGTCGACGTGGTAGGCAGCTGCCGTAGAGCTGACGGGCAGTTGTTTAACGAACTGGGCAAGATCGTGTTGTACAGAGTTGTCATCACGAAAGTGAATGGTGCGAGACCAAGCCGAGTTGTTCGTGAGGGCAGTTTCTATTTCCGCCTGCCACAGCACTTGTCGTGTTTTATAGTCCTGCAGCAGCAACGCACCGCACATGACGCCCGCCGACAGGGCCACCGTGACGATGGAGAGCAGTGAAAACCGCGTACTCAGCTTCACGCACTAGCCGCCAAATGTTGGAACTGAGGGTCGGTGGGTATTTCCGGGTAAACGTCGAGTAGTCGCTGGGGCAAACCGTGGCTGTTGATCATGTAGGCATGTTCCCGCCCCAGCTCGTGGGGGTTGAGCACGCCGCAGCTGTGCGCCAGCGTGGTCACCTCTTTCATGAGGTTATTGGCATAGTTAGCGACCCGCACAGCTTTGTTGTGGGGATCCAAGCCTTTTTGCAGATCTTTGTCATGGGTGGTGATCCCCGTGGGACAGGTATTTTGATTGCATTGCAGCGCTTGAATGCAGCCCAGTGCAAACATAAAGCCTCGCGCAGTGTTGACGCAGTCAGCCCCTAAACACAGTGCCGCGGCCACACCCGAGGGTGTGACGAGCTTACCCGAGGCAATAACACGTATGCGCTGTCGCAGCCCGTACTGGTTGAGTTTATCCACGACTAAGGGCAGGCTCGATGACAAGGGTAAACCCACGTTATCCATCAAACTTTGAGGGGCAGCGCCGGTGCCGCCATCGGCGCTATCAATCGTGACAAAATCAGGTGCGTAGTCGAGACCCATGCGATGAATCTCACAGCAGAACTCGTCGAGCCAAAGCGCTTGGCCCAAGACAAATTTAATGCCGGTAGGACGCCCGGTGACTGACCGAACACGGTGAATCATGGCCAATAGATCGGCCGTGGTCTCAATGTCTGTGTGTCGATTGGGGCTTATGGAGTCTTCGCCGATGGGTATGCCGCGGGTCGTTGCAATCAGTTCTGTGACTTTGTCGCCCGGCAGAATGCCCCCCTTGCCCGGTTTAGCACCCTGAGACAGTTTGATTTCGAACATCTTAACGTGCTGGTTGGCGGCTAGATGACGAAGCTTGTCATCACTCAGATTACCCTGCAGGTCGCGCACGCCATATTTGGCGGTACCAATTTGAAAGACGAGATCACATCCACCTGTCAGGTGATGTGACACCAGGGCGCCTTCGCCTGTGTTAAGTAAAATGCCGGCCTTTGCAGCACCCATCGACAGCGCTTCAATAGCCGGTGCCGATACTGCGCCGTAGCTCATTGCCGAGATATGGAAGACTGAGAAGGTTGCGTAGGGCTGCTGGGCGTAATCTTGTCCAAAGACAATGGGGCGGCGCTCATCTTGTTCATGGTCGTCGTCCAGCTTCGGAAACATGCTATTGAGAAACAGTATTTGGCCGGGTTCGTTGATGTGCTTGGTGGAGCCAAAGGCGATGGTCTGATCCACATGTTTAGCGGCCCGGGCCACCCAACCCCGCTGCGCGCGATTGAAGGGTAGCTCTTCGCGATCCATGGCAAAGAAATACTGGCGAAAGAATACGCCCAGGTGTTCAAACAAGTAACGCAATCGGCCAATGACGGGGTAATTGCGGCGGATGGCCTGTTCTTTTTGGTTGATATCGATAAAAAAGATAACCACAACCGCTATAAAGCCAAAGAGGATGCCTGTGGCCAGAACCAGCGCGCTGAACTCCATGACTTGCCACAGAAAATCGCGTATCGGTTGCATTTATTCCATCTCAACTCTCGTTGCTAACAGTATAGCGCTGGTCGCTGTCTTTCGCCGGCTTACACTGGCCTTGCGTGGGCGTGGTGCGGGTGATTTGTGCACCTGTGGCTTAACGGTTTACATCCACCAAAAAACGGCCTGTTACCTTGCCGGCCATGATTGCAGCGGCGTCAGTGAGCGCCTGCGCCAGTGGAATCTCTTGTACCATACCCTCTAGCAGTTCGGTATTGAGATCGTCAGCAAGACGCTGCCAAGCCTGTCTGCGACGCTCAACGGGGGCCATAACACTGTCGATGCCGTAGAGCGTTACGCCGCGGAGAATAAAAGGCATAACAGTGGTGGGTAGCTTGGGGCTCTCTGCAAGACCGCAGGCGGCAACTGCGCCGCTGTAGCGGGTTTGGGCACAGGCATTGGCAAGTGTGTTACCACCAACCGCATCGATGACGCCGTTCCACAGTTCTTTTTGCAGCGGTTTGCCTGGCTCCGATAGGGTCGCTCGATCGATGACAGCCGTGGCTCCCAAGCCCTTTAGATACGCCTCAGCATCGGCCTTGCCCGTAACCGCTGTCACCTGGTAGCCCGCTGCGGCCAGTAGCGCAACGCTTATGCTACCAACACCACCGGTGGCGCCGGTTACCAACACAGGGCCATCGCCGGCGGCGGTGCCATGGTTAATGACTGCATTCACACACAGCGCCGCCGTATAGCCCGCTGTGCCAATGGCCATGACTTGCCGAGTCGTTAGGGTTGGCGGCACTTCTAGCAGCCAATCGCCTTTGACACGGGCGTACTGGGCAAGACCACCCCAATGACCTTCACCCACGCCCCAACCATTGAGCAGAACACGAGTGCCGACAGGCCATTTCGGGTCGTCACTTTGCTCGACGGTACCAGCAAAATCGATACCGGGCACCATGGGGTAATGACGGGCGATGGGTGCTGCGCCGGTCAGCGCCAATGCATCTTTATAATTGAGGGTTGAGTAATCAATGCGCACCAGTACATCCGCATCGGGTAAGTCCGACGTGGCTAAGGTGGTGAGTGTTGCGGATTGGCCAGCGTCGTCTTTTTCTAATAGCAATGCGTTGAACATGGGGCGGCTCTCGTGTTGGATGGATATCATGCAGGCGGTAAGGAATACCGTGCGAAATTTAAGTGCTCTGCTACTATCGTCCGGGCAATTCCTTTGCGACATCGCCTCGGGCGCTGTGCACTAACAGGGTTGCACACTATTCATTGTTCAGGAGCTTAACCATGTCATTTTTTGCTAAGAAATGCGACCGCTGTGGAGAGCGCACGCGTAACGAGAACGACGGCAAGCCCGTATGCGATGCCTGTGTTCGAGAGATGGAGCTACTGTTAGACGCGGCTGAAGAAAACACCCGTAAGTGCCCTGTCGACGACAGTCGCATGACCAAAGAAATAGCGCATATGGTGCTCGTAGATCGTTGCCCCACCTGTCAGGGCATTTGGCTCGATGGCGGTGAGTTGGAAAAATTACGCGACGACGTGCATGCCGATGCGGTGCTCGCCATGACTCGTGGTCTCACCATGGGTATGCACTGAGGGTTTACGGTTAATCATGCGTTTGTTTTTACAGATCCGTTATTGAGTATCTGGAGAGTCCCAACATGGCAACACCAAACCAACAGCGTGATTACATCACCTACGCCGTCGATGAAAACCCGCCACACCTAGTATCGGCAGCGCTTGGTTTTCAAGTGGTGGCGCTTATTTTGGCGGGCATTACCTTGACGCCAATTGTGGCGCTGAAGGCGGCAGGGGTGGATCCTGCGGCTGGTGACTGGGTGGTGTTTGCAGCGCTCACCATCAGCGGTCTCATGACGATATTACAGGCAGCACCCATCGGGCCCTTTGGTGCCGGCTATGTGTTGTTTATGGGCACATCGGGCGCCTTTGTTGCTGTGTCTATCGGTGCGCTAGAGGCCGGAGGTCTACCTTTGTTAGGTGCCCTCGTAGCGGCATCATCACTGGTGCAATTCGTCTTCGCTCGCCATTTAGGGCTATTTCGTAAGATCGTTAATCCGACCGTTGGGGGTACTGTCATTACTCTGATTGCGGTAAGCGTCATGCCTATTGGTTTCGACCTGTTACAACGCGAGCCCACCAACTACAACGGACCTGAATCTGCAGGCTTGGTCACGGCAGCAGTGACTTTTCTGCTCATTATTCTGCTGTCCTTTTACGGTAACGCCAAACTGCGCCTGTGGGGGCCAGTGGTAGGCGTTATTGCCGGTTGTGTCCTGGCCGCCTTTTACGGACTCATGGACTTCACACGTTTTAGCGAGGCAAGTTGGGTGGGTTTGCCCAACGTGGGGTGGCCAGGCATCGATACCAGCTTTGGTTCTAGCTTTTGGATCATGCTGCCGGGATTTATGATTGTTACCGTCATTGGCGCACTGGAAACCTACGGGGATGGTATTGCCATTCAAGAAGTGTCGAATCGTACCGAGAAACCCACCAATTACCGCGTCGTTCAAGGGGCGGTCAATGCCGACGGATTAGGAAATTTGCTATCGGGTTTGATGGGCACACTGCCCAACACCACTTACTCCACGAGCATTTCGGTTATTGATCTGACCGGTGTTGCATCGCGGCGTATCGGTTTGTATGGCGGCGCTATTCTCCTTGTCCTGGCAGCTTCACCTAAGATATCCGCTCTACTGCAGGCCATACCTGGCCCTGTGGCGGGGGTATTCATATTCTTCCTCATCGTTTTGTTGTTTGCTCACGGTATTCGGTTGATCCTGACCGATGGCTTTAATTTCGACCATGGCATTATTTTCGGTGTGTCGTTGTGGGCTGGTATTGGATTTCAGGGGCAGTCTGTGTTCCATGATTTGATGCCACCACAGGTGGCACAGCTGCTCGACAATGGCATGACAACCGGTGGCATTACGGCGGTTCTGCTATCACTGTTGGTGTCGCTGAAGCGGGGGCGCAGCTTCGCCAAACGATTTCCTTCTTCTCTGGCTTCGCTACCCCAGGTACTAGACTTCGTCAAAGAGCAGGGCAGGGCGATGGGATGGCGTGGCGAGGATCTGAGTAAGCTGCGGCTAGCCGCCGAGGAAGCGTTCTTGTATCAGATGGATGACTTTGGTGATCTTGCAGGGCAGAGTACGCGGGTCTCTATGAGAGGTGACGGGCAAACCCTCGCCATTGAATTGGCCTGCGCTCAGGGCAACGACAACCTTGAGGCCAAGTTACAGGATTTACCCGACGCACCTACTGAATACTCCGAGGAAGACGTACGGTTGCGCATACTGAAAAGTTTTTGCGATGGTATTGAACATCAGCAATTCCACGGGGGCGATTATCTATCGATGACACTAAGCGCAGCGCCCGATAAGGCCATTTCGGGCATTGCCTAGTGGGATGAAAAATCATGTCGGTTAATACCCCTGAAAATAGTGAAAGACCTACCTCAGCACCATCATCGCTACCCATTAAGCTCGATGACTTGCTGTTTCGGGTGGCCGTGGTTGTCATTGTGTTTGTTGCCGCGCTGTACGGCTTTTCCGAAGGCGCAGGCACTGAAAATTATAGCGATGTTACCGATGACGGTTGGCTGGCCTGGGTGTACTACACGGTTAGTCTATTCGTGCTGGGGGGCGTTGAGCTTGGGGCACCCCGTCAAGGCGGTGGCCCAGGTACCTATGGTGCCTTATGGCTGGCTTATTATCTTGCT
The DNA here is from genome assembly GCA_965658685.1 of Luminiphilus sp. Classification (GTDB taxonomy): domain Bacteria; phylum Pseudomonadota; class Gammaproteobacteria; order Pseudomonadales; family Halieaceae; genus Luminiphilus. The sequence goes on from CBFHTF010000047.1 coordinate 11,252, forward strand.
CCCGTTGTTACCACTACGGTCATCGCCACCACTATTCGGGGCCTACTGCGAGAGCACCGTTTAATCCGATTTACACCGTCAGATCATGTGTTGGTAATCGGCACCGGTGAGGTGGTCGATCTATACATTCAGGCCATCCATGCCGTGGATCCCGGTCGACTCATCGTCCAAGTGACTCACTCAGACAGCGTAACGGGCGCGCTTCAGCAGGTAAAAGCCGGGCTGATGCAAATAGCGGGTAACACCAGTGATCACGATTTTCTTGAGTCCCTGTGGTTATCAGAGGCATTCCGGGTTGTTGTGTTATCAACGGATGATCTGAATAACTTGGAAGTTGCCTGGGAAATTAATGCACTACGACCCTTGTTGCCGGTCGTAGCCCATGTGTCTGATCTGGCACTCTTGCGCCCAGCCCATCGAATGGTTAGGTCACAACGCAGCACCGACAGTTATCGGCCGCCCGGTGTCTTCAGCACCCATCGCATTGCGTCTCTGGCCATGTTTGATGAGGTGCTCGAGCCGCGCTTACATGCCTCAGAAGGTGTGGCAGAAACCGTGGTTATCACCGGGTTCGATCACTTCAGTCAGACCTTGGTAGAGCTGCTCCTCAGTCGCGGTGCCGGTGAAATCGCGAAGCTTGTCATTGTCGATGAGGCGGCCACCGAGAATATGTTCCTGCTGCAGGAGGATGTGGCCTTCAGTGAGGTCCCAGTGGCCTGCGTCGATGGCAATCCCGAGCATCCTGCAACATGGGAGGCGGTTGCTAAAACCATTGAAGGTAGCGTGTCGACCATTGCGGTACTGGCAACGGCCGATCCCGATAAGAACTTTCGCGCATCGATGCTGCTAAAGAATCAGCCAGAGGCACCCAAGGTGTATTTGCGCTGTTTCCGCCACTCCACGTTTTACCGCGTACTAGCGGCACAACTAGATACCGAACTCCTGTGTCTTGAGGATGTGTTGCAACAGGCATTGGAGCATCATTACGAGGCGCTAGCGGCCTCTTAGCGATGGTCTTGTCGTTAGAAGGCGCTCAACGCATCGGCCACGTCATCGCGCAGGTCGAGCAATGAATCCAGTGCCGAAATTTCCAGGACCTTTTGGACCGGTGGCGTGGCGCTGCATAACTTCAGCGTACCGCCACTGCCGTTCAGCAGCTTGGCCGCTTGCACGAACACACGCAGGCCTAAGCTGCTGACATATTCGAGCTGCGATAAATCCAACAGCACTTTGCCACTGTCGCAATCCTCAATGAGGCTCAGCAACTCACTGGAGGTGCTTTCTGCGGATACCGCATCGAGCCGACCAATGATGGCGCACACCATAACGTCGCCTTCTCGTCGTGACTCAATATTATCTGCCATGGGTATTCTCTCTCATCTGAAGGTTCATCGTCGGTGATGGCCTGGTGAGCCAAACGTGGCTGCGCGGTGTTGCGGTCACTCGTGAAAGGTCAGTTCTACCAGTGAAAAGTCGTCTTCAAAGATATCGGACTGCTGAATAGCCGCCACGGTATCACGTATTTGCCGCAAGCCAACGGGGTCGCTGCCAAGTGGTGTGCTCAGTAGCGGCATAAAGTCTTCCAGGGTCATTTCTCGACCATCTTCATACTGCACTTCGTAAACCCCATCGCTGTACACATACAGGCGGTCGTTCGCCCCAATGGTGGTGACTTTTTCTTTGAAGGGCAAACCCGGCATGGTGCCCACGGGCAGCGCTGGTGTCACCAGGCATTCGGGCTCTGCCTGACCCGATCGATAGAGCAGTGCCGGCGGATGACCAGCACTGGCATAGCGCAGTTCTTTGCTCTGTCGGTTGTATACCCCGTACCACATGGTGAAGTACATGTTGTTGTGGCGTTCCATCTCGAAAACATCATTGAGACAGGCCAGCACTGCGTTCGGTTGTTTGAAATCTACAGTGCCCAGCGACTCATTCCCCAAAGCGTTCATAACCGATACCGATAAAAGGGCGGCGCCTACACCATGACCACAGACATCGAGCAGATAAATAATGAGGTTATCGTCGTCGAGCCAGCGGTAACCGAACGAGTCACCCCCTACCGACGAGCAGGACTCAAAATCCCAGCAAATATTGACCGAGCCTTCGGCGGGTGCGGGTAATAATGAGCGCACATAATCGGCTGCTTCCGCCAACTCGCCCGCAAGTATGCGTTGATTTTCAGCAAGGGCTTCGAAAGCTGCATTGCGCTCGAGCAGGTGGATGTAGCCCTCTGAGTGATGCTTGATGCGTGCCAGCAGCTCAATGCGGTCGGGTAGCTTCACCAAATAGTCGTTTGCGCCGCGGGTGAACGATTCCGCTTTGACGACGGGATCCTCTTGGCTTGACAACACAATGGCAGGTACGTGCTTGAGTTGCTCGTGTTGTTTGTACTGCTCCACCAGCGACAAGCCATCGATGCCCGGCATCACCAAATCTTGCAGGATGACCGTGGGTTTGAAGGCCTCAGCCATGGCAATGGCTTCTTCGGGTTTCTGGCAATAGCTATATTCGAGCCAAGTTTCGTCGGCCAGCATACGGCGCACGGCTTCACCGACCATACGCTGATCATCGACCAGTAATACCCTAACAGGGTGCCGTGCGTCTGGGGTTTCTATCACTGCTTGTACGGTCATAGTAAGCACTCACCTAATGTGTTTAATTAAATAGTCTGCTATCTCGGGTGGATCTGCGACCCAGACGGCGGCGCCGTTCGCCACAGCAGCCCTAGGCATACCGTAGACGACACAGCTCTGCTCCGACTGACTGATGGTATAGAGGCCCGCTTCTCGCATGCGCAACAAGCCCTCTGCACCATCGCTGCCAATACCGGTGAGAAGAACGCCGATACTCCCTGCGGGCGCCATCTTCGCTGCACTTGCAAATAAGATATCCACGGATGGACAGTAGTAAGAGCCGGTAACGTTTGCGGCGTAGCCCAAGTGTCGTGCGCTGGTCAAAGCGCTATGGCTGCTGGCGTTGAGTACGTAGACATGCCCTGGTTTCAGGTTGGTGTCACCATCGGTAAGCGAAACGGGCAAAGAACATTCGCTGGCTAACCAATCGGCGAAGCCCTGTACAAATTCTGCATCGATATGCTGTGCGACGATAACCGCGGCATCGAAGCCCGCCGGTAACGCTTTGAGAATAGTGTTCAGTACACCGGGGCCCCCAGTAGACGCGCCCAGTAACACCAGACGGCATACGTTGGTTGTGGGCTCGGTTACAGCGCTGGCGTTGGTGTCAAAGCTCTTATTGGGCAGCTGGCGCAGGATATCGAGGATCTTTTTGCGTAGCGCGCTGCCGTCGTCCGACTGTCGATTGTCCCCGACGACAGGCGTTGTGGTGACATCGAGAGCACCGTAGCCCATGGCCTCGTATACCAAGTCCAAATGCCCCTCGATAGTGGAGGTGACAATGAGAATCGGGCAGGGACTGTCACGCATGATCCGTCGTGTTGCTTCAGCACCATTCATGGCCGGCATTACTAGGTCCATAAGCACAATATCGGGCGTTTCACGCTTGCAATGCGCCACGGCCATGGCGCCATCTTGAGCGGTCCAAATGACGTTGAAACCAGGTTCAGGCGCAAGCGCTTTTTCAATGACGCGGGTCGCGAAGCTAACGTCGTTAACAATACCTATACGTATGCTCATAGCTGGTTTACCGCTGGGGGCCGCCGATGAGTTCATAGACGGCATCGACCATGTTTGAGTCCGTAAAACTACTTTTACTGACGTAGTGGTTGGCACCCGCTTCTAAACCGAGCAAGCGATCTTCATCACGGTCTTTGTACGACACAATAATCATGGGTAGATCGCGTTTGGGCCCCTCGGCGCGCACCCGTTTGACCAAGTCGGTACCGGTCATTCGGGGCATGTCGACATCGGTGACCACCAGGTCGTAATCGGAGAGGCGTATGGCACTCCAGGCTTCCAAGCCGTCGACGGCCACGTCCACTTGATAGCCGGCGTTTTCCAATAACTGACGCTCGGCCTCACGTACCGTCAAGGAATCATCTACAACCAAAATGCGTTTGAGCGAGTTCTGGGTGCTGGTGTTGCTGTGGTGACGACTGCGTAATCGGCCACTCACAATTAGCGAGTCCATCGAGCGTTGCAGCTCATCGGCATCGAGAATCAAAACGATGGCACCCTCTTCACTGGTTGACATGGCGGCTACATCGGGCACATCGCCAAGACGGTGATCCAGGGGACGTACCAACAGCTTTTGCTCATTTAAGTAGCCATCGACGACCAGTCCGTAGTAACGATCTTCGTCCTTGAATACCACTACCGACACGTCGCTACTCTCTGCTTTTGTATCCACACTTGCGTCGCTAAGCTCGAGGATCTCCGTCGCATCAATAAGAGCAACGCGCTTACCTTCGTGTTCGAAATAGGCGCGGCTTTCAAGGGTGTTGATGTTCTCTAGTGCCACAGCCGTAGCGTATTCGATACGTGCTACCTCGATAGCATACATGTGTCCGCCAATCATGACGGTTAGTACGCGCAGCACTGACCGTGTCAGTGGCAGTTCCAGATCAAAGCGTGTGCCCTTGCCACGTTCACTGGTTAAGGCAATGCTGCCACCTGCATCTTGCACCATGCTGCGAACTGCATCGAGACCCACCCCACGACCGGAAATTTCGGTGATTTGGCGCGCCGTGGAAAAGCCCGGCAAGAATAAGAACTCAAAAACTTCTTGTTGGCTCAAGGCCTTGGCAATGGCTTCCTGCTCTAAGCCGCGTTCTATGACCGTGCTGCGTATGGATTCCGCGTCTATGCCCTTGCCATCGTCACTGATCTGGACACGCAGACGCCCGCCCTGATGGTAAGCCTCTAGGGTCAGGGTAGCTTCCTCTTGCTTACCGTCGGCACCACGTTGGTGGGGGGGCTCGATACCATGGTCGAGAGCATTACGCACAATATGATTCAGGGCGCTATCGAGTCGATCGAGAATTTCACGATCGATCATGGTGTCTTCACCGCGAAGCACGAGTCGACAACGCTTACCCAGATCCTTCGATAGATCGCGAACGAGACGTGGATAGCCGCGCAGAATCGTCGAAAAAGGCAGCATACGACCCGTGACTACTTCCCTCGAGAAGCGGTTCGCCATGGAGCTAAATCGACGGGTGAAGGCATCGACGCGCCCCTCGTGATCAGCAATGGCCTGACTGCAAACATCGAGTTGGTTTAATGCAGACTGCAGTAATGCATCGAGTTGCAGATGACTGCTTTGTTTGTCGATGATGTCGCGAATGGCGCCGAGGCTCTTGCGCAACTCCCGCTGCATGACTCGCAGTTCGGTTAGGTCGTCGGCAATACTTTCAACCCGGCTCGACTCGACCGAAGCTTCACCGGCAAGTCCGGCCAGGCGCTCGATGGCATCCGCAGTAATACGAATAGATTTGACGTCGCTCTTTGCTCGAGACTCTTTGGCTTCGGTCTTCTCCAGTAATGGCTCGGTATTATGGATTACATCGGGTGTGCCCGCGTCAGGGGTGTCTGACGAGGTTACTGCTGAGTCGGTTGGTGCTGCCGTATCTGCCGCAGATGCGTTTGGGTTAGTGACTGCGGGGCCAATTGGGTCGGCCTGCAATTCCCCCGATCGCGCCTTGCTCAGCTGCGCGTGCAACGCGGTGACCGTCTCGGCCTGGGCATCGAGATCGGCGCCTCCCTCGGAGAAGGCTTTAATGAAATCTGTCGTTTCCAAAAGGACATCGATAATGGCTGGGTTCAGCGTCAATTCGGCGCGCTGAGCGGCGACAAAGATGTCCTCGGCAACGTGGGTTAGTTTGACGATGGGATCGATGCCCATGATGCGCGCCGCTCCTTTCATGGAGTGCGCGGCTCGCATGAGTCGCTCGAGAAGTTCATCCGAGCTGTCGCTGGTTTCTAGAGCAATGAGTCCATCCGAGAGTTCACCAAGCTGAACCTCGGCTTCTTCACGGAACATTTCCAGCATCATGTCATCGCCGAAGCCACTCGAGTCCGTCATTGACACAAATCCTTCAGCGCATGCATCAGAAATTCTTCATCGAGCAGGGCAACATCGCGCTCGGTGATTCGTACCATGCCATTGATATAACTGGGTTTGGCGTCACGGATTGATATTGGCGGCTCGGTAATGCGGGTGTTAGCCAAAATATGTAAGTTGTCTACCTCGTCGGCGACGAAGGCAAAGCAGCCGCTATCGTCGTTGATGAGAACCATCCTTGGGGAGCTATTGTTTGTCGGTGCGTTGGCGCAGCCAAGTAGCACACCCAGATCAATACAGGGATGGATATGTCCACGCACCGTCACCACGCCTCGAAATCCTGGCTTTCGTCGGTGGGGCACTGGGTGTGGTTCGGTGGGGACCACAAGCTCGCGAACACGCTTGGTCTCAAATGCTAGCCAGTCACTGCCAATGCGGAGCACGAGCAGCGAGAGCCGCTCATCGGGTGCCACCGCTTCAGCGTCACTGTCGTTATCGGCTGGTTGATAGTCAAGTTCCAGCTCTTGATCGAGTACCCGACGGCCAAGTGCCGTGTAGACGGGGCAATTGTGGCAGTGATCGAGCGTACGTAACTCTGGGCAGCTGCGATCGCCCCAAATACCAATGACGGTGCGGCAATCGCCATTGGCTTTTAGCGTGCTGTTATCACTGGACATGCTGATCACGATTCAGTTGTTCGCGTTTGCGATGCATACGTGCCAATCCCGCTTGGTCTCCCGCCGCCTGATACAGCAGTGTCAGGTGTTCAATGCTGTGGTGGTGGCCGCCATCCAAATAGAGAGCTTTTTCCAAGCATGCTATGGCGTCGTATAAATCCCCTTGGGCTTTGCAGATCAGCCCCAGCAGTGAATGCGCTTCGGCCAGCCCGGGCTGTTGCTGAAGTAACGCCACTAACTGGGTTTTGGCGTGGCTA
>CBFHTF010000048.1:0-17855 GCA_965658685.1 Luminiphilus sp.
TAAACCGTATGTAAACCACTTTGTAGGCATAATTGATCCAAACAACTAACCGGTATTTATTACCGGCAATGTTAAACACGACACGCCCATCTTTAAGGATGCTGGCATTTCTAAAATCCTGCTTCACATCCGCCGGTGATCCCCAATTAGCGTTTAATACATGCCTATACCACGCTAAAGTTGGCTCTTTCGCGTCAATGTATTCTGGGCTGTCTTCCCAAAATGTTTTTAGGGTTGATAGTGCGATAATTCTCATAAACAGATGGTAGTCCCAATTTGGGACTTTTGCAAGTTTGGTATTTTTGATGCGGTTAGGAGTTTTTACCGCATCCCCAATTGCCCCATTCCTTGGGGCGGCTCACATCCCTCTTATTCACCCTCTGAAGCTCGGCATATCAAGTGTTGCCCCATTGTCCCAGCTGCCCACGGTAAGTGAGCAAATGGGGGATTGTTAGTTTCGCCTGATGGGCAATTCGGCGCTCTACAAAGTAATCGTGGCGGTTGTAGATACCCTCAACACCTTTTAGCTTATGGTTAAGACAGCGTTCGGCTACGTTGCCTGCAATTCCCAAAGAGGCGGCAAGGCTGCGAAAAGTACGGCGCAAATCGTGTAAGGTGAAGTGTTCAAGCTTGCCCATTTTATTGGGAGGCTGTCTTTTGCGCCCAGGCTCGCGACCAAAGCTATTGATATGGGTATGAAACACGCCAAAGGCGTAGTGAATTTCCTCTTTGCTAAGCATCCTGTCTTTACTGGACTCCACGCCACCGGCATCGTCTACGGTAAATGCTGCGGCTGGGTTGTTCAGAGTTAAGTCGAGCTTTATCGCATGCCGAAACAGCTGCTTCATGTACATCAAGGTATCGTTGGCAATGGTAGGGCGGTTACTTTCTCGAATGCGCTCTAGCACCTCCCGCACGTCACGTGCAGTCACCTCAGCAATACACTTAATGCCAATGACTGGGCTTATGTCTTTGGTGTAAACCCGATACGGAATCTTGGGATGCTTAAGTCGTCGACTAAGATCGGTTCGATACCAGTCATGGAACAGTTTGAGCACAAATGAGGGGACTGCCCACCATTCTGCCCACCACTAAACAGGTAGTTGGTAACGGACATCTGCAAACCGATTTGGACGGGAAAAATAAAAAAGCCCTGTATTTACAAGCAAATAACAGGGCTTCTAAGACATTCTTGGACGGGTAAAAAACTATTCGATGTTTTGGATCTGCTCGCGCATTTGCTCTATGAGCACTTTGAACTCAACGGCGGTATTGGTGGTGTCGATGGCTGTGGATTTGGACGACAGGGTATTCGCCTCCCGGTTTAGCTCCTGCATGAGGAAGTCCAAACGACGCCCACAAGGTTCATGCCCCTGCAGTGCCATGGTAATGGCTGCGAGGTGAGCGCTTAGCCGGTCCATTTCTTCATCAACATCGGCGCGTTGCGCCACGTACACCAGCTCTTCTTCCAATCGCTGGGGGTCCACCTGTACTGATGCTAATTTATCAAGTATGCGTTGGCGTTGCTGCTGTCGTAACTCGGGTAATTGTTCGCGCAGCAGGGACAGTCGGCTAGACATGTCGTCTACCCGCTGCAGTACAAGCTCTTTTAGTGCAGCACCTTCTTGCTGGCGCTGATCAATCAGCTCGGCAATGGCGGCTGTCATTGCATCGTTACATGCTGCCTTTAAAACCGAGTCGCTCACTGCATTTGTGGCGAGTACACCCGGCGCCAATAACAGTGCCATTTGATCGGGAGCAGGGCTGTCTGGGGCCTGACGTCGAATGCTATCAAGTGCGCGCTGCAGGCTTTCGAGTGCCTTAGCATTCACGGTGAGCTGTTGCTCATCGCTCTCAATAATACGAATAGTGGCCTCTATTTTTCCTCTGCTGAAAGCCTTTGCAATGTGTTGTCGCCAATGGGGCTCCCATTGCCTAACGTTATCGGGGCATCGGAAGTAGAGATCAAGGTAACGATTGTTCACCGAACGCAGTTCCACAATGACCGAGCACGCGGGGGTTGTTACACTGCCTCTGGCAAAACCGGTCATACTCTGGGTCAAAACGGCGGCCTCTCTTATAGGGGGTGTCTGCACGAGATTGCTAGTCTAACAGTTGCTCGTTGCACAAAGATCACTGTTGTAGACACCCCTTTTACATTAAACCTTCAAGGATTCAATCATGTCCGATAGCCAGACACGCCCTAGTGGTCGTGCAACCAACGCCATGCGCGAGCTTCGTTTCACCCGCCATTTCACCTGTCATGCCGAAGGATCGGTGTTGGTAGAATTTGGTAACACTCGGGTGATTTGTACCGCCTCGCTGGTACCTGGTGTGCCCCCTTTCTTAAGGGGTAAAGGTCAGGGATGGCTCACGGCTGAATACGGCATGTTGCCACGTTCTACGGGGACACGTATGGACCGAGAGGCGGCCCGTGGCAAACAGTCGGGTCGAACGGTAGAGATTCAGCGTCTTATCGGCCGCTCATTGCGTGCGGCGGTCGACTTGAAAGCACTGGGTGAAAATACGTTGACGGTAGATTGCGATGTTATTCAGGCCGATGGTGGTACCCGTACAGCAGCGATCACTGGCGCCTGTGTTGCCGTGGTTGATGCACTCAATCATGTGCAGCGTCATCAGCGCCTAAAAGCTGATCCATTGCGCCATCTCGTGGCGGCCATTTCGGTGGGTGTCTGGCGGGGCCAGCCAGTGGTCGACCTCGACTATGCGGAGGACTCCACCGCCGATAGTGACATGAACGTGGTGATGGCCGAGGGTGGTGGCTTAATAGAGGTCCAGGGAACTGCAGAGGGCGCTGTTTTCACCACAGACGAACTCAACGGCATGCTAGAACTCGCCCGAAGTGCCTCTGAGGCCATTTTTGCCGCCCAGCGAGCGGCCTTGGCCGACGGTTAAGTGGCTATAGCTCGACGTCGTAATCGATAATCACAGGAGCGTGACCTGAAAAGGCGTCTGCTGTGTAGATGGCTGCATAATCGATACGATTGCACAGGGTTGTCGAGACGATGTGGGTATCAGTGCGAAGCCCACCCGCATCGTCGCCCTCGGGCCACCAGGTGAATTCATCGGGGTCACTGTTAAAGGCGCGAAAAGCGTCGCAGTAGCCATCTTTATAGAGGTCTGACAACCAGCCGCTTTCAATATCAGAAAAACCCGGAATATCGACTCGGTTGCCCGACTCTTCGGCGTCAATCGGTTTGGCGACTAATTCCCAGCCACCACAAAGAATAAATTCCCGGCGCTTATTGCGCACTTTTTGCAAGTGGCTGCCCAGCTGATCCATGAACTTGAGTTTGGTATTCATAGCGCTATCGCCGACCATGCCACTGGGCATCAGCAGTGAGCCGATACTGTAGTTGCTGTAGTCAGCCTGAATGTACAGCCCGCGGGAATCGAAATCGGCAAATCCGAGTCCTGTCATTATGGCTTTCGGAAGTTGCCGACAATATATGGCCACTCCATTGATGCGATGATCATCGAAATTATCAAGAAAATAGGCGTTGTATTCTCGCGGGAAGAAGGCATCGCTGGAAAGGGAATACTCCGAGCATTGGGTGTCCTGCAAACAAATGATGTCTGCATCTTGTGCCATAAGCCAATCGAGCAAGCCCTGCTTTGCAGCGCGCTCCAACCCTTCAACTACTAAACTGATGACTCTCATTGCTAGTCCTACCCTGACAAGCTCGATATGATAAGGGAAACTGGCGCTCGCGCTACAGCACGAGAGCAGTTTCTCGACGGTTTTAACCGTTTTAACCCTATAAAACCCGTGTTTTAAGGTGATCTTGATCGTGAGCATGCCTGTCAGTGAAGCAATCCGTCGCGACTTTATTGAGTTGGCTATTCGTTGTGATGTCCTCAAATTCGGCGAATTTGAACTAAAGTCGGGCCGAATTAGCCCTTATTTTTTCAACGCGGGTGGATTTGCATCGGGCGCGGCGTTGGCTACGTTGGGCCGCTGCTACGCCAGTGCAATTGTTGACGCCGGTCTTGGTTTCGACACGCTGTTCGGTCCTGCCTATAAGGGTATTCCATTGGTGGCTACAACAGCCGTTGCCCTAGCGGATAAGTTCAACATAGATGTGCCATACACCTTTAATCGCAAAGAGGCGAAAGCCCACGGTGAGGGTGGCACTTTAGTGGGCGCAACGTTAGCCGGGCGTGTGGTCATCGTCGATGACGTTATTACTGCGGGTACTGCGGTGCGTGAATCAGTCACTTTGATTGAGACACAAGGTGCCCAAGCCACTGGTGTGGTGATTGGACTCGATCGCTGTGAGCGTGGCAAAGGCAGCCTCTCGGCGGTGCAAGAGGCACAAGAGCAGCTGGGTTTAACGGTTCAGAGCGTCATTACCATGCACGATATTATCGATTGGTTGTCCACCACCGATGATTATCAAGAGCATTTGAATGCTATGTTGGCGTATCGCGATCGCTATGGTGTCTGATATGGCATGCAACTCCCAGCGCTTTATAACCCTCGCAGCCACTATTGCTTGCGCCGTCGTGATGATGTCTGCGTCAGTGGGTCATGCTCGAGAGCTCTATCGCTATCGTAATGATGAAGGCGTGACGGTTGTCGATTGGCGCGTCCCGGCGGAGTATGCCAGTAAGGGCTATGAAGTGCTCAATGAAGAGGGTCTTGTCATTGAGGTTGTACCTCGAGCACTCACCGATGAAGAGCGACTCAATGCGGTAGTGGCTGAAAAGCTTACCGCCGAGGCACAGGCTGAACGCGAGCGTTTACGAGAGCGGGACGAGTCGTTATTGCGACGCTACAGCAGTGTGGCCGATATCGAAGCGGCCCGAGCCCGCTCCCTAAGAGATCTTCAGATACGCGTCTCAATTCTTAAAAGCAACCGCCGCAGCTTGCGCCAACGGGTCGAAAACTCACAAGCACGTGTCGCTGAAGCAGAGCGCACTGGGACGCCACTACCCGCACGTGAACTTGAGCAAATTGAACGTTTAAAAGCAGAAATACTCGCTACCGAGCGCTCCATCACCGATCGTCAGGCTGAAGTTGAATCGGTGACTGCTCGTTATCAGGAAGACATTGAACGGTTCCAACAGTTGCTGGATGTCGTTGAATTGAGGCGCAACCTAGAAAAACCCCAGGACGCCAAAAAGCCAACGTCACCACACTAAGCGTTAGACAGCGTCAGCGGACGGCACTGGACGCATCAATTCTGCGACCAACACTTGCCACTGACCTTCCCAGCCAGCCGTGGGGAGACGCTTGAATTTGCTCCGTAAAAACTGACTAATGCGGCCTTCGGCACAGGCTAACAACAGTTGTGCCGCATCGTTTACCAGCAGTTGCGGTCGCTGATGCTCTTCCAATTCTGCCTGGCGCAGCAGTGTTCGCAGTTGGGTCTCTAAACGTTCAAATAGCTGCACTACCCGCAGGTGTAAGCGCTCGTGCTCGCCGGCTAGAGCTTCACCGTGGATTACCCGCGTTAAGCCGGGATTACGCTCGCAAAAACCGAGTAATAAAAAGAGGATTCGATTGCAGCGCTCGAGGGCTGGTAACGGCTCTTCGCTAATCAATTTGATTCGGGTGAACAGCGTCTCTTCAGCAAATTCAATGAGCGCTTCAAACATTTTCGTTTTTGAGGGAAAGTGACGATAGAGGGCTGCCTCTGAGACTCCTACCTCTTCGGCTAGTCGCGCCGTGGTGATTTTTACCTGTGCGCCCTGTTCTAGCATGCCCGCCAACGCCTGAAGAATTTGGTACTTACGATCTGTGCGCTGCTGGGGCATTTTGGACCTTGTTGTTGTTGCGGCACTCGATGCTAGGCTATTGCATAACCTAGGTGCAACCAATCATTGGCGATGTAAGTTTCGGTTAGTAATGAGGGTTCCGATACCCTCGTCGGTGAAAATTTCTAAAAGGCTGACGTGGGCGACGCGGCCATCGATGATGTGCGCACTGGTAACCCCGGCTTTGACGGCATCAAGCGCGCATTGGATTTTAGGTAGCATACCGCCATAAATAATGCCGTTGGCAATTAGCTCATCGACCTGCTGCGTACTGAGGCCGGTGAGAATATTGCCATTGCCATCCATGAGGCCGGCCACGTTGGTCAGCAGTATCAGTTTCTCGGCGCGCAGCACCTCTGCCAGTTTACCCGCCACTAAATCTGCATTGATGTTGTAGGTTTTACCGTCTTCTCCGCCAGCCACCGGCGCAATGACGGGGATGTAGTCACTGTGGCTCAGCATGTCGAGTACATCGGTATCGATGCTGGCCACCTCCCCTACCTGCCCCATGTCTTTATGCTCGTTGCCGCTGCCTACTTTAAGTTTGCGTGCGGTTAGCAATCTGCCGTCTTTTCCCGTCAAGCCAACGGCTTTACCGCCATTGCGATGGATACTGTCGACAATTTCTTTGTTGACACTGGCACCTAACACCATTTCGACAACGTCCATGGTGTGCTCGTCTGTCACACGCATGCCGTCAATGAATTCACTTTCAATCTGCAGTCGATCAAGCAGTTTACCGATTTGTGGACCACCACCGTGTACCACAATCGGGTTCATGCCCACGAGCTTCATAAGCACCACGTCCCGCGCAAAGCTCTCATGCAGTGCCGGATCTGTCATGGCATTGCCGCCGAACTTGATAACAAAGGTGCATCCGGTAAATCGTTGAATGTAGGGCAGCGATTCGGTGAGGACTCGGGCAACGTTGCCAGCTGCCTCTAAACTCAGGGACATGGGTGGTGTTCTCCGGTGGTTAGGTGGTTAAAAAGGCAACTCATCAATGCCAATGTCAGTCATCGCCCTGCGAAGCACGCTGGTCACCCGATTGAGGCTCGTCTCATCGTTTCCTTCAAAACGAAACTCTATGGCCGCCTCGTGATCAGAGGCGCGAACCAAGCCCCAGCCATCGGCATAGTCGACACGGAAACCATCGAGTGTCGTTACCCGAGCACTCGCGAATTCTGTGCCACTATTGCTGAGGGTCTCTAATAGGGTTGCACTGCGCCCTTCATCAACAGGCAGTCGGAGCATAGAGGTGACCGTCGATTGTGGCAGCTCTGCGACCAAATCAGCATAGCTACTGCTGGCCATGGCCAGCAGTTCTAACAGACGGGCACAACCGTACAGCGCGTCGCTGAAACCATACCAACGGTCACTAATAAACAGATGGCCGTCGAATTCACCCCCCAACACTGCATTGGTCTCTAGTACTTTGCGATACACGTAGGCATCACCACTTTGCACCATGAGTGCCCGTCCACCGGCTTTGGTGACGTAGGGTGCAAGATGTCGACTGCTGCTGACGTCGTAGATGACATCAGCACCTGGATTGCGTTCGAGAATATCTTGAGCCAGAAGCATCAGCAGTTGGTCGGTTGCGACGGGTTCGCCGGTGTCGCTGACACTACACAGTTGATCCCCATCGGGACTAAATAATATGCCCAGGTCGGCCCCGTCATCCCTGACCCGCTGTCCCAATTGTTCCAGGGCTTCCGATCGCTGCCAATCGGCCGGCCGGTTGGCGGCATCTGCCAAGTTCACCGCAATGACTTCACAGTCCAAGGCTTCAAGCAGTGTCTCGGCTAAACTATTGACCATCCCAAAATTGAAGTCGACGACGACTTTCAATGGCAAAGCTAACGATACATCCATAACAATACGATCAATGTAGTCGCTAGCTGGATCTTGGCGTGTCGCGTAGCCATTACCTGTTACTTGCAGGCCTTCGCGTATGCCCAGCAGGAGATGTTGATAATCGGCCCCGGTAAAGGCGACATGGCTGAAAAACACCTTCATGCCGTTATAGTTGTCGGGCCCGCTACCACCGGTAATGATGACACCCGATTGGCAATTTCCTTCAAAAGCGGCGAAATGAACCAGTGGCGATGCCACTCTGCCAAGATCGATCACATCGATGCCACCGGCCAGCAGCGCTTTGACCAACGTTGTACGTATGCGCGCGCTGCTTGGTCGCGCGTCATGACCCACCAGAAGTGTTTTCACACCACGATCGCTCGCCATGACGGCAAGTGAACGTCCTATTTTCTCGACTAACTCGTCGGTCAACTCGTCATCCGCATCACCTCGAATACAGGTTTCGCGAAAAATAGCATCGGGAATGCCGTCATCTGCACTGTTCTCGGGCTCCGCAGCCACTTCTTCCACATCAGCCGTGGGTACCGCTTCACCCAATGCCATCGTGGGCACCGTTTCATTATTCGTTACAGCGGGCGTAGTCCCTGTTTCCCGGCGAGATCGATTAACCAACTGTCGACGGCTGAGTAAGCTGAGTTGGCGGATTTTTTTGGCCAGTGCAAGTAACTGGGGAATGTGAATGACAAGAGGTGATTTCAGCTCTGCCGAGTCCAAGATGCGCTCGGTTTCCCGTTGCAGAGCTGCTGGTAGGCCGCGCCAAAGGGTGATCAGTGCCGCCACTAAACCCAACATAATGATGGTTGCACCCAAAGACAGTTCAAGCCAGCCGGGCAATAGTCCAGCGACCCATCTTGGTGCTGCCGCAAATTCTACAACCCAACGCGTACCGGCGACGGGCGCCGATGCGTCGACGTCTACACCTTCGAGGTTACCCAAGATAGCTTGGGTTTCCTGTCCAGATGAGCGTTGCAGCAAACGGAATTGACCTGAACTCGATAGGGCCAGCAAATCGGCAATGCGCTGCTGGTCGAGTTTCACCATGACGACGCCTGCCCGTGGTTGACCGTAAGGCCTGCCTACCAAGGTATACGCCCCGGCGTTATGGTTCACGACTTCTGGTGGCGGCCGCTCCCCAATGAAAGCGCGTCTAGCAATGTCGACATCGATGTGAGAGACCAACCCAAGTTCACCCGGTATCAGTTTGGCTGTGCCAAGGTCATCGAGGGGGATGATGGATACGGCCAGCGCATCAGGGAAACCCGATGCGCCGGGATTAAGTTGTCGCTGGGGTGTTTGTGCGCTCAGCGTGTTGGCCAACGCTTCAGTGCGAGCGATGAGACCGTTAGCGTATAAGGCCAGCGCATCCGCTCGAGCTTCCGTCATAGCGCTAGCCATTACTGAGCGAGCGCTGTTACGTAGTCCTGGTTCACGCACTAAAATGAGCCACAGAAAAACCAACAAGGTCGGTATCAGTATGATCAGTGCTGCGCGCTTGACGAGTTGGTGGATGACGTTGCCAGCAACGCTGACCTCGTTCTCTGCAGTGCGGGCTGCGGTCTTCACGGCGACACTCCTTCAATGATCGTGTCGTGGCCACACGGTGGCGTTAAACGATTAGCGATGATGGCAATGAGTTGCTCGGCAATCACTAGCTTACTGGCGCAGGGTAGTTCTGTGATGCCAGACGCCTCATAAAGGGACAGTGCATTTTGATCGCTGTTGAAGCCAATATCGCTGCGTGATACGTCATTGGCACATATCATATCAAGACCTTTGTTGCGGCGTTTACTCTCGGCGTATTGACTAAGGTTTTGTGTTTCCGCAGCGAATCCGACGACGTATCTAGGTCGGTTCGAACTGGCAGCAACTGTCGCCACAATGTCGGGATTGCGTATTAGGCTCAGCTGAAGGTTGTCTGTTGATTTTTTTATTTTCTGCTCGGCGATACTGGCTGGCCGGTAGTCGGCAACTGCTGCCGACGCAATGAGTAGATCTGTTGTGGTCATCAAAGCCGCTTCGGTGGCCGCCAACATATCGAGAGCTGAATGAACGTCGATGCGCTCAACACCCTCGGGTGTATCAAGGTTGACGGGTCCGGTAATCAGGATAGTGTCCGCGCCGGCAGCTTGTGCCGCTTGTGCGATAGCAAATCCCATTTTTCCCGAGCTGTGGTTGCTTAAATAGCGAACGGGATCGATAGCTTCACGGGTAGGTCCAGCGGTAATAACCACTCGTCGACCCGAGAGCACACCACTGCTAAAGCGCTTTTGTAATTCTGCCAGTAACGTCTCCGGCTCAAGAAGGCGGCCCGAGCCCACATCGCCGCAAGCCTGTTCTCCCTCGGCGGGGCCTAATACGGATATCCCCAGCGCTTTTAATTGCTCAATGTTCTGACTGGTTGCTGGGTTGTGCCACATTTGCTGGTTCATCGCTGGCGCAACAAGCAGTGGCGCCGGTGTGGCTAGTGCCACGGTTGTTAGCAAGTCATCGGCGCGACCATTTGCTAGTCGGGCAATAACATCGGCGGTAGCGGGTGCGATGAGCACAGCATCAGCCCAGCGCGCCAGTTCGATATGGCCCATGCCCGCCTCCGCCGAGGTATCCAGCAGTTCGGTGTGCACGGGCTCTCCCGAGAGCGCCTGCAACGTCAGCGGTGTGATGAACTCTTGCGCGCCTCTCGTCATTATGACGCGCACCTTTGCCCCCTGCTTTTTCAGAAGACGAACCAGTTCTGCCCCTTTATAAGCAGCTATGCCACCGCTGAGGCCGATGATGAAATGTCGATTAAAAAGAAGTCCCATAGGCAAGGATTCAGGCGCAAACTGGCGCAGACACTAGCATCTGCGGCGGGTTTTGGACAGAAACGGAGTGATGTTTTGGGCGTAAAGTCAGGCAAAATGCGGCAAAGTAGTCGAGAGTTGGTAAGTCCCCTATCACCTCGGGTCACCAATGACTCGGCGGAGGGGGTGTTGTATCGAGCCTCAGAGGTCGATTGTCTCAGGGCCATAGCGCTGGTTTGCACGGCCCTAGGTATCGACCCAGCCTGCCATACCCAAGGCATTCGACAACAGCTTGTGGCATTGAAAGATAATTGGATCTTGTGGCAGCGACAGTTGCTTGCTGGAACCATTTCCTTGCCGGGGGTGGGCAAGGCAACGTTGCAGCGTTTTAGTGCAAGCCTAGCAATGGCAGAGTGGCTCGCTCTGAATCAGTTAGGTGACGGCCCCTGTCTGCTTAGTTCAGACGCTTGTTGCAATTACCTGCAGCAACATTTTCGTGGCCGTCAGCGGGAGCTATTTGCCTGTTTATTTCTTAATACTCGTCAGCAACTTGTGGCATGTCGAGACATGTTCGAGGGCACCCTCGACAGCGCAGCGGTTTATCCCAGAGAGGTGGTTGCTGCGGCCCTCGAGCTTGGAGCAGCGGGCGTTATAGCAGTCCATAATCACCCTTCGGGGTCTCTTACGCCTAGCCAGGCTGATATGCGCATTACGCAACGTTTGCGTGATGCGTTAGCGCTTATGGATATTCGGCTCCTTGACCATGTAATTGTGGCTGGTGGTCAGAGTTATTCGATGGCGGCTCACGGTGAAGGCGGCTTTTTTTAATGGCTCTGATGGCTTTCCCTTGCGGTGTTTGAAACGCTCTGGTATAAAGCGCACCCTTTAGTTTTGACTCCGGATTTTGTCATGTCACGAGTATGTCAGGTTACAGGTAAGCGTCCTGTAACCGGAAACAACGTATCACACGCTAAGAACCGCACTCGTCGTCGGTTTTTGCCCAACCTTCACAACCATCGTTTTTGGGTTGAGTCCGAGAAGCGCTTTGTTAGTTTGCGCGTCTCGCCTAAGGGTATGCGTATCATCGATAAACGCGGTATTGATGTGGTTCTTTCTGAACTGCGCGCCCGCGGCGAAAAAGTTTAAGGAGCTTCCTCATGCGCGAAAAGATCCGTATGAATTCTTCGGCTGGTACTGGCCACTTTTACACTACCGACAAAAACAAGCGCACGACGCCTGAGAAGTTGGAAATGAAAAAGTACGACCCGGTGGCCCGTAAGCACGTTATGTATAAAGAAGGCAAAATCAAGTAAGTCACAGCCTTCCTATTGGTTGACCCCAGTGTCGGCCCAATGTTGTGAAAGCCCCGGCCCTGTCCGGGGCTTTTGTTTATAGGCCATAGCATTATATTTAGGGGGCTTGCGTGCCCGAGTTGCCCGAAGTTGAAACGACCCGACGTGGCATTGAGCCGCACATTCTAGGTCGACGCATTACCGCGGTCGTTATACGAGACGCGCGCCTACGCTGGCCTGTTCCGTCGGCATTGCCCGAGTATCTGATGGGTATGTCATTTGCTCGTGCTCGGCGACGAGCGAAATATTTGTTGCTCGACGTCGGCGCTTCCTCTGCCCAAAGCCACGCGGCTGGCACGCTAATGATTCACTTGGGTATGTCGGGTTCACTTCGCATTGTGACCCAATCTGAGCCACCTACTTTCCACGACCATATCGATATTGTTTTGGATAATGGCTGTTGCCTTCGTTATCACGATCCTCGGCGTTTTGGCAGTTTCCACTGGCTAACCAGTGATCAACATCCGCTGCTGGATCATCTTGGGCCCGAACCCCTCGATGCGAACTTCTCGGGTGATTATTTATATGCTCGTTCCCGTGGTCGGACGGCGTCAGTTAAGCAGTTTTTAATGGATGGGCGTATTGTTGTGGGGGTGGGCAACATTTACGCCAATGAAGCCTTGTTTTTAGCGGGTGTTCGCCCTACTCGCCCCGCTGGTCGCATTGCACGAGCTCGCTATGAGCGCATCGCACAACAAGTTCAAATATTGCTGGCTGGTGCGATTGAGCAGGGCGGCACCACGCTTAGAGATTTTGTCGGTGGCGATGGCAAGCCGGGCTATTTCGCCCAACGTTTGCGCGTCTACGGTCGCGCCGGTTTGCCCTGTAGAGACTGTGGCGCCACACTGAAAGAAGTGCGGCAAAATAATCGGAGCACGGTTTTTTGTCAGGCCTGTCAGCGCTGAGTATTAAACCGCCGATATAATGCGTCGGCCACTGCAGCTGGAACGAAAGGTGATATATCACCACCCAGTGAGGCAATCTCTCGCACTAGCGATGAAGAGATAAATGAAAGATGCTCAGCTGGTGTGAGAAACACGCTCTCAAAATCAGGTTTGATGGCGCGGTTCATGTTGGCGAGTTGAAATTCGTATTCAAAATCGGCAACCGCCCGCAAGCCTCGGAGCACGCAGTTCGCCCCCTGCTCGGTGACAAAATCAGTCAGCAGCACATTAAACCCAGTGACTTCAACGTTATCGAAGTTGGTTAGTACGGTTTGAGCCAGAGCCACGCGCTCTTGAACCGAGAATAAGGGGCCCTTTTTTTGGCTGCTGGCTACCGCCACTACGACCCGATCGAATAGGCGCGCTGCCCGCTCGATGAGGTCGATATGGCCGTTAGTGATTGGATCGAAAGTCCCGGGATAAACCACCGTATGGGTGCGCATGCGTTAATCCTAGCGAGCAGATATGTTGGGACTGCGACTCTACTAGACCGCTGTGAGTGGCACAAACTGCTGTCTCATGAGCTTGGGTTTGATAAGGCCCCACGCTCCAACAAGCGATAGCGGACGTCTCCCGCACATTTGTCTTTGATGACCTGCAGTGTCTCTGGTACTGCTGGGGTTTGGTGTTTGGCTACTTCTAGGTAGACCAGGCCACCGGGCTTGAGTAACTCAACACAGCGTGCAAGGGCATTTTCGGCCAAGCCAGAGGCAAATGGTGGGTCTATGAAGACGAGATCGTAAGGGATGTTTTCGTTGCTCCACACCAGCGCATCACCGACAAATACCCGGGCCCTGTCGGTGGCATTAAGTACACTCAAGTGTTGGCGTATGGCCCGAACCGCCTCGGGTGCGGTATCGATAAAGTCGCAATGGCTGGCTCCCCGTGACAAAGCCTCTAGGCCCAGTGCACCGCTGCCAGCGAAGACATCGAGACAACGTGCCCCGGCAATATCGCTGGCTAACCAATTGAACAGTGTTTCTCGAATTCGATCAGTGGTGGGTCGCAGCCCTTCGAGTGCGGGAAATTCAAGTTTGCGACCCCGCCAGTGGCCGCCAATGATTCGCAGTCGACCGTCGCCGTTGATGCCTTTGCGCATTTCTGCTGTCTCCCTGCGGTGGTACCATCGCTTCAATACCGTAGCCGACAGTATTGCCTGTCGACCCATGATAGAGCGATATCTTAATGAAGTTATTTCAGCGTTGGCGTAAATCTGACACCACCGAAGCCAAGCCCGAGCCGGTAGCAGACACTGGCGCCGAAGGCGTTAAAGCTGAAGATGCAAAGGCTGACGCTGTCGAAGTTGATGCAGCCAGAGTAGATGTGGTCAGCGCAGATGCAGTCAAGGCGCAGAGCGTCGAAGAAGAGACTACAGCGGCAGCGGTGTCAGAACCTGGGAGCGGCAGCTTAGAGCAACCTGTAGATCCAAACCCGAATCCAGGCGGCAACACAGACCTTGATGCGGCAACGGGGGCGGCTACCGATACTGAAAATAGCGCAGCCGTTACTGCATTTAAAGTGACGCCAGATAGCGTTCCACCGGAGAGCGATGTTGTGTCGGTGACAGATAATACCGAGACAGCGATCAGCACCGTTGCAGCAGAAACGTCAATCGCAAAGGTGGTGCCGCCATCGGCTGAAGCAGCGCCCAATTCGGTTGCCCCATCGGAAGCAGCTACCGAAGAAACCAGTTTTTACAGCCGTCTAAAACAAGGCTTAAGCCGCACGGGCGGGCAACTGGCATCGGGCTTGGGCCAGCTGTTTTTGGGCAAAAAGGTTATCGATGATGAGCTTCTCGAAGAGCTCGAATCGCAGCTGCTGATGGCCGACATCGGCATTGAGGCCACCCAGCGGATCATTGCTGATATTACCGCGCGAGTTTCCCGGCGCGAGCTTAACGATGGTGATGCTGTTTTGGCGGCGACTCGCGCTGCGTTGCTTACGATCATTCAACCTTGCGAGCAGCCCCTCGATATCACCGGGAAAAAGCCTTTTGTTATTTTGGTCGTGGGCGTCAACGGTGCCGGCAAAACAACCACCATTGGTAAGTTGGCGCACCATTATCAAGCGGCGGGTAAAAAAGTGTTACTTGCGGCTGGCGATACCTTTCGTGCCGCTGCCGTCGAGCAGCTGCAGGTGTGGGGGGAGCGCAATAATGTTCCTGTAATTGCGCAGCATACCGGTGCAGACAGTGCGTCGGTATTATTTGATGCACTGCAAGCGGCACAGTCTCGAGATGTCGATGTTCTTATTGCCGACACTGCGGGCCGTTTGCAGAATAAAGCTCACCTGATGGATGAGTTGAGTAAAGTTGTGCGCGTTATACGGAAGTTAGACCCAAGTGCTCCCCATGAAACGCTGTTGGTTCTCGATGCGGGAACTGGCCAAAACGCGGTTGCCCAAGCTGATGAGTTCGATCGTGCTGTAGGCGTTACGGGTATTGCGCTCACTAAGCTCGACGGCACTGCCCGCGGCGGTGTCATTTTTGCGATTGCACAGAAATTACAAAGGCCCATTCGTTACGTTGGTGTCGGTGAATCCATCAATGATTTGCGACCTTTCAAAGCCACGGACTTTGTTCAGGCCTTGTTTGATCAAGGGGATCGACCCAAAGCATGATTGAATTCGATCGGATCAGTAAACGTTTTGAGCAGCACGACGCTCTGCGTGATATTTCACTGACGATTGATGCGGGCGAAATGGTGTTTTTAACTGGCCATTCAGGGGCAGGCAAAAGCACTTTTCTGCGCTTGCTTATGCTGCTCGAGCGCGCATCCAGCGGTACCTTGACGGTAAATGGGCGCGATATTAGTAAAGTCGGACGCCGCGGTATTGCCCGTTATCGTCGAGAGTTCGGCATTGTTTTCCAAGATCACCAGTTGTTGTTTGACCGCAGCGTTTACGACAACGTGGCCCTACCGCTTGAAATATCGGGTTTTTCCCAGCGTGACATCGAACGTCGGGTGCGTGCGGCCCTTGATAAGGTCGGGCTCTTAAACCGGGAACATGCACAACCGGCGCTGTTGTCGGGTGGTGAGCAGCAGCGGGTGGGTATCGCTAGAGCCGTGGTGGCGCGACCGAAAATTTTGTTGGCCGATGAGCCTACCGGTAACCTCGATCCCCAGTTATCTGCCGAGATCATGGCTTTATTTGAAGCCTTTAATCGGGTGGGGGTCACAGTCGTTATCGCTAGCCACGATCTGGCGCTTATCTCCCGCTTGCGCCATCGCATCATTACCCTCAAGGGCGGCCGACTTGTAGGCGGTGGTGGACAAATATGAACACCAAATTGTCGATGCAAAAAACTGGCCTGGGATTGGGTCCGAGACCCCAATTGGCTGCGTGGGTACATCACCACCGGCAAGCGGCAGCGGATAGTTTGCAAAAGATGCTCATCGAGCCTATCGCCACCTTGCTGACACTTGTGGCGGTGGGTATAGCACTTGCGCTGCCTGCCGTCCTTTGGGTGTTACTCGACAATGCATCTGCTGTGGCCGCTAGGGTGGAAGCGCCCACTCGTTTATCGCTATTGCTAACCGATGACATGGGTTTTGAGGCCGCCCAAGACTTTGCCGATCGGCTAGCGACAAGATTCGATATTGGAACCGTGTCGGTGCTGCATAGGGATGAGGCCCTGGTGCTGTTTGCAACCGATACGGGGCTTGATGGCCTGTTACAGGGTCTACAAGGCAATCCCCTGCCCCATACCTTGCTGGTGACACCCGGAGTCGATGTTGGTACCGATCGACTTGAGGATCTCGCCGATTTTTTGGGTGAGCGCCCGGAAGTTGACGAAGTGGTGTTGGATACCCGTTGGATAGCAAGGTTAGATACCACGATTGCCTTCGTTCGACAGCTGGTTGTAGGTATCGGTGCACTCATGATCTTAGGGGCGGTGCTTATCTTGGCAAACACTATTCGTTTGGCTATTGAGGCTCGTCGCGACGAAATTGTGGTCATTAAGTTGATTGGCGGTGGTGATGCCTTCGCGCGTCGACCCTTTTTGTACACAGGCCTTTGGGCGGGTGTCGGTGGCGGTTTGTTGGGCGCGCTGCTGGTTGCAGGTTTGCTGCTCTTCATTAGTCTGCCTGCCCGTTCACTGCTTACCCTGTACGACAGTGATTTCACAATTCACGGTTTGGGACTTGTGGGCGTTATTCAACTCACTCTCATGGGTGGCGCGATTGGACTACTCAGTGCCGCGCAAGCGGTCACCCTCCACTTACGGCGCATTGAACCCCGCTAATTGAGCGGAACTTTTAGGCCTTAGCACTCTCTAACGAAGAGTGCTAAAATCACGCGCCAGTAACAGGAGGATGCCACCGTGAAAGAACTGACTACCGTGTTGCCCCGTGCGACCGATACAGCGTTAGCTGTCAGCCACAGTGCCACCTTAGAAATGGCGCCGGGCGCTAATCTTGCTGCTTATGTTCAGGCAGTAAGCGCGATTCCTATGCTGTCTGCTGAGCGTGAACAAGCGCTGGCAGAAAAGCTGTTTTACGAGGGTTGTGTTGCATCTGCAAGAGAGTTAGTGCTTGCTCACCTACGATTTGTTGTCCATATCGCGCGCAGCTACTCGGGCTATGGTTTGGCCGAAGCCGATTTAGTGCAAGAAGGTAATGTGGGTTTGATGAAGGCCGTTAAGCGTTTCGATCCTACGAAAGGCGTGCGCTTGGTATCGTTTGCCGTGCACTGGATTAAAGCCGAAATGCACGAATTTATTTTGCGTAATTGGCGCATCGTGAAAGTGGCCACCACCAAAGCACAACGCAAACTGTTCTTTAATCTTCGCAGTGCCAAGAAGACCTTAAGTTGGTTGAGCCCCGACGAGACGCGTGCTATTGCCCAAGATTTAGGCGTCGATGAGGCCGAAGTCCGTCGTATGGAAGGCCGTCTTACCAGTCGTGATGTTGCTTTCGATTTACCCAGCGACAATGACGACGACGCCTGGCAAGCTCCCCAATACTATTTGGAAGATCACTCTGCCGATCCAGCGCTTGCGGTTGAAGCAGAGGACAGCGCCAAGGATGGTGGTGATCGACTTTACAGTGCCCTCGCTGACCTCGATGAACGCAGTCGCGATATTGTTTCTCGCCGTTGGTTAGCAGAGCAGAAAGCCA
>CBFHTF010000049.1:0-17654 GCA_965658685.1 Luminiphilus sp.
CTGAAAACCGGCTCCGGTAACATTACCGTCAACGGTCGAACGCTCGATGAATATTTTGGTCGCGAGGTGGCGCGCATGATCGTTCGCCAGCCATTGGAACTCACCGAAAACAGCGAGCGATTCGATGCCTATGTCACGGTTGAAGGTGGCGGCAGCTTTGGCCAGGCCGGTGCTATTCGTCACGGCTTGACGCGAGCACTCATGGATTACGACGAGTCGTTGCGTGCCACGCTGCGCGCAGCGGGTTACGTAACCCGCGACGCTCGCGAGGTTGAGCGTAAGAAAGTTGGTTTGCGCAAGGCGCGCCGTCGTCCCCAGTTCTCGAAGCGCTAAGCGGCGTTTCGCTAAGAGAAAGCCGGCTTGTCCGGCTTTTTTTTCGGCAATGCATAGACCCATGGCTCTAGGTCTAGTTGATAGCGGGTTGCCGGTTCACCTGTAGACCTTTAAAATTCAGGCGCCCAAAACCTCTGCGCCCCGCGGCCCTGGATGCCGCTTACCCCTGTCGAGCCTCAGGGCAGACTCGGTTCCCACTCATCCGGAGATGACATTGATGAGCGAAAGCAACAATTCACCCGATGTGCAGCCAGAAGAGCGCGCGTCAAACCAAAATCGACGCCGTTTCTTGACGGCTGCCACCTCGGCGGTGGCCGCTGCCGGTGTTGTCGGTGTCGCTACCCCTTTCCTTGGGTCATGGAACCCATCTGAAAAAGCGAAAGCAGCTGGCGCGCCCGTCAAGGCAGACGTTAGTAAGCTAGAGCCCGGTCAGATGGTGGTGGTTGAGTGGCGCGGTAAGCCTGTATATTTATTGCATCGCACCGCTGAAATGTTGGCTGATCTGCCCAAGCTCGATGGCGAGTTAAAAGACCCGAATTCTGCCATCTCCAAGCAACCGGCTTATATTACCGGTGACGATCGCTCGATTCGCTCAGATTTACTGGTGGTCGTAGGTTTGTGTACCCACCTGGGCTGTGCCCCCAAGTATCGACCTGAAGTGGGTGCTACAGATTTGGGCGGTGACAAATGGTTGGGTGGCTTCTTTTGCCCCTGCCATGGTTCTAAATTCGATCTCGCTGGCCGTGTGTTCTCTGGCGTACCGGCATCTACAAACTTAGTAGTCCCACCTTACAGTTTCGAAGGCGATAACGTGGTTGTTATTGGCATTGACGCGGAGGCAGCGTAATGGAAAAGGCTTTGACAGGACTGGTTTCCTGGGTTGATGAGCGTCTTCCCCTAACCCGGACATGGAATACCCACATGGGCGAGTACTACGCGCCCAAAAACTTCAATGTGTGGTATTTCTTTGGTGTGTTCTCATTGCTGGTGTTGGTTAACCAACTGTTAACGGGCATCTGGTTAACAATGAACTACACGCCCTCTGCTGAAGAAGCATTTGCTTCAGTTGAATACATCATGCGCGACGTCGACTATGGATGGTTGCTTCGCTACATGCATTCGACGGGAGCGTCGTTTTTCTTCGTGGTTGTCTATCTGCACATGATGCGTGCTCTGTTATACGGCTCTTACAAAAAGCCTCGTGAGCTCATCTGGATTTTTGGCATGCTTATTTTTGTGGTGCTAATGGCAGAGGCATTCGTTGGCTACGTATTGCCATGGGGGCAAATGTCCTACTGGGGTGCCCAGGTTATTATTTCCCTTTTTGGTGCTATCCCTGTTGTTGGAGAAGACATTGTCACGTGGATTCGAGGTGACTATTTGATCTCCGGCATCACGCTTAATCGCTTTTTTGCCTTGCACGTTGTGGCGTTGCCCATCGTGCTTTTGGCGCTGGTAGTTCTACATATCTTGGCATTACACGAGGTCGGCTCAAATAACCCCGATGGCGTCGACATCAAGAAGAAGAAGGACGAAAACGGCGTGCCGCTCGATGGCATTAAGTTCCATCCCTACTATTCTGTGCACGATGTTCAGGGGATTGCCGTCTTCCTGTTCTTCTTCTGTGGCGTCATTTTCTTCATGCCAGAAATGTCTGGCTACTTTCTAGAATACGCCAACTTCGAGCAGGCCAATGCCCTCAAGACCCCCGATCACATCGCGCCCGTTTGGTATTTCACACCCTTTTACTCAGTGCTACGGGCTGTGCCAGATAAGTTTTGGGGCTTCGTTTTCTTCGCTGCTTCTGTGGCCATCCCCTTCGCTCTGCCTTGGCTCGACCGCTGTGAGGTTAAATCATGGCGCTACCGCGGTAACATCAACCGAGTGATGCTGCTCCTGTTCGTTGCAAGCTTCATCATCTTGGGTGTACTCGGTGTGAAGTCACCCACTCCCGAGCGTACGGTGCTAGCCCAGATTTGCTCCATTTTTTACTTCATGTTCTTCCTGGCAATGCCTATTTGGTCGACCATGGACAAGAACAAGCCAGTGCCAGAGCGAGTGACGATGGATGGCGGTATGGGCTTCTTCAAGAGCCTTGCGACATTGGGTGTCATAGCGCTGCTAACGTTTATCCCACTGAAAGTCGTTGGTGCCGAGTCAGCATACGATTGTGGCACCATGCCCTGTGATCACATCACGGTTGATCCCACTGACAATGCGTCACTGCAACGCGGTGCCGCGCTCTACAACAGCTATTGCATGGGGTGTCACAGCCTCCAGTACTCGCGTCACAATCGGGTCGCTCGTGACTTAGGGATTCCCGAGGATTTATACCGAGCGAACTTGATGTTCGATCCAAGCATCAAAATTGGTTCGCTAATGGACAACGCCATGGATAAGGCCAATGCCAAGACATGGTTCGGCGCCACGCCCCCAGACCTTACTTTGGTAGCTCGGGCGCGCAACCCCGACTGGCTGTATACGTATCTACGTAACTTCTATCAAGACAGCAGCCGACCCTATGGCGTCAACAACAAGGTGTTCCCCCAGGTAGGTATGCCTCATGTGCTTATGGAGCTGCAAGGTATGCCCGAATGCGCTGCGGGTCCAGGATATGGCCATGACGAACATGTCGATCCTTTATCAGGGCAGTCGGTCATGGAGCAGCCCTGTGGTCGATTGGAGGTCAAAACAGCGGGCGCTATGACCCCAGAGCAGTTCGATGATGCAATCTATGATCTGGTTAACTTTTTAGCCTATACCGCTGAGCCGATGAAAGTTGAGCGTCAGCGTATGGGTATTTATGTCATGCTCTTTTTGGCGGT
The DNA here is from genome assembly GCA_965658685.1 of Luminiphilus sp. Lineage (GTDB taxonomy): Bacteria > Pseudomonadota > Gammaproteobacteria > Pseudomonadales > Halieaceae > Luminiphilus. The sequence goes on from CBFHTF010000049.1 coordinate 3,159, forward strand.
ATTCTTTGTGTTCGCGTGGTTACTGAGCCGCGAATACTGGAAAGACGTTCACTGAAGAGTCCTGCCGGAAGTGCCTTCTTTAGGTGCTTCCTATTGCCCTTTTGGGCCCCCCGGAGAACATAAATGAAAATCTCGGATGACAACTCAGCTGTTGTGTCAAAGCGGTCTTCCATGACGCTATTTTCTGACAGCACATGCCACTACTGCCATCGCGTTCGCATCGTATTGGCGGAGAAAGGCGTAACGGTCGACTTAATCGAATCAGATAGCGGCAATGCGCCCGGTGACCTTGCTGACTACAACCCCTATAACTCTATGCCGACGTTGGTAGACCGAGATTTGTCGCTCTACGAGTCCAAGGTCATGATGGAGTATCTTGACGAGCGCTTCCCACACCCGCCACTACTGCCTGTATACCCGGTGGCCCGTGCGGAAAGTCGACAACTGATGTTTAGAATTGAGCGTGACTGGTGTTCGCTTGTTGATGCAATTCAAAACTCGCGCTCGGACAATGTGGTTAAAAAGTCCGCCGCTGAACTGCGTGATGGTCTACTGGCCATTGCTCCCATCTTCAATGAAAAGCCTTTTTTCATGAGCGATGAGTTCACACTGGTTGATTGCTGTGTGGCCCCCATTTTGTGGCGTCTTCCGGTACTGGGTATTGATATCCGTCCGAGTAAGCAGTCGAAGCCATTGCTAAATTATATGGACTCATTGTTCCGTCGCGATGCCTTCCAAGAAAGCCTCTCCATGCCGGAACGGGAGATGCGGATTTAGGTACGATGACGCCTAGTCGCCCTTACATCATTCGCGCCATTTACGAGTGGATCGTTGACAACGATTGCACGCCACATCTGTTGGTAAACGCCAACCGAGAGGATGTGGTAGTGCCACAGCAATATGTCAGCGATGGTCAAATCGTACTTAATGTATCGCCGACGGCGGTGGTTAGTCTGCAAATGGGCAATGACGCCATCACTTTTAATGGGCGCTTTGGCGGTCAGCCTGTGGATGTCTATGTTCCCGTTGCCGCGGTTCTGGGTATTTACGCTCGCGAAAACGGGCAGGGTATGGTCTTTGAATCAGATCCTGAGCCCGAGCCGCCACAGCAGCCCACACCGCCAGAGCGTACTAGGCCCGCTCTGAAGGTTGTTAAATAAGCTCGAACAAACGTACGACACGTTTGACGCCAATGATGTCGGCTACCCGCTCACTGACACGATCAGCTTCCTCTGGTGTGAGTAGCCCCATTAAATAGACCACACCGTCTTCGGTCACAACTTTCACCCGCATACCCGGTGTATTTGACGTTGCAATGAGAGCTGTTTTGACTTTGGTGGTAAGCCATACGTCGTTCGCGTCAGCATTGCTATCTGAGGCTGGGCCAACCACTAGTTCATTATAGATGCGTCTGACGCCGTTTATCTCTCTTATCACGTCTGCGGCTTGATCTTTCATAGCTTGATCTGGAACCTCTCCCGTTAACAAGACATAGCCGTTATAGGACACGACAAGTAGCTTGGCTTTACGGAGCCGTTCATCGGCCGCTTTGATATTTACTGTGGCTTTTGTTTCGATACTTTCATCTAAGACTTGTTGCGCAAGGGTCCTCTCACCGGGGTCCTCTTCGATGGGATCTGAGCCCACTGCAACAAGCAGCGAACCACAGCCACTGAGACCCAGCGTCAATAACATAGAGCCTAGTACTAACCGCAGGGTGTTTGTGGTGATCACGGCATATCCTCCAGTGGTCCAAAAGTCATAATGTCGATCAGTTCGGCAAGGCAGATGACGCTAGCGTGACAAAGCGCCAAATTACACGCGGGGGAGCTGCCCGGAAACGTTAGGCTGGCTCCGGGTCCTTGCGCCCCTATCCAAATCGATTGTATTTCACGCCTGTTAATAGTGGTGGCGAGTGCTGACACGTGCTGCTTATCGAGGCTTCCTGCGAAAATAAGTGCAACGTCCCCGGGTTGACCCTGTGCCTGCAGCTGCCCAGACAACCAAAGTTGCCCGCTGTCGGGTAACGCGCCAAACCTACTGGCTAATTCGACCGTAGGCAGCACCGGTCGTTCCCTGCTGAGCCCGTGAGTCATCAATTCCGAAAAAAGAATGGCGGTGCTCGCATCGAGACCGATGCCACAGCTGAATACTTTTTTCTCGCTGAGAAGTGCTTGTTGGATACGCTCGGCAACGTTACCGAGAATATCAGCGATGGCATCAACGGATAAACTAAGGTGCTCGATATGATGTTGGAAGTGTCTTGCAACGTTGTCGTAGTAATCCATTAGGCGCATCACTTCATTGATTGGCTGCGGCTGAAAGCCGCTCGGACCCATGTTGGTTGGGAGTCGTTCTTTATGAAACCGTCAAAGGCAATGACGTCGAAGCGACAAGCGTTTTGTTGAAACCTGGGATGAGTTTGTAGGAAAAGCGCCGCCGTGTTGGTTATACGGCGCTGTTTGTGCTTATCGATTGTATGAATCGCGCGAGCGTAGCTGTTATGGGTGCGCTGTCGCACTTCAACAAATACCAATGTTGCACCGTCGCACATGATGAGGTCGATCTCTCCGCAGCGAGCTTGGAAGTTTTGAACAATGAGCTTGAGACCTTGACGCTGAAGATAGTTCAGCGCCAGTTGCTCGGCAACATTCCCTTGTAGTCGTGACATGGCAGCCCATTGGAATAGGTTTACCGCAAGGGTAGATTGACCGGTCGAATATTGTCGTCAGCAAAAACAACCAGATCAAGCTCTCGTATGATGTCGCCGTTGCCTGCTCGTTGCAGTAAGCCCGTTTCGCCCGCAAACAGTGGTGTTCGTGTTTCCAGAGCTTGCGCGTAATGGTCGAGCATACGTATGGCGTCTGCACCAAGCGCGTTGAGACGCCGGAACCGCAGGTCTTTTGTCGCTCCGAGCATGGATGGAATTTCAAGGAAGCGAACGTTATTTAAGTCTCGATTTTGTACTGGGTTATCGTCTGCGTAGATGGTGGAGGGTGCATAGACGGGCACCTCACCGCTGTAATGGAATACCAAAAGCGGACGGATGGCCCGTGCCTCGGCTGGACTCGGGGTTAACAGAAAGATGACATCGAAATCCTCGCGCCTTCTGGGGCGTGCTTCGATGGGGTTAGGGAACGCATCTTCGAAGGCTTTCACACGCGCCTCAGCTTGTGCACTACCAACGGCTTGGCTGATTTGAGGTGACAGCGGATTTCCCTTGTCAATAACCAATTCGCTCGTCATTTGTCCGCCCAAGCGGCGCCATGTTTCTTTGAACGCAGTTGTCATGCGTTGTCCCCAGTCAGAGTTGGGAGTGATTAATACTGCTCGGCGCAGACTTTCTCCGTAAGCTATTCGCGCCAGTTGTCGGGCCTCATCTTCTGGGGCCAAGCTCAGGGCTGACCAAGATGCTACCTCACTGGGCAGCAGCACTTCGGGACGATTGAGCGCTATGACTGGTATGGACCTCGACGATGCTGTGCCAAGTTGCTGTACGTTTGCTTTTGTGAGTGGCCCCACGACGACTGTTGCATCCAGGTTTTCCGCTTCTTTGTAGGCCGAGCTGATGCTGTCAAAGCGGTTGCTGTCTATCGTTACAAGGCTGGGTCTGGTGCTTGCGATCGGGTATCGCTGGTAGACGCTGGAAATCATACCGTCTAGTACAGCGTTACCCGCATTTTGCAGGGGGCCACTCAGCGGAAGTATTACTGCAACCACGCTTGGTGGAGTGGTCTGCAGCCAAGTTGATAAAGCTCCGGGAAGCTGCTGCGCGCCGAGATGATTGGGATTCTGCGTGAGCCAGGTTGCAACTGCCTGACGCCCTTCTTGGTAGCTTGCGCATAACGCCAACCATTGCTGCCAGTCGTCGTCTGTGCTTTTCACCATCGCACGCTGCAGTTGATCCCTGTCAATTCGCTGCAGCAGTGACCATAACTGCTCGACGGTATCAGCTGTTTGCTCCGATATGCGCGATCGACTTCGCAGATAGGCAATCTCGGCAGCTTCGAGCCAATTCATTTCTAGTTCGAGGATGTGCTGCAGTTGTTGGAGTGCCAGATCGGTCGCTGGACTGTTATCAGTGGTAAGTAGTTGTGATAGCAATGCTTTGGCGCGGGTGACATTGCCTGCAGTCCATTCAATGATGGCGGTGATTAATAACTCAGTGTGCCAATCGACGCCTTGTAGCTGCTCTTGTTGCAGTCGTGCTCTTGCCACCATTGCCCCGTCGGTATGGGCAAGTTGGCGAAGCTGCTCTATCAGTGCCACGTCCAGAACGGAAGAGGGGCTGGCGTGTGGACTTTTAGTCGCTACCTTTGCCACAGGACCTGTTATCGCGCTCGTCTCTGGTCTCGGCGCGTTACTGGTGCATCCGGCGATAAACAAGAGCATCATGGCCGTCGAGACCGCTACCAGAATCCGGCAGGTGCCCTTGGTGTACGTTTGATCGATGTGAGCTGTCATAGGGCTGAGTATAGAGAGGAGTGATGCAATTGGAACGTGGTTTGTACATAGTACCGACGCCCATCGGTAATCTTGCAGACATCACGATGCGTGCTGTTGAGGTGTTGCGCGCCGTCGATGCCATTGCTGCCGAAGATTCGCGACAGAGCCTGCGTTTGCTGCAACATCATGGTATCGATCGTCCGCTACTGGCTTATCACGATCACGTCAGCGATTCAGCATCAAGCGCTATTGCAGCACGTGTAGAGGCGGGCGAGGCTATTGCGCTTATTAGCGATGCGGGGACACCCCTGGTGTCCGATCCAGGATATCGGTTAGTGCGAGCGGTACAGGCACTGCAGCTACCCGTCATACCGCTGCCGGGTGCTTGCGCCGCCGTTGCTGCACTGAGTGCTTCGGGTCTGCCTACGGATCGCTTTCTGTTCGAGGGCTTCCTGCCTGCTAAAAGTGGTCTCAGATGCCAAAAGCTAAAAAGTGTTGCTGCTTTCAAGGGCACGCTTATTTACTACGAAGCGCCCCATCGAATTCTCGACACCCTCTCTGATGCGATGACGGTTTTTGGCGCAAATCGAGAGGTAGTGCTGGCACGAGAGCTGACGAAGACCTTTGAGACTGTTCACAGAGCACCCCTCGGCGACATGCTACGGTGGGTTCAGGCCGACAGTAACCAGCAGCGTGGTGAGATGGTGCTTCTAGTCGGGCCCCCTGAAAGCCATCAGTCGTCGATGGATGACGCTACACGCACGCTACTGCTGCGCTTGGGAGAGGAGTTGCCACCTCGGCGAGCAGCCACAATTGTGGCGGAATTTTCGGGCTTAAAAACCCGTGACTTGTACGAGGTGTTAGTTGCAGAGCGCTTAAATACGAATAACGCTTGAGCCAGCATGCGTTCACCCGTACAGTCCGTCTCGAGCCGATTAGACGATCGCTGCCAAGTCAATTGGTGGAGGAAAGTCCGGGCTCCAGAGGTCAGAGTGCCAGGTAACACCTGGGGGGCGTGAGCCCACGGAAAGTGCAGCAGAAAGGAAACCGCCGGTGAGTCTTTGACTCGCGGTAAGGGTGAAAAGGTGCGGTAAGAGCGCACCGCGCGGCTGGTAACAGGCGTGGCGATGGTAAACCCCACTCGGAGCAAGACCAAATAGGGATCCACGTGCCGTGACCTCCGGCGGATCCGGGTAGGTCGCTACAGGCGGATGGTGACGTCCGTCGCAGATGAATGATCGTCCCCGACAGAACCCGGCTTATCGATCGGCTCGCTTTTTATCTACCGGTGGTGGTTCACCACCGCGTCTAACCCTCAAAATAGCTTATCGAAATAAAAACCCCGTTTTTATTTCTTTCTATCCTAGCTCTTCGCCTCTTTTGTGCGGAGTGCCCCTAAGTTCTTGTATCAGATATGGTTTTTTTCTTATTTGAAAGGACGAAATCAGTCCCTCCTTGTTTTGAAAAGGCGTGGGTAAGCGACTGAAATACAACACATTTCCCTAGAGCTCCGCATTGACCTTACCTAATTCGGGTCGTATAGTGGCGAAAAGTGGCAGAAAGTGGATTTTTAGACGCTTTCTGCTGGAATTTCTTAGGCGGAGTGGCGCTAACGTGTTTCGGGGCGTGCAGCACATCAACATGGATGCGAAAGGGCGGATGGCGATTCCATCTCGCCAGCGTGAATCTTTGTTGACGAAATCTGCAGGCCAGATGGTGGCAACTATCGACACGCAGTCACCGTGTTTAGCGCTATATCCACTGCCAGAGTGGGAGCGTATCGAAAACGAAGTGCAGGCGTTGCCGGCTCTCAATCCAGCCGTTAAGCGGTTTCAGCGCCTGGTTTTGGGGTATGCGAGTGATCTTGAATTGGATGGCAGCGGCCGTGTTTTGTTGCCTCAGTCCCTGCGCGATTACGCAAAGCTCGACAAAAAGGTCGTGTTGGTGGGGCAGGGCAATAAGTTGGAGCTGTGGTCTGAGGAGCTCTGGATTGCCGAGCGCGAAGCGGCACTTGCTGTCGAGATGGATGGAGATATTCCTGTTGAATTGATGTCGTTGACGCTCTGATGGAACCGCAACATCAGACCGTATTACTCGAGGAAGCTGTGGCTGCACTCATGTCTACTTCAGTTGCTGATAACGCTCCTAGTACGTATGTCGACGGTACGTTTGGTCGCGGTGGGCACAGTGCGCGCATCCTCGAGGCCATGACTCATGACGACCGCTTGATTGCCTTTGATAAAGATCCAGAGGCTGCCGCCACCGCTGAAGCCTTTGTCGCTCGGGATCCTCGATTTCAGTTCATTCGCGGTAGTTTTGCGGCGCTTGAGCGCATCGAGGGAGATATCAGTGGTGTCCTGCTCGATCTAGGTGTGTCTAGTCCTCAGCTCGATGAGCAAGAGCGCGGCTTCAGTTTTTTGCGCGATGGTCCTCTCGATATGAGGATGGACAATAGCGAGGGCATGAGTGCTGCCGACTTCGTCAATCATGCCGATGAATCGGAAATTGCTTTTGTCCTGCGTGAGTTCGGTGAGGAGCGATTTGCCAAGCGTATCGCTCGCGCGATCGTTGAGGCTCGTGCTGAGCAGCCGTTCACCCGCACACTGCAATTGGCGTCAGTCGTGAGTGCCGCAAATCCTGCATGGGAAAAGCACAAGCATCCGGCAACACGTGTGTTTCAGGCCATCCGAATCCATGTCAACCAGGAATTGTCTGATCTCGAGGCCCTCTTGGCGAAGGTTTGTCAGCGTTTGCGATCCGGTGGTCGGCTTGTGGTTATCAGCTTTCACTCGCTCGAGGACCGCAGGGTAAAACGCTTTATGCGCGATGCAGCTCGCGGTCGAACGCTGCCGCGGGGTATTCCGGTAACGGATGCGGAAATAGGTCGCCAGCTCAGTCTGGTTGGTAAAGCTGTGCGAGCGAGTGCGGAGGAGTTAGACGCAAATCCCCGATCTAGGTCTGCCATTATGCGCGTGGCGGAGAAGCTCTGATGGCTGCGGCGAACCGACCCCATTTGTCGATGGTTGCGCATTCGGGTAGTGCGCGCCATTCGTTGGTGAGCTCTTTGCTCTCTTTAAGCATCGTTGCGACCGCCCTTGGACTGATTTATAGCTCTCATTTGTGTCGCGAGTACTATGCGGAATTGCAGCGCATCGAGGCTAATCGTTGGCAGCTAGAGGAAGAGTACAGCCGGTTAATCCTAGAGCACGGAACCCTAGCTAGCCCGCATCGAGTGCAGCGTTTGGCAAGTGACGAGTTGGGTATGTCTGCACCCACCATCGATCAGCGGCGAGTGGTATTGCCATGACGGCGACCCGTCGAAGAGATCGGTCTGATGACCAGCTGCTGCCAGTGGCAAGTTGGCGTTTCTGGTTCGTTTGTGCGGCATTGCTTTGTTTGCTGTGCGCACTTATTGGGCGTCTCGCGCTGTTGCAGTGGGTGGATCAAGACCGGGGCGTCGCCTTTCTCAAGCACCAGGGAGACATGCGGGCTGTGCGGGCCGCGGAAATACCAGCCTATAGAGGTGTAATTACCGATCGCCGTGGCGAGCCTCTAGCGGTGAGTACGCCAGTGGTTACGCTCACTGCCAACCCCCAAGTGCTCAAGGATGCTAATCACATCGCCGATCTTGCGCACGCGCTTGGTGAGGACGAGCAGTTACTGCACGCTCGACTAGAAGCTCATGCTGACAAGCAATACATGTATCTGGCCCGGCAGCAAACCCCTGACTTTGCTAGGCGAATTCTGGCAATGCGGTTGCCTGGTGTTAGGGGTGAGCGAGAGTATCGACGTTATTATCCTGTCGGAGAGGTGACGGCGCAGCTTATTGGATTTACTAATCGCGACGGTGTGGGCATTGAGGGGCTAGAGCGGGCCTGGGATGCGGTTTTGCGCGGACACCCCGGACGCAAAAAATACATCAAAGATCGTCACGGCGATGCGGTGCGGGACATTGGTGTTGAGGCTGATGCACAACCGGGCTCTTCTCTGCAGTTGTCCATCGATCTGCGGCTGCAGTATCTGCAACATCGAGAACTACAGCGGGCCGTTGCGGAGACACAGGCCAGTGCTGGCGCTGTTGTCACGCTAGATGCATGGACTGGCGAAATTCTGGCCATGACCAACCATCCGGTATTTAATCCAAATTCGCGCAGTGGTTACACGCCTGCGGCGGCGCGCAATCGCGTTGTGACCGATGCGTTTGAGCCCGGCTCCACCGTCAAGCCGCTGACTCTTGTGGCGGCGCTGGAGAGTGGTCAATACACCATTGACAGCATCATTGATACGTCGCCGGGCCGTGTGCGCGTTGGCAACAAAGTGTTGCCGGATCCGTCGAATTACGGACCTATTACGCTCTCTCAAGTCATTGAAAAATCTAGTCAGGTAGGCGTTACCAAAGTGGCCCAGACCCTTGGTCATGAGCCGGTGTTTGAGGTCTTTCGCCGGTTTGGATTGGGTGAGTCGAGCGCAATTGGATTCCCTGGTGAGCGTTCTGGAGAGCTTAGGCAGCGCACTCGCTGGAGCGAGATAGAGCAGGTCACCTTGGCTTTCGGTTACGGCTTGACTGCAACGCCCCTACAGTTGGCGCATGCTTACAGTGTATTCGCTAATCGTGGTCGTCAGGTGCCTCTAACCTTGTTGCGCCGCGATTCCGATGTGGCGCCGGTGCAGCGTAGGGTCGTTGATGAGCAAATCGTAGCCCAGGTGAATAAAGTCTTGGAACGCGTCACCGGCGACTTTGGTACCGGCAGTCACGCTCGTGTCGCCGGATTTGCAGTGGGTGGTAAGACCGGTACGGTGCATAAGGTAGGGCCCGGGGGTTATCAAGATCACGAGTATCTAGCCTTTTTTGTGGGGATTGCCCCTATCGATAATCCCCGCTTCGTCACGGTGGTGGTGATTGATGAGCCCCGTGGTAACAGTTATGGCGGGGGCTCTGCTGCGGCACCAGTTTACTCTCGGATCACCGAGGGTGTTTTGCGACTGAAAAACGCTTTGCCCGAGGCGCTGCTGCCCGACAACGCTACCTTTGCGCAAGTGGGTGCGCCCTCGTGACGGTAGTCCAAGCAGTGAGGGCAACGCCCACTTTGGGCCAGTGGTTAGCCATTTGCGGCGATACACCGCCGGAACACATGGCCACGGTAACTGCGGGGCATCTTACCCTCGACAGTCGTCAGTTGAATGCCGGCGATGTCTTTGTTGCCTTGTCAGGTCATCAGTCGGACGGACGCAGCTTTATACCAAAGGCGCTCTCCGCGGGTGCAGCAGCAGTTGTGGCTGACAGCGACGGCTTTGTGTCAAGGGATTCTCGTGTGATGGCCGTGGCTTCTTTGCGTGCCAAGTTGCCAAAATTGGTCAAGCATTATTATCAGGATCCGTCTGCACATATGACGGTGATGGCGGTTACCGGGACTAATGGCAAAACCTCAATCGCCGAGTTCACAGCTCAGTTATTGCGAGCAATGGATGTCTCGGTAGGTGTTATTGGCACCCTCGGTGCTCGCACTACATCAGCGCCCTCTGATGCCAGTAACACTACACCCGACCTAGTGTCATTAACCCGGCAATTGGACCTGTGGCGGCGATCAGGTTTGCAATATGTGGCAATGGAGGCATCGTCCCATGCGCTTGCCCAAGGTAGGCTGGATGGACTTTCCATTGATGTCGGTGTTTTTAGCAATCTGTCGCGTGATCACCTTGATTACCATGGCAGCGAGCAGGCCTATGCCGATGCCAAGTTGCGTTTATTTCGTGACCTTGGCCCGCGCTATGCCCTGTATAACGCCGATGATCCGGTCGCCAAGCGCGTCCGGCAGATAGTGCCCGCGTCTTCGATGGGCATATCGATGACGGATCCTAGTGCTGATGTATTTATTGATGTACTGACAATTGCTCCCCTGTCATGCCGGCTCGTCACGCCTGCTGGGGTTGCCACCATCAGTAGCCAACTGGTCGGTGCGTTTAATGGATTTAACATCGCTGCAGCCATTATGAGTGTTGTGGCAATGGGTTATCCCTTTGTCGATGTGGCAAAAGCCGCTGAGAACCTTGAGGCGGTGCCTGGTCGCCTGCAATGCGTACCCAATGATCTGGGTCTTGAGATCATGATTGATTACGCACATACCCCCGATGCACTGCAACACGTGCTGTCGACGTTACAGGCAAACAAAACACGCTCGGACGGCTCATCATCGATTTGGCTGGTGTTTGGCTGCGGGGGTGATCGCGATCAAGGCAAGCGCAGGCTCATGGGTGAGGTGGCGGCGCGGCAAGCAGACCGTGTTGTTCTCACCAGTGACAACCCCCGCAACGAAGAACCCGAAGCGATTATCGCGGGTATTGTCGAGGGCATGGCCTGTGCACCGGACGCTTGTATTGTCGATCGTGCGGAAGCCATTGCATGGGTCATTGCCAATGCTCGGCAGGGTGACGCCATCGTTATCGCTGGCAAGGGCCATGAAGCTTATCAGGACGTTCGAGGTCAGCGTTTGCCGAGTTCAGATGTTGCTCTTGTTGAGTCAGCCCTCGCCGGGGTGTCCCTGTGATTGCCTCGTTGCCGGTAGTGACTATCGCTAGGGCGCTAGGCCTAAATTCTGTGCCGATTTTGGGCGCAGATACCATCACTGGGATCGCTATTGATAGCCGCGACGTTAAAAAGGGTGACCTGTTTTTTGCGCTGCCCGGAAATCGCGTCGATGGCCATGATTATGTATCTGCAGCGGTGGCTGCCGGCGCCGCTGGGGTTGTGGTCAGTCGTCATGTGCCCTGTTCGGTGACACAGTTGGTGGTGCCAGATCCAGAGGCAGCCCTTGGGATATGTGCGCAGTTGATACGAGATGCGTATACCGGGGTGTTGGTCGGCATAACCGGTAGTGCGGGCAAGACCACGGCGAAGAATATATTGGCTGCCGTGCTTGCGCGCGCTGGCTCCGTTGTTGCAACAAAGGGTAATCGAAATAACGAACTCGGTGTGCCCTTGACCTTGGCTGCTTTGCAGCCCACAACCGAGTTTGCCGTGGTGGAAATGGGTGCTGGCAAGCCGGGCGATATTGCGGCTCTGTGCGCCATGGCACGCCCTAATGTTGGCGTTTTACTCAATGTGGCACCTGCACACATCGCTGCTTATCGCGATCTGGACGATATTGCCGATACGAAGGGCGCCATCGTCGCCAACTTACCATCTAGCGGTGTCGCAATTATCAACGGTGATCAGCCATGGGCTGACGAATGGGCAGAGCGAGCTGCACCGGCAAAGGTCATCCGGATTGGCTTTTCTGAAGACGTTGATGTGCGGGCCGGCGACATCGAATTAATGGGTTTTGAGGGCGGACGATTCACTGTTTATGGCCTGGGAGCTCCCGTGGCGGTGAAGACGGCAATGCCGGGGCGCCAGGGCATCTTTAACAGCCTCGCAGCCGCAGCAGTTGCCAGGGCGTTGGGTGTCAGTGATCGGGCTATTCAGCATGGCTTGGCTGAAGTTGCTCCGGCGTCGGGCAGAGGTCGGGCCCATAGCTTGTCTGATGACCTTGTTCTGGTTGATGACAGTTACAACGCCAACCCGCTGTCAGTGCGGGCAGCAATCGACACATTAGCTGCAAGTCGTGGCCGGAGATGTCTGGTGCTGGGGTCGATGCTTGAGCTGGGCGACTACAGCGTTGATGCACATGCCGATATGGGTACTTACGCACGGAATCAAGGCATTGAGTCTTTGTGGTGTGTAGGGCCTGAAACAGCTTCTGCCATCGAGGCTTTCGGTGAGGGGGCTTGTTACTTCCATGACCCCACCACACTACTTGCCGCTCAGCCTCAACTCAATGGACCGGCAACTGTGCTAGTGAAGGGCTCTCGGGGCGTTGGCTTGGAAACCCTGGTCGCCCACTGGTCTGCTGTCCTGGAGCCTGTGTCATGCTGACGTGGTTAACGTTGCAGTTGACGGCCTTCGACGCGGGCTTTTCTGTATTCCAATACATTACCTTGCGCGGCATTTTGTCGGCTGCCACCGCCCTTTTGATATCGCTGCTAGTGGGCCCCTGGATGATTCGTCGACTCGATTCACTCCAGATTGGCCAGGCTGTTCGAGACGATGGTCCACAGAGTCATCTTGCAAAGTCGGGTACCCCTACGATGGGTGGTGCCCTCATTCTGGTGGCTATTGCCGCCGCAACGCTACTCTGGGGTGATCTCGGTAACCGGTATGTGTGGGCGGCGCTGCTGACGACTTTGGCATTTGGCGCCGTGGGTTGGGTGGATGATTACCGCAAAGTGGTGGCCAAAAACTCCCGAGGCTTACCCGCCCGATGGAAGTATTTTTGGCAGTCATTGATTGCGGTTGTGACGGCGGCTTATTTATTTTCGAGTGCTAGCGCCCAGCCAGAGACGACGCTGTATGTCCCCTTCTTTAAAGACGTGGCCTTGTCGATGGGGTGGTTGTTCATCCCCTTTGGTTATTTCGTGATTGTCGGCTCGAGTAATGCGGTTAATTTGACGGATGGACTTGACGGCTTGGCCATCTTGCCAACCGTTATGGTTGCTACAGGGCTGGGCACCATCGCTTATCTGACGGGCCACACGGATTTTGCTTCGTATCTGAATATTCCGTACCTGGCGGGTTCAGGCGAGCTAGTGATTTTTTGTGGTGCTATCGCCGGTGCAGGCTTGGGCTTTTTATGGTTCAACACCTACCCCGCTATGGTGTTTATGGGTGATGTTGGTGCTTTAGCATTGGGTGCAGCGCTTGGCACGGTGGCCATTATCACCCGCCACGAGATTGTGCTGTTCATTATGGGTGGCATCTTTGTCCTTGAGACGCTCTCGGTAATTATTCAAGTGGGCTCCTACAAATTGCGCGGTAAGCGTGTTTTCCGCATGGCCCCTATTCATCATCATTTCGAATTGAAGGGCTGGCCCGAGCCGCGGGTCATTGTTCGCTTCTGGATTATCACCGTTATGCTAGTGCTCTTTGGGCTAGCCACGTTGAAGTTGCGCTGAGGGGCTGTGATGACGACGGGTTCAGTCATAGCGACTTCCGAAAAGCGTATGGTGCTTGGCCTCGGCCTGACCGGGTGTTCTGTTGCGCGCTGGTGGCGTCAAAAGGGGCTGCCATTTATTGCAGCCGATACCCGTATCGATCGAGAGAATGATGCGGCTGTGCTCGACGCTATTGGTCCTGATTGCCCATCTGTATTTGGTAATCTCGATCTATCGCTGATTGAAGGTTTGTCGGAGTTAGTTGTTAGTCCGGGTATTCCATTGGCACACCCGTTTGTTGCCAGCGCAATAGACGCCGGCGTTAGGGTCGTGGGTGATATCGATCTCTTCGTAACGGAAGCTGACGCACCGGTTATTGGTATTACCGGCTCTAACGGCAAGTCAACGGTCACTGGGATGGTTACGGCCATGCTGGAAGGTTGCGGTAAGCGCGTTGCCGCTGGCGGGAATTACGGCACTCCCGCTTTGGATTTATTAGCTTTGACTCCAGATTTCTACGTGCTGGAATTATCTAGCTTTCAATTGGAGCGGGCTGAGAGTCTGGGTCTTGAGGTGGCCACCGTACTGAATGTTTCGGCTGATCACCTTGATCGCCATCGTACGATGGCTCTCTACCATCAAGCTAAGCATCGAATTTTTAAGGGGGCAAAATCGGTTGTTGCCAACCGAGCTGATCCCTTGACGCTGCCGTTGCTAGAGCAGCAGATACCCGTTGTATTGTGGCGCTCGGGTGAGCCTGATCTCAAAGAGTTGGGTATTAGGGTTGCGCAGGATGAGCGGTGGATTTACTACGGGTTTGACGCGGTACTGCCGGCACGAAAGCTTCCTCTGCCGGGTCAGCACAACCTTAATAATGCCTTGGCAGCTCTCGCCATTGGTATTGCTTTGGGATTTTCTATTCAGCAATTAACGCCGGGGCTTATGGCTTTCAAAGGCCTACCGCACCGCTGTGAGGTTGTGGGTGAGGCGGATGGCGTACGCTGGATAAATGACAGTAAAGGCACCAATGTCGGCGCCACCGAGGCAGCGCTGCGTGGTCTTGGTGGTGATCAAAACGTCTTT
>CBFHTF010000050.1:0-17553 GCA_965658685.1 Luminiphilus sp.
GCCCCCAGGCGATGACTTTGGCGCCCCGTGCGGGGTTGTAATTACCGCGGCGTTCTGCACCATCTCTGTCGTCAATGGCATCAGTACCGTACAGGGCGTCGTAGAGACTACCCCAACGCGCATTGACTGCATTTAGGGCAAAGCGTGCATTCATGACGGGCACTACCAGCTGTGGGCCTGCTACCGCGGCGATTTCCGCATCAACATTCTCGGTGGTGATTTGGAAAGGTGCGGGCTGAGGTAACAGATAGCCGATCTTCTCAAGAAAAGCACGATAGGCTGCTGCATCAAATGCGTCGCCTGGGTGCTGGCGGTGCCAGGCATCGAGCTGCTCTTGCAGCTGCTCGCGGATAGCCAATAGTTCAGTGTTGCGCGGGCCCAGCTCTGAGAGGATATCCGCCATGCCCTGCCAAAAAGTCTCAGGTTCCACCCCAGTGCCCGGTGCAATCTCGTTGACGAGAAGGTCGTGTAGGTGTCGGTTGACTTGTAAGCCGGCACAGTCGATGCGATCGGTCATGGGTGAACTCCTAATTTGGGGAAGGCCATGGGATTTGGTTAGCGATAAACATTAGGCCTGGATGCTCCCTGTCTGGCCATGCCTAAAACAGGGGGCGGATAACTAATTGGCGCAGGCCTAGAGAAATTACAATCTATTGTCGGTGGGAGCTAACATCACTGCCACAAATACATTTGATAGACTGTATTTATTCGGTGAATTCAGCTGGCCAGTCGTCGTCGGGTAGTGCGGCCAGCGCTTGAGCTACCGCGCGCTGCAGGTGCAGCCCCCGCGCTAGACGCAAAACCGTCGCTCAAGCCTTCGGGCCCCAGATGTCTGGCGACCTGAGTGATCAGCTGTCGTACCCAGCGGTGTGCAGGGTTGTGCTGAAGTAGTGGGCTCCACGCCATTTTGAGCTCGAGTGCAGGCACCGTAAAAGGCACATCTCGGGTGACTACCCGCGGGTTGTCGCGTTTTAGCCAAGTGGCACGAGCGGGCAAAGTGACGATAAGGTCATTTTGCTCGGCAAGGGTCATGGCGGCTTGGTAATGGCGGGTAAATACGCGTATGCGCCGTTTCTTACCCAGCCCAGCCAGCGCGGCGTCGACCCAGCCCAGGCGCTGCACGTCGTCCGGGTCTACCCCTACGCCAACACCCATGCCGGTCTTACTGACCCATATGTGATTGGCGCTCAGGTAACTGTCGAGATTGAAGTTTGCCAGAATTGGGTTCTCGGGGCTCAGTAAGCACGAAAAACTGTCCTGCCACAGGGTGATTTGGTGGAATGACTGGGGCATTTGATCGAAGCGATTAATGACAAGGTCGATTTTACCCCGCTCAACATCGAGGAAGCTCACATCCGACGGCGTCATGATATCGAGGGTGATTCCCGGCGCCTGTTCGCGCAGTTGTTGCATGACGGCTGGAAATAGCGTGGACTCGGCGTAATCCGATGCCATAACGCGAATCACTTGGTCGGCGGTGCTAGGATCGAATTCTGAGGTGGGTTGAATAGCCCGATCGACCCCCGACAATATATCGCGGATTAGGGGTTCAAGCTCAAGTGCGCGGGCAGTGGGCGTCATACCATCTGACGTGCGCACCAGTAATGGATCGTTAAACAGGTCGCGCAATCGGCGTAGTCCATTACTCATGGCCGGCTGTGACAAGCCCAGCTGATTAGCCGCCTGCGTGACATTGCATTCGCGGAGTAACACGTCTAGATACACAAGTAGGTTAAGATCTATCCGGTTTAGGTTTTTCATAGAACATTCTCCCGGCGAATGCAGATTAAACCGCCATTACATTGGTGAATTATATCTGTCTCGTCACTAGAGGGTATTCGCCATTAGTAGTAGACAAATGACCCATCAGAAAGAGGCTTTATATGTACCAAGCGCCCACTGACGACATGCAATTTTTGATTGACGACGTTCTCGATGTGGAGACGACCCTGGGCGGGTTGCCTCGCTTTGCCGACATGGATATCGGCAGGGACTTGACGACGGCACTACTCGACGAGGCCGCGCGCTTTGGCGCCGATGTGCTCTCGCCACTACGTCGGGTGGGCGACACGCATCCAGCGGTTTGTGCCGATGGCAAAGTGGCAATATCGCCCGGATACGCGGAGGCCATTCAGCAGCTGGGCGCCGGTGGTTGGGTGGGTATCACTGCCGATCAGGATGCCGGCGGACAAGGCCTTCCGGAGCTCTATGGCACAGCGGCATGCGAGGTTTGGAATGGTGCCGATATGGCCTTTGCTCTTGAGCCATTTTTGAGTTCGGGGGCTGCCCTGGCCATCTGTGCCCATGCCAGCGATAGCCTCAAGGCCATTTATCTGGATAAAATTAACAGTGGTGAGTGGGCGGGCACCATGAACCTGACCGAGTCAGGTGCAGGTTCTGATCTAGGCCCAATGAAGACGCGCGCTGAGCGCTGCGGTGACCATTACAAGATTTTTGGGCAGAAAATTTACATTACCTGGGGCGATCACGACGCCACTGACAATATTATTCATTTGGTGCTGGCCCGGTTACCTGATGCGCCCGAAGGCTCCAGAGGTATCTCGTTGTTCTTGGTACCGAAATATCTGGTAAACAGCGATGGTACGTTGGGGGAGCGCAACGACGTTTATCCCGTTTCGACGGAGCACAAACTTGGTATCCACGGTAGTCCTACTTGTGTGATGGCTTATGGCGATCAAGGGGGAGCCATTGGCTATCTAGTCGGTGAAGAAAATCAGGGCCTGGCATGTATGTTCACGATGATGAACGAGGCTCGATTAAAAGTCGGATTGCAGGGTATCGGGGCCTCAGAGGGCGCCTATCAAAAAGCAGTTACCTACGCCCGGGAGCGCGTACAAGGCGGTGTCAGTATCATAGAACACGCCGACGTGAAGCGTATGTTGCTGACCATGCGATCGCTCGTTGAGGGAATGCGCGCGCTGGCTTACTCGGAAGCCGTCACCATGGACTTGGCCCACTACGGCAATCCCGAGGAACGCTCCGAAAATCAGCGTCGTATTGATTTGATGATCCCGGTGATAAAAGGTTGGAGTACAGAGGTGGGCCTTGAGGTCACCTCGCTGGGTGTGCAGGTTCACGGTGGCATGGGGTATGTCGAAGAGACGGGTGCGGCGCAGTACTTGCGGGACGTTCGCATTACCTCCATTTACGAGGGCACCAATGGCATTCAGGCAGCCGACCTCCTAAATCGCAAAGTGGGGCGAGATGGTGGCGCCACTATGATAGCTATCCACGATGACATAGACGCCGTCATCAAAAGCCTGTTGGCATCGCCAGCTGCCCCCCTGCAAGGTCTTGGCCAGCAGCTTAAAGTAGCCCTTGCCGATCATGTTACAACCACGAAGCACCTGCTCGGCACATTGACAGATCATCGCTTTGAGGCCCTCGGCGGATCTTTTGATTATCTGATGCAGACGGGGTATTTGTTTGGGGGATGGCAGTTGGGGCGCTCGGCACTGGTGGCAGAGGCGCTGTTGGCAAAGGGTGAGAAAGCGGATTTTTGTGAGCGCAAGATTGCAACTGCGGTTTTCTACGGTGAACGGATTCTTCCTCGGTGTAGTGCCTGCGCCGGTGCTATTTTGACTGCCGGTGACACGCTTTCATCATTTTCTCTGGAATGGCTGTAACTGCCATGACTGATAAGACGTTATTCACAACGCCCGACTTGTCAGATGTCTACCCAGAAGCGCAGGTACTACGTTATCAGTTTCAGCGGTTTGGCCTGCGATCGTGTTTTGCAGGCCCTGTCACTACGGTGGCCTGCTTTCAGGACAACTCACGGGTCGCCGAAGCGGTGGCCGAACCCGGTGATGGGCGGGTCCTGTTGGTAGATGGGCGCGAGTCCCTCGATCGGTCATTGCTCGGTGATAATTTGGCGCGTTCCGCTGCTAATCAAGGTTGGTCCGGCATTGTCGTCATTGGGGCTGTGCGCGATGTAGAGATCATCGACACCATCGATATTGGTGTCTTTAGCCTTGGGGTCATTCCCTGTAAAACAGAGAAACGCGGACGCGGTGATAGAGATGTTGGCGTGTCACTGCGTGAGGTGTGGGTTGAGCCGGGTTGGTGGCTCTATGCCGACCGTAACGGTGTGCTCGTCAGTCCACGCCAGCTACACACTTAGCACTGGCCTCCTGTGCGCGTAGGTTAACGCTGTAAACGCATCGACAGATCCAGCGGTTCCACACCCTTGGTCAAAGCGCCGATTGAGATGTAGTTGACGCCTGTGGCCGCAATGGCGCGAAGGTTGCTGCTGGTGATGTTACCCGAGGCTTCCAGCTCGGCCTGGCCACCGTTTAATGCAACGGCCTCTCGCATCATGGCCTCGCTAAAGTTATCGAGCATAATTCGGTCGGCGCCTGCCGATATGGCTTGTGAGAGTTCTTCAAGTGACTCCACCTCGACTTCTATCGGTTTGCCCGGTGCTTGGCGCCGTGCTTCGGCAACGGCTGCCGCGATATTGCCGCAGGCCTCTATGTGGTTCTCTTTTATGAGAAAAGCGTCATACAGCCCGATGCGATGGTTGTAGCAGCCACCACATGTGACGGCGTACTTTTGTGCCAACCGTAAACCGGGGATGGTTTTACGTGTGTCGAGTAATTTTACGGGGGTGTCAGCCACTAACTGTGCGTAGTGTTTGCAGCGTGTTGCCGTTCCCGACAAAAGCTGCAGGAAGTTGAGCGCCGTGCGCTCGCCCGTCAGTATGTGGCGGGCATTGCCGCTAACGGTCAATAGCAGGTCATTGCCAGCAAGTATGTCGCCATCTTGTTTGTGCCAGATGACTTCGAGGCTGGTATCGAGTGCCTTAAACACCGCATCGACAAAATCCTGCCCACAGAGCACGCCAGGCTCTCGTGATATCACTTGTGCAGTCACTTCGGTACCGCTGAGTACAAGACCGGCGGTCACATCGCCACTGCCAATGTCTTCCGCCAGTGCGGCGGCTACCACGTGTTCAACGTAGACTGGATCGATCATAAGGGTGTCATTCCAAATCGGGTACACGGCCCGGTGTTGCGTTACTCTAGGGGGATGAGAACTTCCGAACAGTGGCTATTGTGCGACGGCTGGCTTGCTTGCGCCAGACATGTCCCTTCACCCAACTACAATCCGCGACCTATCGATGCGGTTATCGACTTAATTGTAATCCACAACATCTCGTTGCCACCGGGCTGTTTTGGCGGTGATCACGTCACCGCACTATTTTGTAACACTCTCGACAGCAGTGCACATCCCTATTTCGCCGGGATAGCACACTTGCAGGTATCCGCCCATTTTTTTATCGATCGACAAGGCGGCATTAGCCAGTTTGTAGCCACCCATGAGCGGGCTTGGCATGCAGGTGCATCCCACTGGGGTGGTCGCGATAACTGTAATGATTTCAGTATTGGCATTGAACTTGAGGGCACAGACGACAGCCCCTACAGTGCCCAGCAGTACGAGCAGCTGGCTCTGCTGATACAGTGCCTTAGACAGGAATATCGCCATGTCGCAGCGGATGCTATTGTTGGTCACAGTGATATTGCCCCCGGACGAAAAACGGATCCTGGGCCAGCCTTCGATTGGCATCGATTACGCCGTGCCATCGCGTGAGCTTGGACTCATGCCCATAACGGCTTGGGGCACACATTAGCTTTATTGGAGAGTATGACGTGACGTACTTGGCATTTCTGTTTGCGACTGGTCTGCTGCTACTACTTGGCCCCGGAGGTCCGCTGCATCGGGATGAGTGGTTTAGGCACTTACAACAACGTGTTGATGCCGTTGAGCCTTCGTTTTGGCTTGGATTTGTCCTGCTTATCGTGGCCCCCAGCTTGGTAATGGCTTTTATCTTCAGCCTGTTGGAGGTGGTGATTGGCGGTGCTGCTATGCTGCTTCTGGGTACCGCTGCCCTGTACTTTGCGTTTGGTCGGGCCGATTATGAGGCTCTCATTGAGCGGTTTAACGCTCGCTGTAAGGCCGGAGACTACGAGGGTGGTGCGCTGGTACTAGAGGAAGCTGGGGTAGCGATTGAAGCCGATGATTTTGATGAGCTAGGTCGCCACGCCGCTCGTGTGTTTGTGTACGAAGGGTTCCAGCGTTGGTTTGCGCCAGCGTTCTATTTCATTTTGTTTGGGCCGTTCTGGGCCGTTGCGTACCGGCTATTGCAACTGAGTGCCGCTGATCAAAAAGTGCCTGTTGGATCGCTGCGTCATCTCGTAGATTGGCTGCCATCTCGGGTGTTACTAGTGACGATTATGCTCGGAGGCAATTTTTCCCATGCCCGACGAATTCTGCGAGAGCAGGCACTCGATCCCGATGTTGAAACCGATGAACTGTTACTGCTGGGCGTTGAGTTTTCACAGCCCGCTGCGGCCGATGATCCTGCTGCTCATGTTTCAAGGGTGCGTAACGCACTGCAGCGGGGTTTGATTGCTTGGGTGGTTGTCTTATCGCTACTGACCCTTCTTTTCTGACCAGTAAACGTCATTACCTACCCCAATCCGCCACAGCAGTGGGCGCCATGCCCACAAATCGTTATGCTGACATGAACAATGGCATAACAACAACGGTGGTCATCCGTGCAAACATCGCTGAAAACAGCGCCTGCGTTGGTTACTCAGCGCCATCATAAAGCGCCGGATGCTTGGCGCCTGCGATTGACAGTGGTGTTTCATCCCGAATGGCAGCGCGTTGGTCATTTCGTTGACCTTTTGCAGTGGAACGATCGATGTAGCATGACTAAGCCGCTAGAAATTGGGCGCCTTCACCCGATCTTCAGCGATGAAAAGCCACTGCTAGAGCCCCATGTCAGTCGCAGCGCGCTGACCATCACCCTCGGCCCCCCTAACCCAGAAATGCTCGAGGGTGTTTCGGGCGCTGTCCCAAGTTTGCGCCTTCGCATTCCCGATGGTGCGGTTGGGCTCATAGGCCCCCAAGAGTTATCCCAATGTGTGGTCGATCCCGAGCAAATATTGCGGGGAGTTGGATTACGACTCGGTCATGGCGTGGTGCTATTGCTGCGAGTGATACAGGACCCTCAGAGTACGGAATCGGTGCCGGAAGTTCCCGCAAGAACCCCGGGGTTGGTGGGTACTTCTCCGGAGTTGACACGTTTGCGTTACGACGTGTTGCAGGCCGCTAATACCGCTATGCCCGCTTTGTTGTTGGGTGAGTCGGGGGCGGGTAAAGAGGTGGCGGCGCGAGAGATCCATCGCCTGAGTGTGCGGGCATCGCGGCAAATGGTTGCCGTCAGTATGGCGGTGATCCCCGATACACTGGCGGCCTCTGAGCTGTTTGGGTGTGTAAAAGGCGCCTACACCGGTGCGGAAGCTCGACGCGGTTATGTTCGGCAGGCCGACGGTGCCAGTTTATTTCTCGATGAGATTGCCGATGCTCCCGAATCGGTCCAAGCCCAGTTGTTGCGCGTGGTGCAAGAAGGTGAGGTGCAGGTGGTTGGGGGCGCTATTCAACGGGTAGATGTCCGCTTCATTGCGGCGACAGATGCCGATCTTGGCGAAGGCTCAAAGTTCCGTCATGCATTACTGACGCGACTGTCAGGTCACCGTATCGTGGTGCCGCCCCTGCGCTGTCACCTTGAGGATGTCGGTACCCAAGCGGTAGCGTGGCTTATACAGCATCCCGATGACATCGATCCGCGCGTAGCCTTCATAGCCTGTGCGAGCGATGCTCAGGTGGCGGCGGCGTGGGCGCGTTTCTTTTTCGATTTGCTCAAATTATCGTTTAAGGGTAACTCTCGGGAGTTACTGCAGTTAGTGAACCGTGCTGCAAGTGGTGATCAACGCCTCATCACCATAGCCGATCGGACCTCGCGCCAGGCCGCCATTGAGAGCAGTACCCGAGCGGCTATCACGCCCGAGTATTTGGCAGAGGTATTCGAAGCGTATGATTTTGAGCTGCAAGCGACCGCCGATGCCTTGGGTATGAATCGCGCAAGCTTGCGGCGCAGGGTGGAAGAGCACCCCGATCTGTTGCTGATTCACGATATCAGCGATGAAGACATCCGACGTGCTGCTGCCCGCAGTAACGATTTGGCTGAGCTTGCCCGTTGTTTACGAGTCTCCCGTCATGCCCTGCGGCCGCGTTTGCGGCAACTCGGATTGAGCTAGCGTGGAGGGCGGGGTTCATCAACCAGAGGGCGCAGTTGCTCAGGTTACTTTGCCGCCTCCCTTTGTACTGGTACGCGCCTTAGGTGAGGGGGGTGAGGGTGCCGCTTGGCTTGCGCACGACCCGCGATTAGCTCGGTTGGTGGTACTGAAGCGATTGCCCTTGGCGCAGTACGCTAACGGAGCGGATTGGTTAAAGCTTGCAGTTAGCGCCGACTTGCCCCAAGTGCCAACCGTATACGACAGCCTGCAGTACAAGGACGTTCGATGGTTGGTCATCGAGTACGTGAAAGGCGTCCCACTGCATGATCTAAGGGCGACGGATGGGGCGATCGGTCTCGCCTCCTGGTATGCCATTGCAGTTGATTTGGCGGTTGCACTCACAGCCCTTCACCAAGCGGGCGTGGTGCATGGTGATATCGCCCCTGGCAATGTCGTCATCGATCACAGTGGACACGCTCGCTTTATAGATTTTGGTCAAATGGCCAAAGTAGGGGAGCGTACTATGAACGCGGTAGTTCCTGGCTACCGGGCACCCGAAACCATGGGTGGCGGGGTGTTATCCGAGGCTACCGATTGCTACGGCTTTGGGGCGCTTCTTCATTGGGGACTTTCGGGTTCCGCGCCCGAACTGATTGAGCAAGGCGATGGCCGTTATCAGGTTTGTAATGCCGCTCCAGTGGGTCCCGTTGCTACCTTGGCGGCAACCTTATGGCAATGTATCGCTATGTTGACCGCCGCCAACCCCGAGCAGCGAGCGTCCGCCAGGGTCGTATTACAGCGATTGCGAGAGGCGCGCTACGATCTACCCGAGGGGCTTGACGGCGCTCGGCAGGCGTTAGCGCATTATGTGTCGTTACAGGCCGAAGAAGACGTTTTCCTGCCCCTATCCGCTGACGGTGAGCATCTGCGCGATAACGCTCACTCACGTGACCCGCGCTCTCACAGTGGCGCTGCCTACCATCGTCCGGCGGTGTTTGCCGGTGCGATTGCCCGCTTGCGCGCGCTGTTGTTTCTGAGACCACATTATTCGGCCATGGCGATTATGGCCACATTGCTCATGCTGATTTTCGTGGTATTCGCAGGGCAGAAAATCCAGTCGCCTACTCTTGAGGTGACCGTAGAAGTAATTGCAATAACGCCCAATACGCCCATGCCCTCGCAGCTGAATCGAGAGTGGCTTATTCAGCAGCTAACGCTGGGTTTCAATGAAAGTGCAAAAGCTGGTGATACCCAGTTTCTAGACCTGTCATTAAGCTGCCAAACCACATACTGCCAGTTGTTGGGGAGGCACCGGCGAGGTCTCGATGTGCACTGGCACCAGGTGAGTATGGTGGCGACAGAATCAGCCGGCGTTTGGTCGGGTCTTTTACGGGATTTTAGTCGGCGGGTTGCAGCTGATTGAGCCACGATGCCAGTAGGGGCGCTTCGGGTGCTGGCCCTATCCCCGTTAGTTCGTTTAGCAGATAGCCGATGATGGCCTCGATTTCGGTAGTTTTACCGGCGCGTTTGTCCGCCCGCATCGACGACGTGTTGTGCCGGGTACTGGTAACGACGTCCGTGGCTAGTTGCGGCAATTGCTGAGCAATATCAGCGAAACCCGCCCAACGTAAGCGTTGTGCCGTTTCTTTGATGGCCTGTTCAAACTCGGCCAAGAACGGTGGTGCCAATAGGGCGCCGTTGGGCACGTCGTGAATGGCAGTAGGCGGATTAATAACGCAATTGATGGCCAGCTTTGTGAGCAGGCGGTGGCTTATGTCACCGCGCCAACTACAGGACCACGGGGCGCTTTGCCATTGGCTAAACCATTCGGGCATTTCATCTTGGCCGTCGAATCGACCGATATCCGTGTGACCATCACTCACAATTATCCGGTGCAAGGTGCTCTCACAATAACAACCTGCCGTCGTTGTCGCGGCATAGAGGGTGCAATTTGGGTAGGCGTTTTGGATGCGTTGGTGATACCCCATGCCGTTACCCAGCAACACAATGGTGGCATGGTCTGTAAGTCGTGAAGCCACTGAGGCGACAGCGGTATCAACGTCAAAGGCTTTGGTCGCTACCAGTAGTTGGTTGATGGAGCCCTCAGCTGAGGCGCGTTGTTGCGGCAATACAAGGTTCCGCAGCGGTTTGTCGGGGGTGTCTGCAACACAATATTGGAACGTCAGCCCGAGCGTACTGCACTCGGCGTCGCGCCGAATAAGTTGCAGCCCTTCACCTAGGTCATGCAGACGCAGCGCAAACAAGCCGCCGATAGCGCCAGTCCCTAAAATATGCCAGGTGCTCACGGGAGGCTATTCAGTCGCTCGATCAGATGTTCGGCGCTTAGGTGGTCCGGTATTGGCAGGCCCGATGCCTGATACCAATTCCACTCAATGGCGGCGTAAACCCCCAGAGCAGCCTGCCACTCCATGGGCGAAAAGTCTCTTGGAATAGCGGCCGCAATGACAGCTCCTGGATCGAGCTCTGGCCATCCCGCCATGGCGGCGGCAATATCGAAGTAACGATTCCCTAGGGCTGCGTATTCCCAATCGATTACCACTGCTTTCTCATCAGTGATAATGAGATTGCCCCGACCGAGGTCGTTATGGCAGAGCACTGGCGTACTCGATTCAAGTAGCTTGATGGCTCGGGACAAGGGTTCAAAATTGGGATCAATGAGTTGCTCTGGCGCTACGGCACGCTCAATAGCGTGGGTCGTGTAGCGACGAAGGTGATCGTCAAGGGAGATGGTGTCGGCTTTTATGGGGAGCCCATGAATGCGTCTGAGGGTTTCGCCAAGTAATGCGGGCGTAGGCGTATCCATGTGGCCATCGACAAACTCGGACACCATCACTCTGGTATTGTCGTGCCAGTGCACTAGTCGTGGCGCCAACCCTAGCGAGTATGCCTGTTGCATGATGTGCCGCTCGTGCTCTAGCGGCATCGCCAAGGTGGCGGAGTCTCTGGATGCGTAGCGAATGACGAAGCAGCGAGATCCAGACGCAGTGGGCGCACATACCTTCACGGCGCGGTGCGTCGTGCCGCGGGTGAGATGACTGACGATTTCCGGTGGTGCGAGCAAGGGCTCTGCGAGCTGCCAGCTTTTATACTGGTTGAGAATGGTTTCAATGAGCATGCTTTGTTACCTAAGAGCACTCTCCGGTTCAAATAAGGTCTGGCGCCAAGCTAAGTAGCCGGCCCAAGCAAGCACAACATAGCATGCGAACAGCACTGCTGTAGCCATTAAACCTCGCTCAACGTACAAAGCGATGGAGAGTAGATCGATAGCAATCCACCAAAGCCAGTTCTCGAGTATCTTTTGCGTCACCATCCACGTTGCCACGAGGGCTGCCACTGTCGTTAGGCTATCGGCAAACGGCAGTGCCGCGTCGGTGTAGCGGCGCAGTAATGCACCAATGACCAACGCAAGCAGAACAACCGCAACAGCTATCCAGGTGTGACGCGCTAGCGACCAGCGAGTCACTGGCCGCTCTTCCGCGCTCTGGTGCCGTCCCCAGGCCAACCAGCCATACACGGCCATGACCACATAAAAAATCTGTAGTGCAGACTCCATGTACAGTTGTGCGTTGGCAAAAATGACGATGTAGAGCCCGGCGCTAAGACTGGCCGCATAAAAACAACTGCGCTGTTGTCGTATAGCGAGCACGACGTAGGCCAGTGCCAGTAACACGGCTACAAGCTCCAGCATCATTGATATGGGCATTATGGGTCTGCTGTCGCTTCAACATCGAGCTTTAGCTCCGGTATGAATTTGGCGACTAAAACCTGTCGTCCGGCGCGCTCATAGCTGGTGTTTAACGCGTGTTCAACCGCTCGGAATACGGCCTTTGAGTCACCAACGATTTGGGTGCTCATGGCGTTAGTGACCGCTGAAATCTCCCCAGAGGTCACTAGGTCTTCAATAAAGTCCAGTACGGTTTGCTCCACAACTCCTGCAAGTGGGTAAAGGCTCAACTCAGCTGATAAGCGCATAGCAAGATCCTCTCGATGACTGCCGTTAGAAAATGTAGTTGAGATCGAAACCGAATCGACGCGGTTCACCAAATTGATAGTAGGGTTCAACAGCATAGGCTTTGCGCGGGTCATTGCCGAAGCTGCCAAATCCTCGCGTGTAGTAGGTTTCATTTCCGAGGTTACGTGCCCATAGCTGAGCAGACCAATTACCGTGGCGCCAATCCACGTTGGCATTGACTAATTCGCGGCTGGGAGCGCGGGTGTCATGGCGATCCGAGAAAAAGTAGCCATCCATGGTGGTCAGTTCAATGCCCGCAATTAGCCCTTGTGCAATGACAAAGTTTGCACCGAGCTGCACCATGGTTTGAGGTGATTGGGGTGTCTCGCGTCCCGACAAATCATCACCCAGCGGCGTAACGTAGTTGTCGAACTCCGCTTGCAGTAAGCCCACAGCGCCACGTAGCTGTACGTGACTCGTTACTTGCCATCGCGCCTGCCACTCCAAACCGCGATTGTAGCCCCGCGCTGCATTGTTGGTGTAATCAATGAACGCAGTGCTGCCATCGCTGCGAGGTATGGTCAGTGAGCTTTTGGCTTGCTGATCCCGTCGCAACATGTTGAAGAGTGTCATGTCGCTGACAATGTGCCCCTCGGGCGAGCGCCAAGACCAGCCTATCTCCAAGTTAAGCAGCGATTCCTCCTCAAACACACCAAGTTGGTCTAGAGAGCTCGATGCACTGTCATCGATCGCATTGAGGCTAGCCAGCAAGTCGGCGTTGACACCGCCAGAGCGCACACCGCGACTGAGTCCTCCGTAAAAACGATGGGCACTGCCCGGCTGCCACTCAAGACCCACTCGACCACTCCATAAACTGTCTGAAAAGCTCTCCGTCACAGCCGCATTGTCGGCGTAATCCGTCTGGCGGGTTTCAAATCTGGCGCCTGCGTAGCCCGACCAATGTTCAGACAGTGGTACGTCAACTTGTCCGAATAGGGCGCGGGTCTCAATGGCGAGATCACTGGTAAAGGGTGTATCTAGATAGGTGTAGCGCCGCTCTAGTGCTTCGTCTTCGTCGCGGAGATAGACACCCGCCACCCACGACAGTGACTCTGTCTGTTTTGTTGCGCGCAGCTCTAAGCTGGTCATATCGCGATCGCGCTCGTAGGCGTCGAAGGAGCTGTACTCTAGTGCCGGTGCGATCCCTACATAACTCCAATCTTCATCGTAGCTATATAAGGAATCGGTATTCGCTACGCTCAGTTGCGCCAGCCATGCAATATCACCTGTGAATTGCCAGCGCACTCGCGCTGCATCGGTAATAGCTGTGTCTTTACCCGGTTGGTCAGAGAGGGTTTCTCGGGTGTTGTCCAGAGAAAAAGCGTCGTAGCCATTGTCAATGTCGACACGATAAAAACCCAAATCGAAGCGATGCTGATCCCCAATCCATGCCAACGCTACTCGGCCAGTCAGCTCGTCCCGACCATTGGTGTCACTTCGATTCAGCCACGTGTTAGTGATGCTGCCGTCACTTTGGTACTGCTGCACTGCCAGTCGGCCGTACCAGTGCTGTCCCAGTTGCCCGCCATGGGCCATTGCCAAGCGGCGGCCATTGTCGTTCTCGATACCCATGCTGAGTGTTGAGGGGGTGTTGCTGTCGGCTGCTTCTGTACTGAAATTGATAAGGCCCGCTAAGGCATTCGCTCCGAATAGAGTCCCCTGAGGGCCACGTAAAATGTCGATCTGCGCCATGTCCCAGGTCGTTGCAACGGCGCCAATACCTGTGAAGTCGATACCATCGATGAGCATTGCCACGGATGCATTGACAGGCTCAACGAATTGACTGCGCTCGCCGATACCGCGCACTTGGAAAAAACGGGCGCGTGAAGCGCCGCTGGCGGCATTGACATTGGGCGCCGCAGACAGCAGATCCTCTAAATGCCTGGCTCCCCGTTGATTGACAAATTCAGGGGTGAACACGGTGACTGAGCTGCGGCTGTTGAGCTCGGGCTGCAGTGAGGCGTTGACAATAATTTCCTCAAGCACCTGTGCGGCGGCATAGGCTAACGGTGACGTCAAACAGAGCACAGTAGCAATCAGGCGAGACGACCCAACACCAACCAATCGCCCATTTCTAGTACGATTAAACGCACCAACGCGGCCTTGACTGCATGCAATAGCTGATTCCATGTATCTACCTAGTAAAGGGGATAGCGACCGGGCAGACGACAATCAGGAAGTGATGCGCACCTGTCCCTACGCCGGCGTTATCCGGTTCAGGTTCAACGGGTTCGTCTCAATGACGTCTCAGGCGCTTGGCCACCCCGCAGGTTTACGCCATAGTATAGCCCTATTCCAAGACCTGCGCACAGCACTCCGAGGCCCGCAGCATGAACAAAGAGCAGAACTCAGAACCATCTGCACCCTTGGGTGACGGCACTGAGATAGAGGAAATCGTGTTGGGGCTGCCAAACGATGCAGCCCCAGACGCCGCCATGACGCGCCCGTACTATTCCATCGATTCGGCTTTTTGGCGTCAATTACAAGAGCTGCAGCGCTCCTTGATCGATAGCGAGCGCGTCGACGCGCTTATCATAGAAACTGTTGCGGGTTTGTCACGCCTTCTTGGCAGTCGTCACCTCGGGTTGGTTCTCCATGACCCCGTCGGCGAGATTGCGCGCTTGTTTCCCGATGGTTGGAGCGCCGCCGATCAACTGCACTTGACGCCGGATTCAGATGTCGTCACCTCGTTGTTTAGCGAGCCCATCAGCCATGAGTGGCTTACGGCTCGGCAGGTCGAGGATATAGGTCTCGCAGTTGGGGGTACGAGCGAGTCTTTGCTGGCGATTCCCGTGGTTGAAGACGATATTGTTGTTGGGGCTGTCATTTGTGCCGATCCAGATGTCTCCACTGAGCAATCCTCCGATGATCTGGCGTTACTCGACGATTTCGGTATTTTGTTTCCCGTGGTGTTGCGCCGTGCCGCCAGCACACAAATAAGTGCCCAGCTGATGTTGGTCGATCCGGTTACGCAGGTTGCCAACCGAGCCGGCTTGGAGCAGGCGCTAGAGCGAGAATTGGGTCGCGCCCAGCGTAATGATCAGGCGGTGGCGTTGGTAACTATCGCTTTGGAAGGCTTAAGTGGTATGGGTAACTTGTCCCAACGGCATTTACAGAGCAAAGTCCTGTCCGACATCGCGACTCGGGTGGCTGCCAGCTTGCGTGCCACTGACACTATGGCTCGAATTGGTACCTTTAGTTTTGCGGTGTTAATGGTCGATGCACCAGAGACAGCCGTTCCCGATGTGGCGCTGAGGTTCGAGACCGATTTGCGGGGCCACACATTAGATGATGGTAGGGGCGGTCTTGTTGAGATTGATCCTGCTGTAGGCTATATGATTTTGAGGCCCAATGAGATTGAACCGCGGCATCTTACAGGCGAAGTACAGCAGTCGGTGGCCGCCATTGCTGTGGCCGCGGAACAGCATCGGCGAGGCTTAATAGACGCGGAATCTTCTCACGCGATCGCCGATAGTTAATAATAGGCAATTGTGGGTGATGGACCTCACATGTTGAGCAATCAATCTGGTGCATAATGGCGTTGCGGGTTACCGTCATAGCACTGTCATAGAATTGCCATTTACTTGTTAGTCGGCGCCCAACCCTCATCGTGGCGTCGGAGAGCTATATCCTATTGGGAACAAATGCCACGTCAATTTGCCAGAGACTCTCTAGACCCCGCCGTGCAAGCCTTGCGCGCCGTGGTCAGTGCACTGTCACAGCCCAAGCCCCTAGGGCGATTGCAGCAGTTGCTTATCGTTGTTTTTGGCCTGTGGGCATTGGTGAATGTGGCCAGCACGTTTTGGGCCGTTTGGCCGAGTGCACCAGCGCAAACCCAAGACAGTGAAATTATCAATCCAGTGACCGTCGCTCAGGTCAGCCGGCAACGCGTTGATGTTGACCTCGACAGTATGTTGGGGCTGGGCTTGTTCGGTGATCCCACCAACGAAGCCGCGGTGCCCGAACTTGCCACCCCAGAGACGCAAGTGGATCGGGAGGGTATTGAGCAAGGCGCCCGTGAGACTCGACTCGATCTGAAGCTCACCGGAATTTTGGCTTCCTCTGAAGACGGCCAGGGTACGGTGATCATTGCCGCCAAAGGTGCTCAAGCGAATTATACGGTCGGCGACAAGCTGCCCGCTGCAGGCTCGGTTAGCTTGGCCAAAGTCATGGCTAAGCAGGTTGTCATAGACAACAACGGTACCTATGAGCTGCTTAAGTTATTTGATAAAGATGAATTCAGTGACGTGGCCGAGCGGGAGCTTGCTCGCTCTGTCAAGGTCGACGACCAGCCTTCGGATGTGCGCGTCAGTGACGAGCAAGCTGTTGCATTGGCGTCCGATTACCGGGCGCAGCTTTATAAAAATCCCGACGCACTGCGCGATTTAGTGCGGATTGCCGCCGTACGTGAAAACGGTGGGTTGCGTGGTTACCGGCTCTCCCCGGGGCGCGATGCCGAGCAGTTTGCACAGTTAGGCTTTGAGCGTGGTGATATTGTGACAGCGATTAATGGCTACTCGTTGACCGACCCCAGCAATACCGTACGTCTCTATCAGCTAATGCGTGATACTTCCGACGCCACCTTTGATGTCGAACGCAGTGGTACCATGATCTCAATTTCGATCAGCCTCACCGATATTCAGTAGGAGCACACCCAATGTGGGTACGATTAGCCGTGTTATCTAAGACCGTTGTCCGCCGCATGACCATCGTGCTGGGGCTGGCGGTGCTGCTACTGCAACCGGTAGCTGAGCTGCGTGCCCAAGAGTTTACGGTCAACCTTAAAAACACCGACATACAGGAGTTTATTAAGTTTGTTGCCGATGTGACGGGTACGACGATCGTCGTGGACCCCAATGTGCGTGGTGAAGTAAAAGTCATTTCGTCGAAGCCGGTGAGTAAGGGTGAACTCTACGATTTGTTCCTGTCGATTCTCGATGTACATGGCTACACCGCCGTGCGCAGCGGCCAGGTTATCCGCGTTATTCAGAACAAAGATGCACGGTCTGCGCCCGTGCCTGTCGGTAATGCAGGCGACACTCTCATGAACGATGAGTACGTGACTCAGGTGGTGCGCCTCGAAAACGTCTCCGCAGCTAAGTTGATTCCGGTGTTGCGGCCACTGGTGCCACAGCAGGCACATTTGGCAGCTTATGCGCCCTCTAATGCCATCATCATTTCCGACATCCGCTCGAATATTTCTCGAGTGCTCGAAATTATCAATCGCATGGATCGCTCAGCGGTTCAGACCACACAGGTCATAAAGCTGAAATACGGCGTGGCCGAGGACGTCGTCAATATGTTGAAGACCCTTGAGGAGTCCCGTAACAGCGATGGTGGCGATGCAGATAAGGAGCTCACCCTTGTTGCAGACAAGCGCACGAATAGTGTTGTCGTGACGGCTGACGAGCT
>CBFHTF010000051.1:0-17532 GCA_965658685.1 Luminiphilus sp.
GATTGTCGGCGAGCAGCCACTCGGGCCACGTCGGATATTACGGTCATGTGTAAAGAGCGCGCACTGGTTACTGTTGTACGCATGAGATTGACACGATTTTCCTTTGCCGCAATGTACTCTTGTTCGGCGCGTCGTCGGTTAGCGCTCAATCGGCCACCGGTGAATAGCGGCATATCGACGCGTACTTGCCAAACCTCTCGGGTCTGCTCTGAATCTGGTTGCACCAGAAAGATAGGCTCGGGAATGGCTGATCGAGTACCCTGGGTCTGGGTGTCTTCATAGCGGTAGGTTGCCGATACTTTTGGCGCATGCTCGTAGCGATTGGCTTTTGCAGTCTGGCGCGCCGCCTCCTCTGAATAACGCGCAGCAGCAAGCTGATAATTGTTATCGAGGGCAAATTTTACCCAAGCCGAGCGATCTGCTGGCGCTGGGGGTTTCGCCTGAAACTCATCGGATAGTTGGAACAGTTCACCGTGCTCTTGTCCTGTGAGCACCGACAGCCGCTCCTTCGCAACGGCCACATTATTTTCTTCGACGATACGGCCCACTTCGGCTAAATCTCTAGCAGCCTCTGCTTCATACACATCGGTAATGGCAATGAGGCCAACTTCGAAACGTTGGCGAGTTTGCTCTAGCTGGCGTTCAAACGCTCGCTCCTGCGCCTCTGCAGCAGCTAGGTTGTCTTGTGCGCGTAACACCGCAAAATACGCTTCGACGGAGCGGACGATCAGGTTTTGGGTATTAGCAGCAAATTCGGACTCTGCTCTTTTGCTGACTTCCTCACCGGCCTGATAGTTGTACCAAGCGCTCAAATCAAACAGGGTTTGAGACAAAGATACATCCCAGCCATCAGTATCGGTGTCACTGCGGTTGAAGCCTTCGCCAATGACGGGGCTGCCCGTAGGATCAAAACCAAGAATTTGTTGGCTAGTACTTTCATTGACAGCATCCGTGATGCCATAGCCAGCAGTCACTTGTGGCAGCAACGCTGACAACGCCAAACGCTCCTGTTGCAGGTTGGCAAGATATTGGGCTTCTTGAGCCCTCAGTTGTGCATCGTTGTTCAGTGCTAGCTCGTAGATATCGAGCAGCGACTCCGCTTGTCCCAGTGGACTGACAAAAAACAAACAAGCGGCTGCAGTTTGCATCCATCGCTGCCGAGATAAAAAACGCGTCATTGGGAACTCCTTTTCGCCGTGCGCCTTGGATTTGCGCGCGGAAGTGTAGCATTTGGTGCGGTCGTGCACAGGCCTTGGTAATGGCACTATGTTGTGGTGTGCTTAGGTTACGCTAGGTTAAGCGGTAAATAAGCTCCCGAGGCAGTGTTCCTGTTGCTACACTGCGCCCATGGAGGACGTAAAATAATGACTCAGTCGGGTTGCGGTGTTCAGTCGCGTTACAGTGTCGATTTGGTTGACTTGCACGCTTTGTGCGAGAGCAACTATTTGCGCCTGCGCCGGGTTTTTCCAGACTATGAAAATACCAATGAGCGCACCGTACGTATTGGCGATAAAGGCAGCCTTAGTTTGTCGGTCAGCGAGCGCAGCCGTTACACGACAACTTTTCATCTAACACACTTGAGCGCACTGTCGACGCCGTTTGGCGGTGTGCAGTTGCACGTGCGTCTCTATCACGATGCCAGAATGGCTGAAGTCTTGGGTTTCCAAAAACATCGTCAGCTTGAGGGTCGTTACCCGTATCCTAATCAGCAGATGTATCAGCGTGATGAAAAGCAACAGCAGAATCGATATTTGGCGGAGTTGCTCGCTTTCTCTCTTGCCGAGGGTCACGATCCATCCGTCCATCTGTTTCCTGGTACCGACTAATGCCCGCTAATCTTCTTAATGGCGAGTTTACCCTCTCCGGTGATGGTGCTCTCGAGCTCCTACAGGTCACTGACACCCATTTAATGGCGGAGCAGGGGGGGCGTTTACTGAATGTTGACGCGGATGCGTCCCTGGATGCTGTGCTTGCGCTGGCTCGACAACGGCAATCTGTTCCAAGCGCGATATTAGTCACCGGTGACATATCCGGTGATGCCAGCGCCAATGCCTATGGTCGTCTGGCCGCTAAGTTGGGCGATTTTGATGCCCCCAGTTTTTGGCTACCCGGTAATCACGACGGTTGCGGTGAAGCGAATATTGATCCGGTGTACTTCACTCGGTTTTTGTTATCGCCCCACTGGTTGATCGTTATGCTTAACTCACAAGTGGATAATGAGGTGGGAGGCTATTTAGCGCCCGGCGAACTTGATGCGTTAGCTCGCGCTGTAGATATTGCCAATGGTACAAGTCGACATTTATTTGTGGCACTGCATCATCCGCTATGGCCCCTTGGGTGCGCATGGCTGGATCCGCAACGCGTGGGTAACGCGAATGCCTTTGCAATGGAAATCCAACGTTGCCAAAAGAGTAAAGTGGTGCTGTCAGGTCATGTTCATCAAGCTAGCGATACCACCATTGAAGGGGTGCGTTATCTGACTTCGCCGTCTACCTGCGTTCAGTTTGCGCCGGGCGCGGAAGACTTTCAGGTGGATACTTGCGGTCCGGGCTATCGCTGGCTATCACTACATCCCAATGGCCACATTGACACGTATGTTGAACGCGTTACCGATCGAGTGTTCCCTGTCGATCTCGATTCCGGTGGTTATTTGTAACCACACCCACTGTTTATTCATGTTTGTCCTGCCGACAGGAGGTCGGCTGATTACCGATGAGTCAATACAACGCTGATGCAATTGAAGTCCTCACAGGACTTGAACCGGTTCGAAAGCGGCCCGGTATGTACACCGATACCACGCGTCCCAATCATTTGGCGCAGGAAGTCATTGATAACAGTGTGGATGAAGCGCTGGCGGGTCATGCAGACCAGATAGACGTAATCGTACACAGTGACGGAGCTATCACGGTAGCGGACAACGGTCGTGGTATGCCCGTCGATTTACATCCGGTACAGAAAAAGCCAGGCGTTGAAGTCATCCTTTCAACCCTGCATGCCGGTGGCAAATTCTCCTCGAAGAATTACCAGTTTAGTGGTGGCTTGCACGGGGTCGGTGTGTCGGTGGTAAACGCGCTGTCGAAGCGTCTAGACATTGCCATCCGCCGCGAGGGCCAGATTTGGGAAATGGCATTTGAGGGTGGTCAAAAAGTGACCGAGTTGGCGTTAACCGGGAGTTGCGGCAAGCGCAATACCGGTACAGCTATTCGATTTTTACCCGACGCCAGTTACTTTGACTCGGGCAACTTTTCGCTTCCACGCTTGACCCATGTGCTGCGTGCGAAAGCGGTGCTCTGTCCGGGCTTACGGGTGACTTTGCTCGATGAACGCAAAGGGGACAAGCAAGAGTGGTACTACGAAGACGGTATTTCTGACTACTTGGCTGAGAGTACTGCCGATTTTCCGGCCATACCCGAGGCACCATTCACTGCTGGTTTTAGTACGGAAACAGGTGCTGCACACTTTGCCATTCAATGGTTGCCAGAGGGCGGTGAGTTGGTTACCGAATCCTATGTCAACCTCATCCCTACTGCCCAAGGTGGTACTCACGTCAATGGTCTGCGGTCGGGGCTACTCGAGGCGCTTCGTGAGTTCTGTGAGTTGCGTAATTTATTACCTAGGGGCGTTAAGCTAACTGCAGAGGACATATGGGATCGCTGTGCCTATATTTTGTCGTCAAAGTTGGTTGACCCTCAATTTTCAGGTCAAACAAAGGAGCGCTTGTCATCTAGAGAGGCCGCGGGCTTTGTTTCAGGGGTTGCCAAGGATGCCTTCGCTCTCTGGCTGAATCAGCACACAGCAGAAGCCGAATTGTTGGCAGAGCACTGCATTAATCGCGCCCAAGCACGGTTGCGCTCGGCAAAAAAGGTGGTTCGCAAGCGGGTTGCTTCTGGCCCGGCATTACCCGGGAAGTTGGCAGATTGCAGCTCTGAAGACCCCGCCCACAGTGAACTTTTCCTAGTCGAGGGGGATTCTGCTGGCGGTTCTGCCAAGCAGGCGCGTAATCGGGAATATCAAGCAATTTTGCCTTTACGGGGCAAAATTCTGAACACCTGGGAAGTCGATTCCGCCGAAATTCTTGCCTCAGCTGAGGTCCATAATATTTCAGTGGCTATTGGCATTGATCCTGGAAGTGACGATTTGAGCGGATTGCGCTACAACAAAGTCTGTATTTTGGCGGATGCGGACTCCGATGGCCTGCATATCGCCACCTTGATCTGCGCTTTGTTTTTACGGCACTTTCGACCGCTTGTGCGAGCGGGCCATGTCTTTGTTGCCATGCCGCCCCTGTATCGAATTGATGTGGGTAAAGACGTTTATTACGCACTCGACGAAGCTGAGCGCAACGGTATTCTCGATCGCCTTGCCGCTGAGGGTAAAAAAGCCAAACCCAATGTGCAGCGCTTTAAAGGCCTCGGTGAAATGAATCCACCGCAATTGCGTGAAACGACAATGGACCCCGATACGCGTCGATTGGTGCAGCTTGTGCTCGATACCGATGATGATACCCACAGCTTGTTTGACATGTTGTTGGCTAAGAAGCGTGCTGGCGACAGAAAGTTGTGGCTTGAGTCCAAGGGCGATCTTGCTGATATCGCTGTTTAAGGGTAGACCGAACGACGTAGTTACTCGTAGTAACAACACCCAAGGTTTTGGCCAGAGGTTTTACTCAATGGCACAGGAGAAACATCGATGACCGACTTATCTACCCGGCTCAGAGCACTAGTTTGTACATCGTTATTATCGATTACCGCCGCCTCCCAGGCCGCTTGGCAGGTCAGTGATAGTTCAACGGTTGGCTACTTATCGTTAAAGAATAATGCGATCGCCGAATACAATTATTTTTCGGGTGTCAGTGGCGTGCTTTCGGAAGAGGGTAAGCTCAGTCTGAACATTGCCCTTGATACAGTAGAAACCCAGGTGCCTATCCGTAACCAGCGCATGCGGGATCTATTCTTCAAGGTTGCTGATTATCCGCAGGCCACAGTGAGCGCTACCTTAAGCCCCGACGATATTGCTTCTTTGGGTGCGGGAAGTGTTATTGATCGCACCATTCCAGTGACATTGGCGTTGCACGGTCAGAGCGCGGAATTGTCAGCCACAGTCCGCGCGCAAATGAGCGATGGTCATCTGTATGTCACAACCCTGCGGCCCTTATTGTTATCCACTGCCAACTTCGGGCTTGAAGAGGGTGTGGCGACCTTGCAAGAAATTGCCGGCTTGCAAGCGATCGCTCGCGTCATTCCGATCACGGTCGATCTGCATTTCGTACCCAAGTAGTGTGACACGTGACCACGCATTAACGCAGGGCTGACATCAGCTGCTGCAGCTGGTCACGATAGCGCCTACTGCGTTGCTGTTCTCCTAGCTCCGCGTTGTAGCTTATCAGCGCCTGTAATACTTCAGGATTGCCTGGTAACGCGGTATTGAGTCGCTCCAGCTGAGCTACAGCTGCTTGTGGGTTACCGTTGTCGTGCAGGGCAATGGCATAAACGAAACGATGGCGGCTTCCTTCTTCTTCTAAGTCAGCGGCAGCCCCAAGATGCATCATAGCCTGGTCTCGATTCTCAGCGCGTATCTCCAGTAATCCCAGGGTGTAGTGTATGTTGCCGGCATTGGGATTGAGCTCAAGACCAGCCTTTAGCAGGGAACGCGCCACGCTGTCATTGCCTGACATCCGTTCAAGATCAGCGAGATTGAGTCGAGCGGGCTCCAGTTGTGGGTTGAGTTCAAGCGCCGACTTTAAGGCGTCACGAGCCTTGTTGATTTCACCGCGATTGCGCCAAAAATTGGCCAGCTGAAGCCTTATCGACGGCATATCCCAATGGTTCATTAGCGTGGATTCGTACTCTTCGAACAAGGGTTCGAGACGTACATTGTCCTGGTCACGTAGTTGCGTGGCAGGCACGCTGGCTAGTTGTTCGGCAACCGCCATTCGCACAGCCAAGATTGGATCCTCAAGCAATGCCCGTAGCATGAGAAACCGCTGGCCTGGGGGAAGCGCCGAAGTGGCTCTTACCGCGGCCATACGCAATAAGCTTGAGTCGGATTGCAGTAGCAACGCGCTGGTTGCCGCTAAATCGGGTGCGCCGAGCTGAGCATAGGCCTGAATAGATGACGCGCGCACCATTGAGGATTTGGTGTCGTCACGCACGATATCCGCGAGTGCAGGCAGGCTTGCCACATCTTGCTGCCGTGCCCGATGCAGTATGATGCCGGGGTGAGCCGTATCGGGCTCAATGCCCCAGTCACGCAGTTGCTCTAACGCCCAGCTCGCACTTTGCTTATCGTGGCATTGGTTACAGGCATTCGGCGCGCCTGTGCTGAGTGTCAGCTCGGGCCGAGGAATACGCATGCTGTGGTCTCTGCGCCAATCGACACCCATGTATAGCTGTGCTGGCATATGGCAGGCGACGCATTGACTGCCTTCGCCATCCGCCTTGTGACGGTGATGCTTGGCTGTGTCGAACTGGTCTGCTCTGTGACATTGACCGCACAGCTTGTTGTCGGCTGCCTTTAATTGGTTGCTGTGCGGATCATGGCAGTTACTGCAAACCACCCCTGCGCGCTGCATCTTGCTCTGAATAAACGACCCATAGACAAATACCTCATCGCGTATTTGTCCATCGGGCCAATACAGTTGAGGTTCTAGTAACGCAAGCTGATGCGTATCGAGTAGGTCTGCTCCGTAATGATAGTCACCGAGGCTACTGCGACGCGCGTGACAGCGACCACAGGTGTCGATTTGTTGCTGATTGATCAACGGCTCTGTGCGCTGCGCAATGTTGGCGCCTTCTTTGTAGTGCCATTGCCCGCTGGCGTTGAGGTTTACGCTGAAGCCAGCATGTTGTGCTGTACTGAGCGCGTTTTTCTCTGCGAGCGCTACGTGCTGTCCACCAGGTCCATGGCAACTCTCACAGCCGACATCGATTTGCTGGAATGTTGTGTCAAAGGAATTGCTTGTTCGATCGTAGCCTTTTCGCACATCGGTACTATGGCATTCGGCACAGCGGGTATTCCAATTATGGTAAGGGCCTGTCCAGTGCAGCGGGTCGCCAGCGACGATCGCCTCATCGGGGAAAAGGTGGTACCAACGCTGCCCTCCCTGGTCAGATGGGCGGGCATCCCAGGCAATGGTAAGGGCCTGCAGGCGCCCTCCGGAGAGGGGTAGCAGTAGTTGTTGAAGGGGGTAAACACCGAAAACGTACTCAACTTTGAAATCTTGTAGCTCGCCTTTGGCGTTATCTGTTCTGACCCAAAAGGTATCGCCCTCACGGTAAAATCGGCTGGTAATACCGGCGTAGTCGTAGGTTACGTTATTGAAGTCACCCAATACGGTGTCAGCGGTTGCCACCTGCATAGCAAGGTCATGATGAGAGCCCTGCCAGTCGTTGGCTTGACGTTCGTGACAGGTAGCGCAGCGATCATTACCCAGCCATTGGTCAGAGGCCGAGCTTTGAGCGCTTGTTAGGCACGCTAGCCACCAAAGCAGTAGCACCCCCATAATGGAGGATAAAGCGGCGCGGCAGTGCGTTGTAGGAGAGCTGTGCGTCATACGTTTTTACGGCGTAGCGAGCCCCTGTTAGCGGCGTTATTTAATTATCCCAAAGCTCGCTACAGAGTATATCGATAGGTTCGCGTGCGCCATCGGCTAGCCACTGAGCGAGACGGCTTGCAACGTCACTAAAATGCACCTTAGGCGCTGTGCGCGGCCGATTAAGCCATACTTTTGTGTGCTCAACGTCGAGTGTAGCCATGACTGAAGCGTAACCCAGCGACTCGAGGGCAGCAGCATTCGACAGCTGCTCCATTTGGCCCTTTAGGGGCCGTGTCAACACGGGCTTTTGCCACTGTAGACATTCGCTGATGAGTTCAAAGCCACTGTTGCAGATAACCCCTTTGCAACGCGCTAAGTCTGCTTTGAATCCTTTGATATTGGCACGACGGCGTCCGACATTGGCTCTGTCTTCATCGTTAATGCCATTGGCGTATTGAACAAATTGATGTTCTGGGAAGCCTTGCAACCACTGGCTAATGTGCGCCTGATCCTCAAACGGCAGATAGACCAAAATAACGTCATCGGGTGGGTCAGAGGGTAGTTGCGGAAGATCAAGAATGGGCGGCAGCACATTACTGTCGAAGGCAGCCCAATGCAGTCCGACTGGTCTGCTTACCGGGGCAAAGCGTTGCATGATGGCCTGCTGGATGACGGAGTTACCCGCTTTGGGGGTTTTGGGGCCAAATGCGTACTGGTGGCCAATGCCGATCACATCACGCTGTTGGCGTCGCCCCGCCCACGCGGTGACGGGCTCATAGTCGGTAACAACAAGATCGAAGGACGATAAATCGAGCGCGTTAACATCCGACAAAAACTGCCGCAGGTTATTGCGCGTAGCGGTCTTTCGATAGCGCAAGCGTCCCGACTCAGTGACAAAGGTGAGCCCCTGACGGTGCTCATAATCACCAAAGATCGCCATGTCGAACAGTTGATCTTGTGGTCGCCCGGATAGTAGCCAAGTGACCTCGATATCATGATGGGCTAGGGCGTCGGCCATGGCACGGGCCCGACTGATATGACCCTGGCCGGTCGCCTGGACGCCGTAAAGTATGTTCACTCCAATGCGGCTTACAGTAGGCCGAGCTGGCTGGCAGTGAGCACGGCAATGCTACTACCCATGACCGCGCCCGCTAGGGTATCGCCGGGAAAGTGGACACCTAACAATACACGGGAAAGTGCAACAGCACTGGCCCAGAGATACATGGCTATGAAGGGACCACCGAATACGATGCCCGTGGTGGTTGCGAGACAGAAAGCCGCCGACGTGTGGCCTGAGGGGAAGCTG
Organism: Luminiphilus sp.; assembly: GCA_965658685.1. Lineage (GTDB taxonomy): Bacteria > Pseudomonadota > Gammaproteobacteria > Pseudomonadales > Halieaceae > Luminiphilus. The sequence continues at coordinate 8,841 of CBFHTF010000051.1, forward strand.
AATTTATCGGATGCCTGAATAATACTGCGGAAGCCGGGCACAAAATCTTGGGGTCGGCGGCGACGCAGTGTATTTTTCAAAACAAAGTATAAAATGCGCTCTATGAACATGGCGCTGCCTAACAGCACACAGAAGGCGGGTAACAAGTCGCTACCGATGAGCGCTAGCAGGGCGGGCAAGGCTAGATGCAGGAGCCCGTCGCCCGTGCGCGATAAAATTTTTGCAACCGAACGCGCCGACGTGCGCTGTTCACCATGCCGGAAAACCCGAGCGAACAGTTTTGTATCAACTTGTTGCAATGTTGCCAAAATAGCCATCCTTACAGCATGTCGATGTCGTGTAACAGTATTGTGACGTTTGTTTGGCGGTTTTGTGAACAATTCGACCGCCAGTGTTTGGCAATTTGCCACTCTAGCCGCCCTCGGCGCTAAACTCTGGCGCAGATGTATTTATTCGGGATCAACACATTATGCACATTGGAATTTTAAAAACTGACGCGGTTCGGCCAGAGTGGGTCGCACAATTCGGGGAATACCCTGACATGTTTCAGCGTTTGTTTTTAGCGGTTGACCCCAGCCTTAGCTTTACGACGTGGGATGTTGAATGTGGCGAGTTGCCCGATGACGTCGACTGTGTCGACGGTTACGTTATTACCGGCAGTAAAAGTAGCGTCTACGACGATAAAGCATGGATTCGCGAAGCCGAAACCTTTATTCGCACGCTTTACGCTCAGCGGCGCAAAGTGGTGGGCATTTGTTTCGGTCACCAGCTTATTGCACGTGCCCTTGGAGGTATTGTCGACAAGTCAGCCAATGGTTGGGGGGTGGGTATCCAAGAATATCAGTTGCTCTTCACCCCAGAGCAGGGCAAAGAGCACTTGCGATTAGTCGCTTCCCATCAAGACCAAGTGATGACCTTACCGCCCGGGGCTCAGGTCACCGCCCGTAATACGCACTGTCCCATTGCTGGGTTCCAGATCGACAACCATGTCTTAACCTTTCAGGGCCATCCCGAATTCATCCCCGACTACGCGCGTGAAATTATCGCGTTTCGCAGGCAAATGATTGGTGATGCTCGCGCCGATGAAGGTTTGAAAACTCTGGCGACTCGAGAGCAAGAAGGGCCCTGGGTTGCGCGGTGGATACTGGACTTTTTGCGTTCTTAAGCCGCTACCAAGTGCCTTCATTGGGCATCGATAGCCAAGGCTCGGTGGGTTGCAAAGGCTCACCTTCCTGCAGTAGCTCGATAGATATGCCGTCGGGTGAGCGCACAAACGCCATACGACCATCTCTCGGTGGTCGATTGATTGTAACGCCACCGTCTGCTAAGCGTTGGCAGGTGGCGTAAATGTCATCGACACGATAGGCCAGATGACCGAAATTTCGACCGCCATCGTAGTGTTCGGGATCCCAGTTCCACGTAATTTCGAGTAGTGGTGAGCTACTGCTCGTGGCGTGTTCGGCGTCGTCGGGAGCAGCTAAAAAAACTAGCGTGAAGCGGCCTTGTTCGCTGTCGTAGCGCCGAACTTCCATCAAGCCCAGTTTGTTACAGAAGAAGTCGAGCGTAGCGTCCAAGTCGGATGCTCTAATCATGGTGTGCAAATAGCGCATAATGAGCCTGTTGTTTGGGATGTGGTGATGTCTCTGGGTTTGTCGCGGTGAACCAACGATGATAGCGACCAGTCCACTTTGCATCAGCAAGCCGAGGCTGCCAAGTGTTGACCGAGCCCTTGAGCACGTCTCTTGAAACCGGTACCTTCGCCCGCTATCGCTAATGGACACCTCTATGTGGTTTAAAAATGTTCGCCCCTACCGTCTGACCGAGGGCTGGGGCTTGTCAGCTGATGACCTTGAGCAGCGCTTGAATGGCCGTCCTTTTGTCCCCTGTCGTCCCACCCAACCTCAGAGCAGTGGTTGGGTATCGGCACTGGCCGACAGTGCCGATACACTGGTACACGCGGCAGGACCTTATTGGTTATTGCGCCTGAAGCGTGAGGAAAAACTTCTGCCAAGCACGGTGGTGCGAGAGGAGGTTAATCATCGTGTAGGGCAGATTCAGGTGGCAGAGGGTCGGAAGGTCTATCGCAAAGAGCGATTAACCATTGCCGATGAAGTCACCCAAGATTTTCTTCCCCGGGCGTTTAGCCGCTCCAATGCTGTTGAGGCATTGGTGTGCGAACGCGATGGTTGGCTGTGGATTAACAACGCCAGTGCTCCCCGTGCAGAGGATTTTCTGAGTTTGTTGCGGGAGGCATTAGGCAGTTTACCCGCGGCACTGCCCACTACACGACAATCTCCGGCTAGGGTCATGAGCGAGTGGTTGTTGCACAATCAGCTGCCATCAGATTTTAGTTTGGGTACAGAAGCCGACTTGGTGGAACCGGGAGAGGACGGGGGCGTGGTGCGGGCCCGCAGCATGCTACTTGATTGTGACGAGATTCGGTCTCACATTGAATCTGGAAAATTCGTTGAGCGCTTGGCACTTACCTGGCAGGACCGCTTATCGTTTGTCCTTGGCTCCGATTTGGTGCTGCGCCGACTAAAATTCGGTGAGGAGCTGGTGGGTGCTAATGACGACATTAAAGACGACATGTTGGCCCGACGAGACGCTGACTTCCTGTTAATGAGTGAAGCCATTGGTGAGTTGATGCCCGTGCTTATTCAGGCCTTTGGGGGCTTGGAGGAGTAGTGGTGCGTATTAAGCCCGGCCGGTATCGACATTATAAGGGCGGCGAGTATCACGTTATTGACGTGGCTCGCCACTCGGAAACCGAGGAATGGTTGGTGGTTTACCGCACCCTTTACGGGGCAAAAGACCTATGGGTACGGCCACTGTCCATGTTCACTGAGCACGTTATTATCGATGGCCAATCCCTGCCGCGTTTTCAGTGGCAGGCCGATAGCGAGTGACTATGTGGCTCAGCGGCGATTCCATTGCTGTGACATTACGATATAGAAGTACGACGCCGTCCAGGTAATCAATACAAACCCTGTGAGCGACTCGATGGCTGCCAGCCAACGTATGTGTCCCTGTGCCACAATGTCCCCGTAACCCACTGTGGTGAAGGTGACGTACGAGAAGTACATGTAATCGCTGATATGACCTTGAAACTCGCCCGCAAGAGCACCTTGGTCAAAACTAATCGATAGCCAGTAGCCAAACGCAAATATTGCCACTTCCAGCGAATGGGCCAGCAGAATTGCTGCCACACCAAAAATAATCCGTCCGCGGGGTTTTAACGGTAACAGCGGCATGTCATGCGACAGGCGGGTCAGGACTTCATAGTGGAGAAAAACCGTGGCAGCCACGAGTGCGATGTTGAGTAAAAGCAGTACAAGTAGATGATTCATTGGAGGTCGCAAATTCCTGATGGTTCACGTCTAGCCGCGGGCTTTGGTAAGCATACCGTAAAAGATGCAGGGTCATGAGCGGCGCTCACTTCATGTTGCTCAGTGCACTCAGCTTTGCCGTCATGGGTGTCATGGTGAAGTTAGCAGGTGCAACCGGTTTGCCAGTGATGCAAATTATTGCCGTGAGAGCGGTGATCTCGGTGGCGCTGTCGTTAATGGCTATTCAGCGCGCTGGTGTGCACCCACTTGGAAAGCGGCGCTGGCTGCTATTAGCGCGGGGCACCGTGGGTTTTTTGTCTCTGAGTTGCGTGTTTTACGCCATATTGCATCTACCCTACGCTCAGGCGACGCTCTTGCAGTACCTACATCCAATATTCACTGCAATATTGGCCTATTGGATACTGCGTGAGGTGCCCGAACGGGCAACAGTTGTTTGTGTGTGCCTTAGTCTCGTGGGCTTGCTGGCCATGCTCGCACCCACGCTTGGGCCTGCTGCAGCATCGACGCCCTGGCGCGCTATCTTGGCCGGCTTGGGCGGTGCATTCGGTAGTGGTTTGGCTTACACCTTGGTTCGTCAATTGGCACCGTCCGAGCATCCGGCGGTTATCGTGCTGTATTTTCCTATGGTATGTGTGCCCGCTACGCTCTTAGTGGGCGCAGCTGATTTTATTTGGCCAACAACCGTAGGTTGGGCCGCGATGCTGGGGGTGGGCATTTTTGCGCAACTTGGGCAGCTAGCCTTGACCTATGCCATGGGTCGGGACTCGGCAAGTCGCGCTGCCAGTCTCAGTTATTTGCAAATTGTGATTGCCGCGGTTCTGGGCGCTGCCGTGTTTGGTGAGATACCAGAGATAGCGACACTTTTGGGAGGGGCCTTCATACTGCTGGGAGCATTCATCGCCTTAAGGCTGCGACGTGAGTCCTCACACACCGGGTAGTAGTTGTGCCAGCGTGGCTTGCAATGCTAGCTCTTGGCGCATGAGCGCCACTTCCGCATCTACTGACTTCAGATGGGCCTGTAGCGCTGCGGCTTCTCGGTTGATGAGAAGAAATAGGTCGCTGACCCCGGCATCGAAGCGCTCTTGCTCCTGACGTTGCAACTGTTCGGCTACCGCTTCTTGCTCTCTGCTTATGGCCAAAATGCGGCGTCCATAATCGAGCGCTTCGAGAGACAGTGCCACATCTCTTCGCAACTGATCGGACAGCACCCTATTTTCAAACTCAAGTTCTCGGACGCCGGCTGCCGCGATAGATTCACGGGCACGGGCCGCGCGCTGTCCAATGGGTACTGAAAAAGAGAGGCCGACCATAGAATCGTTGCCCGTTAGAGGCTCAATGCCCTGTCCAATGTCCCGCGCTACTTTGAATTCGAGGTCGAGTTGCGGCAGCACTTCGTTGCGCGCCAATCGCTGCTGGTTACGCACCTGCTCGAGTTTTGCATTGAGTGCATTAATACTGGGATGTTGCGCAATTTGCTCGTCAAAGGCGGTTAATTCCATGCTCGGCGCGTGATAGGGCCAGCCAATGTCCTTGGGTGGCTGACCGATACTTTGTGGGGCCCCCATAGCGCTATCACTCATTCGCCAAAAGTAGGCGAGTTGCTGTTTCGCCAGTTCGTAGCGTTGTTCCGCCTCTCGTTCTAATAGCTGTCGGCGCAGAAATGTCGATTGAAATTCCGTGAGGCTAATTTGGGCAAGGTCACCGCTCTCTATGCGCGCTTCAATGCCGCTGAACCGTTCTTGAGTGATCCTGACTAAATCGCGAATTACCCCAAGGCGACGATAGCTCTGGTACCAGTTTAGGTAACTAGAAACCCCCGCATACACCAGTTTATTAAGCTCTACGTCCTGTTTTGACTGGGCACCTAGAAGCTTCCATGCGGCTTGCTGCAACTCGATGCGACGCGCATCTAACTCTCGATTTTGGAGCAGGGATAATCGGACACCCATGCTAGCCTCACCAAGATCGAGGGTATCGAACGCTGTGTCGTAGACGGGAAACTGGCCATCGGCAATGCGATAACTGCCAAACAGCTCAGCGTTCATGGCTGCGATGGGTTGTACGATGCTCTGTTTGGCATAACTACCGTCGTAGTAGCCAGAGGTGCGTACGGCGGTGTTTTGCACAATACGTGCATCAAACGCTGCATCCGCCACTTGTTGCAGTCCGGCCGCTTGATCGGTCCTAGCCATGCTGGCTTGGAACTCTGGGTGATGCTTGACGATGCCCTCAACAAGTTGACGCACGGTCGGTGCGACGAGCATTTTGGCACTGTGGGTCTTGGTATCTGCATGGGTGGCCGCTGACAAACCCTGGGCCACACTGCAATGTGCCACCAGCGCCAACAGAAGCGCCGTAACGGTCTGACGGTACATCATTAGGGTTGCTCGTTAACCGCGGGATTGATGGGCGGGAAATTATTGAGTTGACGCCACAGTTCGTAGCCCAACCGTACTTCCTCAAGAAGCACCCAGCCTCTCACTCTACTGCCTAAGCGTATATGCTCCTCATCGGGCCAAGGCGCCGCATTGGGATCTGGCTTGACCCACACTCGGAACTGTCCTCGCTGATTGGCCACCGGTTCGACAAAATCGACAATGCCACTGAAGGTGCCCACCGCGAGACCTGGCCAACCACTGAACTGGAATACCGGCCAACCATCGAATTGAAGGCGCACTTCACGCCCTGGTTGAATCAGTGTGGCGTCAAGTCCATTAACTGTGATGACCGCCGAGCGTTTGACGCCGTCGGGAATGAATGACGCTACCACATCCCCAGGCTTTAAATAGGTGGCGGTGCCGGATGAGAGCAGCCGCAAAATTGTGCCCGCCATTGGCGCTACCTTGGTTTGTAGCGATTGGCGAGCTTTTTGAACCTTCAATTTATTCAACTCGGCATCGATTTTTGCGATCTCGGCTTTGATTTTTTGAATCTCTAGGTTGGCCTTCTCAATATCCCGTTGGGAGGTGAGACCGCGCTCTTGCAGGCCTAACTGCCGCTTGAGATTATTCTCCTCGGTCGCTAACGCCGACGCTTGGGCGGCTTTTTGTTGCGATGCCGCCTGAATTTGATTCTCAAGCCGCTCGATTAGCGCAGGATCGGCATCGACCAGTGTTACCACTGGATCGCCCGCTGCCACGCTCTGGCCTTCTCTTACGTGCCATTCTTTCACCTGACCAGGTACCAGAGCTGATATGGCCTGAATACGCTCGTTGGGGTTAAGGGTGTCAACAGTGCCATCGCCATAAGCGGTTTGAATCCAAGGAACAAACCACAGAACGCAGGCCACCACCAGTATTAGGCCCAGCAGTAAACCGCTGATCACCCGATACATATTCGGCAGCCGAATACGTGCCAGGGTCGCCATGTGTTCAAAGTAATCTGCACGAAAGTCAGTCATCGCTCTGACCCGCTTTCGACGGGTGTCAGCTGTAAGCAACCATCGAAGAAACGATTATCGGGATAGCTTGTGAAATAGAGCACTGTGAAGGGTTGTTGCTCGAGTACCTGCATGATGTGTTCCCGGGCATGGCCCAAGACATTGTCAAATCGCTGGTTAAGCACCAGCACCTTTGGGTTGGCCAAAATGGCTGCCGCCAGTTTCAGTAACAGTACTTCCACGCTTTGGAAGGGCGCACCCAGCACAGATAAACGCGTGTCCAAGCCCTCCGAAAACTGCTCGACGACTGACCATAATTTGACGTCGCGCAGAACCGACATAATCTCGTGGGTGCCGGCGTCTGGTGCTGAGAGTTGTAAAAACTCCCGAATTGAGCACTCGGCGATGAGATTGCGGTCGATACTATGGATGACTTGGCGGACCGCGTACTGATCAAGATCTGCCAAGGACTTGCCGCCCAAAGTGATCCAGCCTGCAGCGGGTGTCTCATGATAGCGAATGGCATTGAGCACCTTGCGCTGTATCCATGCCTCACTCGCTTGAACGAAAACCTTCTGGCCACTTTGTAGCGCTAGGTTCACTTCGCACAGTCTATCGCCGCGGCGCACTTGCACGTGGTGAAACTCTAGATCTCCCGAGGCTGGCTCGGCACCTCTGGCGTTCACCTCGGCTTCTTGTGGTATTGAGAGCAGTTCGGTGATTTTATCGGCGGCGCCATACAGTTCGTAGTAGGACTTCAAATAGCTTACGAAGCGCGTTAGGTTCTGGAAGATTGTGGCCATAATCAGCTCGGCGGCAACTAACTGCCCAATGGACAGCTGACCACGACTCACCAGCCAGCCACCCAAGCCCAAGAGAGCTGCACTACCAAAGGCTGACAGCAGCAAAAACATAATGCTCTGGGTGAAGGTGTAACGGAAATGCTTGCCATGACTCTCTATGAAGTACTTGGCATTCGCGTCGGTCGTCTGTCCCGCCAGAGCTGCGTGCCGGCTTGATTTGAAGAACTCGTGAGCTACTTCCACATCGTTCAACCACTTCGCCATTACGTACTTGCTGCGCGACAGTTCCAGTGCGGTTTCTTTGGCACGATAGGCCCAAATGCGCCAAATGGCATACATGATAGCGACGACAATGACATTAAACAGGAACAACCACTCGTGATAGAACGCCACAAGGGTGAACCCCACCAGCATCTGTAATACCAGTGTAAATCCATCGACAAGGAGTCGAGGGACATTTTTCTGCAGGGTCATGATGTCGAAGTAGCGATGTGTAATACCGGCATTGCGGCGTCCCTCGAAGAGATCGTGGGGTGCTCGAATAAGGCGGTAGCTCATTTCAGCGGTGAGTCGCGCGTACACCCGCCGCTCGTAGAGCTCTACGATCCATAAACGCAGTGCGCTCAATACACCTGACACCAATAGCAGTAAACAGAGGGTGATAGACAGCACAAACACCGCGCGTATTGAGCCAATATTCGCGATAGTGTTGATGAGTGTCTGGACAGCGATAGGCACCGCCAGCGTCATGAAACTGATAGCCAGCCCATAGATGATGACGACATTGAGAAACTTGGACTCTGGTGCCAATAGCTGCCACAGACTGCGCCGAGTTGCGATTAGGTCGACTGCTTTGTATCCCATGCGGGGGTGCATCTCCGATAATGACACGCCTGTGCTCAGGCGAACTACTCGCCATTCTATACGGAGAAGGGGTTAGGAAAGATTTTAGAGTGTGATAGAAACCCTAGTGCATGGCGGCGATTCATCGGTATTGCCGGGGTGGGGGGCTGATTGTCTTAGGGGACTCTGTATTTAGCCACAACCGGCCATACGTGACACAATTTCGCAATAATGCGCCATTTACACTGATAATGAACGCCAACACAGGACAGCGTCGCGACGCCCTATGAAAACACTCAAAGATTTCGCAACTGTAC
>CBFHTF010000052.1:0-16951 GCA_965658685.1 Luminiphilus sp.
GGATCTACTGGCAAACCTAAAGGCGTCATGCACTGCACTGGTGGCTATTTGTTACAGGCCGCCATGACCTTCAAATACGTCTTCGATTACCGCGAAGGCGAAACCTGGTGGTGCACCGCTGACGTGGGTTGGGTAACAGGACACACATATATTGTGTACGGCCCCTTGGCCAATGGCGCAACATCATTAATGTTCGAGGGTGTACCTACTTACCCCGACGGCGGGCGTTTCTGGCAAGTGGTCGACAAATACCAAGTCAATTCGTTTTTTACAGCGCCAACAGCCATTCGTGCACTGCTGGCAATGGGTGATGATCTTGTCAAGAAGTACTCGCGCAAGAGCCTTCGAGTATTGGGTTCGGTGGGTGAACCTATCAACTTTGAAGCATGGGAGTGGTACCACAACGTCGTAGGTGAAGGCCGCTGTCCTATTGTCGACACTTGGTGGCAGACTGAAACGGGCGGCATCATGATCACCGCATTACCTGGTGCACACACACTGAAGCCCTGTCATGCCAGCTTCCCCTTCTTTGGCGTGGAGCCGGCGCTACTCGACGAGAAAGGTCAAGAAATCGAGGGCGCCGCAGAGGGTTATCTGGTACTCAAACGCTCCTGGCCGGGGCAAATTCGTAGCGTGTACGGTGATCACCAGCGCATGCTCGATACGTACTTTAATACCTACAATGGCTACTACTTCACCGGCGACGGTGCGTTGCGTGACGAGGATGGCTACATCAGAATCACAGGCCGCGTCGATGATGTCTTGAATGTCTCAGGGCACCGTATGGGCACTGCGGAAATCGAAGATGCCCTCGACGAGCATCCACAAATTGCCGAAGCTGCGGTGGTTGGTTTCCCCCACGATATCAAGGGCCAGGGTATCTACGCGTACGTCACTCCTATGGCCGGCGTGGAGCCTACCGACGAGCTGAAAAAGGAGCTTATTAAGCTCTGTGTGCAGGAAATTGGGCCTATCGCTAAGCCCGATGTCATTCAGTGGGCTGTTGGCCTGCCTAAAACTCGCTCGGGCAAAATTATGCGTCGCATCTTACGGAAAATTGCTGAGAACGAGCTGGGCAGCTTGGGTGATACATCGACCCTGGCGGACCCATCCGTTGTCGATGACTTGGTGGCAAATCGCGCTAACCAGTAATTTTGAGCAGACGACCAACGGGTAAAACACCTCAAATCATCGGATCTCAAATGTTTGCAACGCCCCGCAGCGGTAATCCCGCTACGGGGCGTTTTTTGTTCGTATCAGGACTCAAGATGATCCTTGGCAACCAGACACTCGCAATGTGATCATCGAAAAATACGATCGTATTTTTTGTTATTTCCTCAAGTCTGAAAGCGCGTGAAATCAGTATCATAAGCTGACCACACATGTCGTGTGGACATTGTGATTGTGTACACACCCAAGAACGGAGAACAAAACATGGAACTGAAAGGTAGCCAGACCGAACAGAACCTGAAAGACGCCTTTGCCGGCGAATCACAAGCAAATCGTCGTTACCTCTACTTCGCCTCTAAAGCTGACGTTGAGGGCTACAACGATGTTGCTGCCGTCTTCCGCTCAACTGCAGAAGGCGAGACCGGTCACGCTCACGGCCACCTTGAGTACTTGGAAGCGGTAGGTGACCCGGCCACTGGTCTGCCTATGGGTGACACCAAGAAGAACCTGGAAGCGTCAATTGCTGGTGAGACCCACGAGTACACCGACATGTACCCCGGCATGGCCAAAACGGCACGTGACGAAGGCTTCGATGAAATTGCAGACTGGTTTGAGACGCTGGCAAAGGCCGAGCGCAGCCACGCTAACAAGTTCCAGAAGACTCTGGATAATCTCGACGCCTAATGGGGCATCGCTCGTTACCCGGCACTGAGCCGGGTAACGTTATTCCAAAGTAGCCACGCGTCACCCCCGCGTCTTCTAAACGCGATCGATGTAACTATCCAGTTTCCCACTGTCACCGTTGTTCGTTGAATCTCGACTCACATACACAGGAACCCATGCCATGAGAGAAGGCAGCCTGGAAGCGCCGACCCGCCACCCGATTGACTGGAAGTCGCCCGACTATTGGGACAAAGACAAACTCGAGGCGGAACTAGAGCGCGTTTACGATATTTGCCACGGCTGCAGAAGATGCGTGAGCTTGTGTGACTCGTTCCCTACCCTTTTTGATCTCATTGACGAATCAGAGACCTTTGAGGTCGATGGCGTCGACAAAGCCGATTATCAAAAAGTAGTCGACCAATGCTATCTGTGTGATTTGTGCTATCTCACCAAATGTCCCTATGTCCCCCCTCACGATTTCAATGTCGATTTCCCGCACCTGATGTTGCAGGCAAAGGCGCAAAAGTTTAAGCGTGAGGGTGCCAGTTTCCGGGACCGCACTTTAACCAGTACCGACAAGGTATTTGGTATGACCGCCATACCATTGGTGGATGTCACTGCCAACGCTCTCAATAGCAACAAGAGCTTCCGGAAAGTGCTGGAAAGTCGAATGGACATTCACCACGAAGCCCCGCTGCCACCGATCCACAGCAACACATTGCGTAAGCGTGCCAAATCATTAGTCAAAACCATCACGCCGCAACCAGCCGGGGAAACAAAAGGTAAAGTCGCCCTCTACGCCACTTGCTACGGTAATTACAACAGTCCCGAAATAGGCGAGGATTTCATCAAGGTGTTCCAGCATAACGGCATCCACATTGAAATGGTGCCCAAAGAAGCCTGCTGCGGCATGCCTAAACTGGAACTTGGCGACCTAGATAGCGTTGATGCGCTGAAACAAAAGAATATCCCTGTGCTAGCGAAACTGGTGGACGAAGGCTACGACTTGGTCGCGCCGATTCCTTCTTGTGTGCTTATGTATAAACAGGAACTGCCGCTCATGTACCCAGATGATTTAGAGGTACGCAAAGTTCAACAGGCATTTTACGACCCCTTTGAATACCTATGGCTGCGTCACAAAGCGGGCCTTATGAATACAGATTTCCAACAACCCGTTGGCAATGTGGCCTACCAAGTGGCATGCCACCAGCGGGTACAGAATATTGGTTTGAAAACCCGTGATGTACTGAATCTCATTCAGGAGTCAAACGTGGTTGCCCACGAGCGCTGCTCAGGCCACGACGGCACGTATGCGGTGAAAAAGGAGACTCGTGACAAATCCGTTAAAATAGCGAAGCCCACAGTGCGTAAGGTAGATGAGCAAAATCCCGATCATTTCATATCGGATTGCCCTATGGCAGGCACCCAGATAGCCCATCTTGCCCAAAATGTTGATAAGGCAGAGCACCCCATGACATTGCTTCGAATGGCCTACGGCCTAAATTGATTAAGGAGATAACAATGGCACAACAACTTACCCGGAAAGATCTCTGGTCATTAGAGGAATACGCTCAGCGGCGCGAAACCTTCCGAACGGAAGTGATGGCCCACAAGAAGATTCGCCAGTTGGCATTAGGTGACAACGCGCGACTGTACTTCGAGGATGTCACGACCATCCGCTACCAAATTCAGGAAATGCTGCGTATTGAAAAGATCTTCGAGTCGGATGGTATTGAGGACGAGTTATCGGCCTACAACCCGCTCATCCCCGATGGCACCAATTGGAAAGCAACCCTGATGATAGAGTTTGGCGATCCCGCCGAGCGCGCGGTGCGTCTTGCTGAAATGATCGGCTTGGAACGATCCATTTTCTTAGAAATTGAAGGGTTTGGTCGAGTGACAGTCATTGCCGATGAAGATCTCGAGCGAGAAACTGAAAATAAGACCTCTGCAGTGCATTTCATGCGTTTTGAATTAAACCCTCAACAAATCGAAGCGCTGAAGCATGGCGCTACTCTGCTTGCGGGTATTGAACATCCTGCCTATCACATCGCGCCATTTGCTGTAGATGAGGCGATTCGTGTATCACTTTGCAACGATTTGGAAGTGACTACACACTAAGGATTTTGGCTGGCTTTTTTGAGCCTCAGTGGGAATGTGCAGCAAAGTCCGTTGAAACCGGTGTTAACCGACTAAGCCTCGGTGAAAAGCACGACAGATAACCGCGCTACTTTTAGTGTAGGGCGGTTTTTTAGGTTAAAAGTGCGTGCTAAAAGGCTGAGGACCTAGCCCTCGTGACGGCGTACTCACAACTCGGTCAAATCGCCATTAACAATCCGTACCTGCTGACCATTGAAGCGCCGAAATACCGCCGCGGTTCGTGATTATGTGCCAAGGACGACAACAAACCACTAGGAACTCGCAAGGCCCTTTAGGGCTATATAAACAAATTGCCACGGAGCTCACTATGTACCAGCTGTTCCTTTCTATCATCCTGAGCTTAATGGTAAGTGCTAGCTCTCATGCGGTGGCCGATGCGCACGCCGCAAAAGACGCGATGCAACCTTTCACCGTAGAGGTCATCGCTGACTTTCATGAGCCCTGGGCTATGGCGTTTTTGCCAGACGGGCAATTACTGATCACAGAAAAAAAAGGCAGCCTGATGCTGCTCAATCCAGACGATGGCAGTGCACGCTCGGTGGCGGGAGTCCCGGATGTCGACTACGGAGGGCAAGGAGGCTTAGGTGATGTGGTACTCCACCCCCAGTATGCCGATAACGGTCTGGTTTATTTGAGTTATGCCGAGGCTGGCAAAGGCCAAACACGCGGTGCGGCTATCGCTCGAGGGCGGCTTGATACCAGTGGTCGTCGTCCTTTGCTGAACGATGTTGAGGTTATTTGGCGGCAATATCCGAAAGTACTGGGAAGCGGTCATTACGGTCACCGCATGGCTTTCGATCAAGAGGGGTATCTGTGGGTGACCTCTGGGGACCGACAAAAATTCACACCTGCCCAAGACATGCAGAGCAATCTGGGTAAAGTGCTAAGGCTCAACGACAGTGGTAAACCTGCTTCTGACAACCCATTCGTTGACTGGCTGCAGCGAGAACCTCTGGTCGACGATGAAGCAGTTTATGACGAAATCTGGTCCCTGGGTCACCGCAATCCACTGGGGTTTGCTTTCGACTTAAAGGGCAACCCTTGGGTCATTGAAATGGGCCCCGCAGGGGGCGATGAACTCAATAAAATAGAACCAGGAACCAACTACGGCTATCCATTGGTTTCCAACGGTAATCATTACGATGGTCGCCCCATACCCCATCATCGAACACGACCGGAGTTCATGCCACCCGTTATTACGTGGACACCTGTAATCTCTCCCGGTGACTTAACCTTCCTTGAAGGCAAAGCGTTTCGTAACTGGCGCGGCCAAGGGCTCATTGCGGGCCTGTCATCCAAGGCGCTTGTCCGCATCGCGTTGATCGATAGTGGCGCACAAGAAATGGCTCGCTATCCAATGAATGCGCGCGTTCGTAGTGTTAGAGAGGGCCCTGATGGATCGCTGTGGGTTCTTGAAGATGAAAGAGGCGGTAGTGAAGGACGCTTGCTGAAATTACAACCCCGTTAATCGGCCCGCAAGGTGTCACTTGGCTGAATCTCGCTGAAGCGCAAACCAAACGGCAGCGTCAAAGGGGCAGGTCATTTCCGTTACAGCCATGGTGCTGCCTGCGGCCGCGGATGAACTGACTGTCGGGCGACCACATGTTGGGCTTTGAGCGGTCGTAGCCATTAAATTATCAAGGCTGTTAAGCGGTCTGGTTAACACAGTCACCACGCCCTCTTGGTCTTCCGTCACTAATACCCGATGACAGCAATTCAGAATGTATGAGTCGTCACTGTCGATCTGGGGAGGGCTATCTGGCAGAGCGCTATCGAGCATGATGAGCAACGCCATCTTAAACTGTTCATGCTCGGATACTGCGATGCGGCGCCCTATGTCAACAACCCACATATTTTCCTCTCCCAAGACCGTTTTGCCGATTTGCTCAATGCGATCAAGGGTTTCCGCGTACGATAGCGTGCTGACCACACGCAACGGTATTGATGGCGTAACGTCCAGTGACCGAGGGTTCTCCAGTTGCGACGCTGAAATACGCTCCGACCACTGAACCGGTGGGATATTGAGTGCCTGCGTAGCACCATCGATAGACCAAATGTTCACCGGTAGTTCCGATGGAATAAGTTTTGCATCTCCATCAACGCTCGTCATGGCCAACAGCGCCACTGGGATGTCAAGAAGTTGCTCTGGATTTTGGTTCGCCAGCGCGCGCTCAAGGTCGACGCCAGAAAACAGCAACAATCCCTCGGCGTCGCCACCATTGGTTAACTTGGGTAGATCGATGCGCGCCAATATGTCGTAACCACTTTGTTGTAGTGCACTCTCAGCCTCTGATAACAGTTCGGTGGCTGTCAGCAGTTGAGGACCCGACATCCAAAAAAAACGGGCAACTAGCAGTAAGGCCAGCGACGAGAGAACGACAATCCAACGAAATGCCATAGTTACCTTCAATACAATTAATCTCCCGCGTTAGCGCAGCACACCACGCAATCACAACAGAGCACTTCATCCAAGCTTATAAACCAAGGCTCAAAGAGGAATCAGCATCACAGCCTACAACGAGTGAATCCATACGAAGAACAGCTGGCTATTGCCAACTGACAATACAAATGTAGCGTTGTTACGCTAACCAGAGAAATTGGACTAGTAAGATCCAGGGCTGCACGAGCGTCGATTAATGCACAACCAAAGAGACGGTCCGCCCACGCAACGGCTGTACACCCCGATAGTTGTTTGTTGGCATATTCCGCTTCAACAAATTGACTTGTCCTTCGCTCAACATGAAGGGCCGCTCAAATACCACCCAACTCACGTTCTCCGAACACGGTGGCGTCGTCAACGACCCCTCGTAGTGAAAACGCGGCGTAAGGGTGGCGGGTAGTACGCTCGACAAATCGAATGGTTGCTCTATGCGTTTGCTCTGTCCGGGTGACAAAGGCAAATAACTTTCAAGCCAGTCATAACCCGGACTCGGTTTGCCCTCGTACCCCAGCACTGACAACACTGTGTAGCGCGAGAGCTCCTTACTAAAGTGCACCATGTGCATTTCTATCGGGTAACGCACACCATTTAATGTATGTTCCGAGGGCTCGTGGAAATGCAGTTGAACTAAGCCATACCGATTTCCTCGAAACGCAATTTCATCGCCTTGCTCAAAATCGTACTTAATGGAGTGTCCGTCGTTCGTGACAGTCCTTAACAGAGTCGATTTAGGGTAATGCAACTCAAGTGGCCAAGCCTCACTGACAACAGGCGAGGTTGCCGTGCGAATGATGTTTACCGGCGACTGGGATTGACCCATACACTCGGACGTGGGTTCAATCTCAGACCAATGTTCTGGGCCTGTTTCCCCGGTATAAGTCCAATGAACATCAGCTCGCGAGGATGCCGCGCCACCCGTCCATTGGGCTACACATACAACAACCGACAGCAGAAGCGACAACTTGAAACGCATCATAATGTAGGTCCAGTGAAGAGGCGCCGCCTTCACTGTGAAGGCGGCATTTGACATCAAACGATTATTCGTCAACCAATGTTTCGGGCTCTGGCGCGGCGACATCGTCGTTACCCGCATCAGTGGCACCATCATCGGCTTTCGCTTCTTTGATTGACAGCTTAATACGACCACGCTGATCAACATCGAGCACTTTGACGCGGACAGTTTGGCCTTCGCTGAGGTAATCACTCACACTTTCAACACGTTCATCAGCAATTTGCGAAATGTGCACCAAGCCGTCTTTGCCGGGCAGTATGGTGACGAATGCGCCAAAGTCTACGATGCGAGCTACGGTGCCTTCGTAAATAGCGCCAACTTCTGCTTCCGCTGTGATGGACATAATCATCTCTACAGCTTGATCGCGTGCTGCTTGATTCTGACCAAAAACCTTCACGGTGCCGTCGTCGGCAATGTCAACCGTTGCTCCCGAGTCCTCGGTAATCTGACGGATGGTGGCACCGCCCTTACCAATGATGTCGCGAATCTTGTCGCTATCGACCTTGAACTGCACCATGCTCGGCGCATTTTCCGAGGTGATTTGGCGAGGTGCGTCAATAACGGTGTTCATCTGACCCAAGATGTGCAGGCGAGCATGCAGTGCCTGTTCAAGGGCAATCTCCATGATTTGCTCGTTAATTCCCTCAATCTTAATGTCCATCTGCAGTGCAGTTACGCCGTTAGCCGTACCCGCCACTTTGAAATCCATGTCACCTAGATGGTCTTCATCACCCAAGATGTCGGTGAGTACAGCAAACTGGTTGCCCTCTTTCACCAAACCCATAGCAATACCAGCCACGGGTGCTTTCAGAGGCACGCCGGCAGCCATTAGACCCAGAGATCCAACACAGACCGAGGCCATAGAGCTGGAGCCGTTGGATTCCGTAATTTCCGAAACCACGCGAATGGTGTAAGGAAATTCCTCTTCACTGGGGAGTACCGCCGCTAGGCCACGACGAGCCAGACGACCATGGCCTATCTCACGGCGACCTGTAGCACCAATACGACCCGCTTCGCCCACCGAGTAGGGAGGGAAATTGTAGTGCAACATGAAAGGATCACGACGCTCACCTTCCAGCGCATCGATAATTTGAGCATCGCGGCTTGAGCCTAGGGTAACTGCGCCAATCGCTTGGGTTTCACCGCGGGTAAATAGGGCAGAACCGTGTACCTTGGGTAAAATATCGACCTCGCAGACAATGGGGCGCACGGTGCGAGAATCGCGCCCATCGATACGGGGTTCACCAGACAAAATGCGTTGTCGTACCAGTGCTTTTTCAACCGACTTGAATACATCTTTCACGGCGTCAGCCGATGGTCCGCCTTCTACCGCCAACTTCTCAATGACAGCGGTCCGGATTTCACCAACTCGCTCGTAACGGGCGGCCTTTTCCGTAATACGGTAGGCCTCTCCGAGGGGCGCCTTGGCTTCTGCTTCTACCGCCGCAACCAGCGCTTCATCGACAGCCGGTGCCTGCCAATCCCAACGGGGCTTGCCGGCTTCCTCAACGAGTTCGTTAATGGCCTTTATGACCGTTTGCATTTCCTGATGGGCATACAAGACGGCGCCCAACATTTGGTCTTCAGTAAGCTCTTTAGCTTCTGACTCAACCATAAGTACAGCGTCGGTGGTACCCGCGACAACCATATCGAGCTTACTGTTGGCGAGAGCGCTGTATTTGGGGTTTAACATGTAACCCTGCGACTCATTGAAACCAACCCGAGCGCCACCAATGGGACCATTGAAGGGGCAACCAGAAATAGCAAGAGCTGCTGAGGTGCCGATCATGGCAACGATATCAGGATCTGTTTCATTGTCGGCTGACATTACCGTGCACACGACCTGCACTTCATTTTGAAAGCCGTCGGCAAATAGCGGACGGATCGGTCGATCGATCAGTCGAGAGGTAAGCGTCTCTTTCTCACTGGGACGACCTTCTCGCTTGAAGAAACCACCGGGAATCTTACCCACCGAGTAGGTCTTCTCAATGTAATGCACTGACAAGGGAAAGAAGTCTTGTCCTGGCTTGGCTTCACGTTGAGCAACAACGGTACACAAAACACTGGTGCTTCCCATGCTAGCAAGCACGGCGCCCGATGCCTGACGGGCAACTCGGCCGGTTTCCAGAGTGATTTCGTCATCACCATACTGGAAGATTTTTTTAACTACATTCACTGACGTTCTCCAAAAAATAAAAGGGCCGGCAAAAGCCGGCCTGTAAACTGGTCTTTACCGTCGCAGACCCAAACGCTTAATCAAATCGGCATAGCGTGCGGTATCTTTTTGCTTAAGGTAATCCAGCAATTTACGGCGCTGGTTAACCATGCGAATCAAGCCACGACGTGAGTGGTGATCCTGCGCGTGATCTTTGAAATGAAGCTGTAATTGCTCGATGTTGGCGGTAAGCAGAGCTACCTGCACTTCCGGTGAGCCGGTGTCGCCTTCAGACTGTTGATAGTCTTTAACAATTTGAGCTTTAGTGGCTGCATTTAGGGCCATGGTGCTATTCTCCAACCTGCTTAATGAGATGGGCCTGTCCGTGCAGGTTTACAGACAGGTCCATGGTTTGTTTTTGCAAGACTTCGGCTTGCGCTATTAGCCCCCACAGAATTGCATCAAAGCTAAGGGCACTTGCCCGCAGCACTAACGTTCTGAGGGCGGAACAACCAACCTTCGGGGTGCCAATCGACCATCGTCGAGCATTTCAGCAATACCTAAGAATTGATCCACGCGGCTATTCACCCCGCAATAGGCGCGCACCATACCATTTTGCGGGCCATTTGGCACTAGCACCGGTTGTCCCTGCTGCAGATAAAAAGCGGCCGACTGGCCCAGCGATACCGACGGCAAACACTGCAATGGCCCGTCGATGGGTGCCAATAACGCATCTAATGCTTCTAAACCCTGCTCCGCAATCAACTCTATGTGTGCCAAAGTCAATGCGCTGGCAAGATCATAGGGTCCAGCCATGCTGCGACGGAGTACGCTCACATGGGCCGGCAAACCCAGCACCGCCCCCAAGGACTCGGCAAGACTGCGCACGTAGGTCCCTTTGCTACAGTGAATAGTCACATCGACTTCAGCCCGAGGTCCCGGCCGAAAATCCCGCACACTGAAGTTATGAATGGTGACAGTTCGTGTTTTACGCTCTACCTCTACCCCTTGGCGAGCCAATTTGTACAAAGGTTGACCATTACGCTTAAGAGCCGAATACATAGGTGGGGTTTGATCGAGCTTGCCACTGAGTGTATGCACTGCTGCGCACAGCTGCTCTGGTGTAATCGCGCTGGCATCGGCGGTGGCAGTGATATCTCCTTCGGCATCAAGCGTATCGGTAGCTTCTCCAAGCACGAAGGTACTTAGGTATCCCTTATCAGCGTCAAGCACATACTGAGAAAATTTGGTGGCCTCACCCAAGCACAATGGTAAGACGCCAGTCGCCAGAGGATCCAAGCTACCCGTGTGTCCGGCTTTCGCTGCGTTAAACAGGCGCTTGACGCGTTGTAACGCAGCATTTGAGGTCATGCCGGCAGATTTATCGAGCACCAAAATGCCATCGATGGGCCTACCCTTTCGCTTGCGGGCCACAGCTTAGCTGGCCTGAGGGTCTGAACCGTCGACCGGTCTCTGAGCGTCCACCTCTCGCACCTCACGCAGCAGGCTTTCCATATCGCGGCCGCGGCCCACACTTTCGTCAAATCGAAAATGCAAACGTGGCACCGTGCGCATGGTGGCACCTTGAGCAAGCTGAGATCTCAGGAAGCCGGAGGCTTTGTTAAGCACTTCCGTGGTCGCCTTGGCACTGGCAACATCATCGATACCCAGCTGAGTGAAAAACACCTTAGCGTGGGTCAGGTCACGACTGACATCAACACCGGTAATGCTAACCATCTGCACCCTGGGATCGCGCAACTCACGCTGAATGAGTTGCGCTAACTCCTGTTGCAAGTAATCGCCTACCCGCTGAGTGCGGCTGTATTCCTTGCCCACGGTGGTTTATAGCGTCCGGGTCACTTCGTTAACCTCATACACTTCAATGAGGTCACCAGGCTTCACATCGTTGTAATTCTTCACCCCGATGCCGCATTCCGTGCCATTACGCACTTCATTGGCGTCATCTTTAAAGCGGCGCAAAGACTCAAGCTCACCTTGGTAAATCACGACACTGTCGCGCAGCACCCGAATAGGCTTAGCTCGGTAGACGGTGCCTTCAATCACCATACAACCCGCAATTTGACCAAACTTGGGTGAGCGGAAGACATCGCGAACTTCCGCAATACCCACAATCTCTTCACGCAATTCGGGGGATAGCATGCCACTGAGAGCGGCCTTCACATCATCGATGAGGTCGTAGATAACGTTGTAGTAGCGTACTTCCACACCTTCCTGTTCCGACAAGCGTCGCGCACCCGCATCGGCTCGCACATTGAAGCCGAAAATAATGGCCTCAGAGGTCATGGCCAAAGTGACATCAGATTCGGTAAGACCACCAACACCGCCGGAGACGATATTCACCTTCACTTCATCGTTACCCAAGTCAAGCAGTGCCGATTGCAACGCCTCCAAGGAACCGCGAACATCGGCCTTCACCACCACGTTCAAAATCTGGCGCTCGCCCGCAGTCATAGACTCGAACATATTGTCGAGTTTTGCCGCCTGCTGACGCGCAATTCGACCCGAACGCATTTTCTCTTGACGGAAGTCGGCAAGTTCTCTGGCGCGCTTTTCACTCTCGACCGCCACAAAGTTGTCGCCGGCATCGGGAGTGCCGTCTAGGCCTAAAATCTCAACAGGTATGCTTGGGCCGGCCTGCTTAATGGGTTGACCATTCTCGTCAAGCATGGCGCGCACACGACCGTACTGTAGGCCTGCCAGAACAATATCGCCCTGACGTAGCGTACCTTCCTGAACCAGTAACGAAGCCACAGGGCCGCGACCTTTATCTAGCCGGGACTCAATGACAATCCCCTGTGCAGGTACATCGGCAGGGGCTTGCAGCTCGAGTAACTCGGCCTGCAGCGAAATGGCATCTAGCAGTGCATCAATGCCCTCTCCTGAGTGCGCCGAAACATGGATAAACTGCGTGTCGCCGCCCCAATCTTCGGGAATGACCTCTTTTGCAGCCAACTCATTACGCACGCGGTCGGGATCGGCCGCTTCCTTGTCGATTTTGTTCACAGCCACAACGATGGGTACATCAGCGGCGCGAGCATGCTGAATGGCTTCTTCGGTTTGAGGCATGACACCATCGTCAGCCGCCACCACCAAAATGACGATATCGGTGGACTTGGCGCCGCGTGCACGCATAGCGGTGAATGCCGCGTGGCCAGGGGTATCTAGGAAGGTGATCATGCCCATGTCGGTAGTGACATGGTAAGCACCGATGTGCTGAGTAATGCCACCGGCCTCACCACTTGCCACTTTAGCCTTTCGGATGTAGTCGAGCAGGGATGTCTTGCCATGGTCAACGTGGCCCATCACAGTGACAACAGGCGCACGAGGTTCGGGGGTCCCTTCTTGACCCGCCAAGGTCTCTTCCAGCTGCTCTTCCAACTCGTCGTCACTGACGTACTTCACTTTGTGGCCTAACTCTTCCACGACCAACGCCGCCGTTTCTTGGTCGATCATCTGGTAGATGGTGGCCATCAGCCCAAGTTTCATAAGCTCTTTAATAACGACGCCCGCCTTCACCGCCATCTGCTGGGCCAAATCGCCCACTGCAATGTTTTCGGGAATGTTGACCTCGTAAACAATGGCTTCCGTAGGTTGCTCAAAGCCATGCTTGCCATGCTCTTCGTGGGACGACTTACGACGGCGTCCACCACGACGACGACCAACACCCGCCTCCGCCGCTTCTAGATCACTCAGCGATAAATTGTGGCCGCGTTGCTTACCACGAGCACCGGGCATAGAGCCCTTATCAAGGCGACCACGACCCGCCTTCTTCCGGGCAGGCTCTTCCTTCGTAGGTGCTTCATGCAAACGTTTGGGACGCCGGTCGACATCGTTGTCGTCCTTGGCCGCAGGGCGAGCTTCCGACGGTTTCTTGGCGGCAGCTTTTGCTTTAGCGGCCTCTTGGACCTTGCGCTCTTCTTCGGCCTTGCGCGCAGCAATGGCGGCATCGAGGTCGCGCTGCCGCTGTTCTTCCTCGAGTTTGCGCCGTGCCGTCGCTCGCTGACGCAGTACCTCAGGGTCTATGTCGGCGGGATCTTCTGGTTCGGGCTCAGGCTCTGGTGCCGGCTCAGGTTCTGGCTCTGGCTCGGGTTCTGGCTCCGGCTCGGGTTCTGGCTCCGGCTCGGGCTCTGGCTCCGGCTCGGGTTCTGGCTCAGGTACCGGCTCTGCTGCCGTAGGCTCTGGTTCAGGGGCAGCAGCGACGATCTCGGCAACATCGGGACTATCGACGTCCACAGCAGGTTCTGCACTGACTTCCAATGCTTCGAGGTCTGCTTCTGGTTTCGGCGCTTCCTCTGTTTCTTCACGCTTCACATAGGTGCGCTTCTTGCGCACTTCAACGTTCACCGTTCTCTTGCCAGCACCACCAGCGCGCAGAGTGCTCACCTTTTTACGCTTTAAGGTGATCTTTTTGGGGGCATCGGTGCTTTCACCATGGCTGCGCTTCAAAAAGGCCAGCAACGTTTGCTTGTCCTCTTCAGACACCATCTCAGCCGATGAGCCGTGCGGCAAGCCCGCGTCTTTCATTTGCGACAACAGCCGTTCAACGGAGGCTCCCACCGTTTTGGCTAACTGTTCTACTGTCACTTGCGCCATTTGTTACTCCCTGAATCCGTTCCGGCTTGCGTAAAAGTTCTATTGACCGGCGCTCAAGCGCTCTCATCTTCCGCAAACCATGGCGCGCGGGCGGTCATAATTAATGCCCCTGCACGCTCTTCGGTCATGTCTTCGATGTCCATGAGGTCATCCACGACCTGCTCGGCCAAATCTTCCATAGTGATCACACCACGGCTAGCCAGCACATACGCCAAATGACGCTCCATACCATCCATCGTTAATAAATCTTCAGCGGGTTCGTTAGCACCCAGCTGCTCCTCAGAGGCAATAGCCATAGTTAGCAACGCATCCTTGGCACGGGCACGCAACTCCTCGGCAATTTCCTCATCAAACCCTTCAATGGTCATCATCTCTTCAAGAGGCACATAAGCCACCTCCTCAAGCGTCGTGAAGCCCTCATCGACCAGCACTCCGGCGACATCCTCATCGACATCGAGGGCGTTCATGAAGGTCTCTATGATCTGCACCGCTTCGGCTTCTTGCTTCTCTACAGCCTCATCGACACTCATGACGTTTATCGTCCAGCCGGTGAGATCAGACGCTAAACGTACATTTTGGCCACCGCGACCAATGGCCTGAGCCAGGTTATCTTCGGCCACCGCCACTTCCATGGTGTTGCTGTCTTCGTCGACAACAATCGACTCCACCTCAGCGGGTGACATTGCGTTAATGACCAATTGCGCTGGGTTGTCGTCCCATAAGATGATATCGACTCGCTCGTTATCGAGCTCATTGGACACGGCCTGCACACGCGAGCCACGCATACCAACACATGCACCGACGGGGTCAATGCGTTGATCGCCGGTTTTCACCGCAATTTTGGCTCTAGAGCCGGGGTCGCGGGCAGCGGCACGAATTTGAATAACGCCCTCAGAAATCTCGGGTACTTCAATTTTGAAGAGCTCGATGAGCATCTCTTCACAGGCTCGGGACAACACCAACTGGGGACCACGATTTTCAGTGTTGATGTCTTTCAAGACCGCACGCACCCGGTCATTCATTCGGAACGTCTCACGACCCACCAACTCGCCCCGAGGCAACAAGCCCTCGGCATTGTTGCCGAGATCTACAATGATATTGTCGCGGGTGACCTTCTTAACCATACCTGCCAGCAACTCACCGACGCGATCGCGGTACTGATCAACAATTTGCGCACGCTCTGCATCGCGGACGCGTTGAACAATCACTTGTTTCGCTGTTTGTGCCGCAATCCGACCAAAGTCGACGTTTTCGATGATTTCCTCGTACACATCGCCAGGCTTCAAATTGGGGTCTTTTTCGATGGCTTCTTCAGTCGTAAATTGGGTACCGAGTAGCGCCAACTCAGTATCGGGCACCACCAACCAACGGCGACGTGTTACGTAATCGCCAGACTTACGATCGATAGTGACTTCAATTTCCGAATCTTCGTCGTAGCGCTTCTTAGCAGCCGTTGCCAAGGCCAGCTCTATCGCCTCGAAAATAATGTCTTCCGACACCCCTTTCTCGTTCGAGACCGCTTCCGCCACCATCAGAATTTCTTTATTCATTCTTCGCCTCTCACCACCGCTGTTCATCGCTGCCTGACGGCAGGAACCTCAGTTCTCGACTGTCGTTTTCACGCCGCTTTTACCCTCTGGGGTAAGCCGCGGTTGCACCCGCGCCCGATCAACTTGACTCAGCGGCAACAAATAATCGTGATCGTCTACGCGCACGACCACGTCGTCATTCTCCAATCCCATAAGCCAGCCCCGAAATTTGCGGCGCCCCTCGTAGGGAAAGCGCAAACGCACCTCAATAGGCTCGCCTACATACAACGCATACTGCCGGGGTTTAAACACCAGCCGATCTATACCTGGTGATGACACCTCAAGGGTGTACTCACTTTGAATGGGGTCTTCCACATCGAGTACCGAGCTTACGTGCCGGCTTACTAGGGCGCAGTCATCTACCGTGACCCCGTTTTCGCGCTCGATGTAGATGCGCAATGTTGGACGCCGATTAGGTGATAGGAGTTCGAGCCCCCACAACTCGAAGCCCAGCGATTCTATGGTCGGCGTTAGCAGCTCCGACAAGCGCGATTCTTTACCTGCCACCGCTATTTCCTCGTCTTGCTGTGTCAGCCGCATTTCCTGCGGATACGAAAAAGCCCCACATGGGGGCTTCACGAATGACGGCAGACTGAGCAAAGGCCTGTCGTCGATTTGGTAGCGGGGGCCGGATTTGAACCGACGACCTTCGGGTTATGAGCCCGACGAGCTACCAGGCTGCTCCACCCCGCATCAAAATCGTAGTGACCTCCCCCTAGCTTCAATGCAGTCACTGCAGTGTTGCCGGCGGTCACCCAAGCCAGCACGTTGCCAGCTCGATCAGAGGCGCAGGAGTATAGGTAGGCTAGACGCATACGTCAACGGGTACAGGGTTTATCGTCCATAAAAAAACCCGCACCAACAACAGTGCGGGTTTTAGAGGCCAACCCAATAGGGTGCTTAGAGGGCAGTGATCTCATAAACCGCCAATGTGCCAGAAACTTCGTTGCTAACGAGTAGCAGCATCTGGCCCGTTGGGCTGTCTTCAGCACTTACGAATTTGATGTCCTCAGGACCCAAATCGGTCGTGCCTGCCGCTACACCTTCCTCGGCTGACACAGAGAAGTCACGTGACGAGATATATTGTACAAATTGAGCGTTTTGGGGATTGCTAATGTTGTACACCATAATGCCGCTGACACGCTCCA
>CBFHTF010000053.1:0-16845 GCA_965658685.1 Luminiphilus sp.
GTTCTGCCTGACCAGGATTCACTGCTCGGGCATTGTCAAACAATGCGCTGTAATTGGCGTTGTTGCCATCGTCCAAGAGCAGTGTTGCTGCCCTTCTGAGGGCATCAAAAAACTCCCGACTGGGTCCTACGTTACTGTACGCTTCTATAGCACTGTCGATATCGTCAAGCTCTTCCGCCACACGACCTAAGTAGTACCAAGCTTCATCGACCCGTTGCTCAAGTGCCAATAGGTCGCGCAGATATTGCTCCGCGAGTTCCGGATTACCAGATTCCAGTTCAATCAATGCTAGCGAGAAGGGATAGTCACCATTACGTGGTGATAGTTCCTGAAGAAGTTCGAATTGCTCTCTTGCGTCATCTATTCTATTAGCTGAGGCAAGCAAGCGTGCGTACTGCAGCCGCAAGCCCTCGTTATCAGTTTGGGCAGCAAGCGCATCGTCAATACGCACAAAGGCATCTTCGTGACCCAGCTCGACCTTTGTTTGAGTCCACAACACCAGTGCGCGCTCATCTATGCTTGTTCGCGCCAGTACAAGCCCAAGTGCGTTCAATGCCTCTTGCATACGATCTTGTTCGCGACGCAGTAACGCCAGCGCTATGCCGATATCGTTATCGTCTGGCCAGTCTTTGGCGAGCGCTTCGATGGCCTGCGCGAGTGCTTGTTGGCTTGCTGGCGGTCTGCGGCCGTATTCCACCATGAGGGCGGGGGCATTGATTCGCGAACCGCGTTCCTTGGCTTTACGGGCAAAACTGACAGCTAACTCTGTGTTGCCCCGTTGAATTAGCAGCGCCATAGCGGTTGCCGCTGCCGCCGCATCACTCTCATCGAGCTCAGTGAGGCGCATGGCCATTGCAAGGGCTTTGTCGGATTGTTGACGATATTCAGCTAGTCGAAGTGCCCGGCGAGCCAGCTCAGCGTCATCGAGTTGCATGGCTTGTGCAGTGAGTAGCTCCAGTGCCGCATCGTACTGTTGCTCCCGGAGATAGAATTCCGCCTGCAATAGGGGGTACAGGCTGTCCGCCGGTATGGGCTGCTCAGGTGGGGGCGGGGCGGCTTTGGCTTCTTTTGCGTCGCTGCCGCTAGTTGGTGCCCTTGAGCTTGCCCCAGTTTTGGCGGGGGCGTGCGTCGTGCGTTCGTGACTAGACGCAACAGCTGCAGAGGGACTGTTTTCGTCACTCCCGGGCGTGACTGGCCCGCCTTTCTGAGACACAGCAAACCCACCACAACCGACTAAAAGTGCAGCCAGGCAGGCACTGAGAACGACGTTATGCGCGAATTTCATGGTGTAATTGTGACACGGACACGGTCTTAGGCCTATGTTGGTGAGCATCGACTGCTAATAAGTTGGTATCATAGCTGAACATCCTTAGAAACGGGTCGCAGCGTGTTCGACGATCTCATCGCCATTGGTATAAACCACGATTCTGCCTCGGTAGACACTCGAGAGCGCGTGGCATTTGCGCCTGAGAAAGTACCTGAGGCACTCACCAGCGTAATCGGTGAGACACCGGTAGAAGAGGCGGTAATCCTGTCCACTTGTAATCGAACTGAGCTCTATGCCGTACTCCCGAAGAGTGGCGACCCTACCTCAGTGGCCAATGCCCTGGTCGATTGGATAGCGCGTTTTCACGGGTTACCACAGTCGGCATTGAGCACCTGCACCTATCGGAATCATGGCGAGCATGCCATGACACATTTGGTGCGCGTGGCAGCGGGTCTCAATTCAATGATTTTGGGTGAGCCGCAGATTTTTGGGCAATTAAAGTCGGCATTTGCTGTTGCTGAAGATTCTGGTGCCACCGGCAGCCGTCTAAATCAGTTGTTCCCTGAAGCCTTCAGAATTGCCAAGAAGGTCCGCACTGATACAGCCATTGGCGAAAACCCTGTTTCTGTCGCCTATGCTGCGGTTGACTTGGCGAGCCACATTTTTTCTGACTTGTCTCGCTGCACTGCGCTGGTGTTAGGTGCTGGTGAAACCATCGAGCTCGTTGCACGGCATCTCAAAGATGCAAACTTGGGTAAGCTGATCATTGCCAACCGTACCTTACTGCGCGCCCAGAACCTGGCTGAGCAGTTTGATGCCGAAGCCATTATGCTTGCCGACGCGCCCGAGCGACTACATGAGGCTGACATTGTCATTAGCTCTACGGGAAGCCAGTTACCGATTTTGGGTAAGGGTGCCGTCGAGCGCGCAATCAAGAAGCGCCGCTACCGACCGGTATTGATGGCCGATTTGGCGGTACCACGAGACGTGGAGCCAGAGGTGGCTGAACTTTCCGACGTATACCTTTACACCGTCGATGATTTGCGAGAAGTCATCGAGGAAAACAAACGCCTGCGTGCCAGCGAGGCAAGTAAGGCCGATGAAATTATCGTTCAAGGTATCGTTGAGTTACACGCAGAGCTGCGTAGTCGACGTTCATCAGACATAGTACGCAATTACCGGGAATCGGCCATTGCCATTCAAGAGTCAGAGTTGGAACGCGCTCTGAAAGCGCTTGAAAAGGGCGGCGATGCCGATGACATTATCCGAAGGTTGGCGCGTAATTTAACCAACAAGTTAATCCATGCGCCGACCACAGGGCTAAGGCGGCTTGCCCGCGATGGAGATGACTTACAGGTCAACAAGGCTAAGGTTCTTTTGGGCCTAGATGATGACTTCAACGACATCGACGAACAACCCACACTGCAGTGAAAGCATCGCTCAAGATTAAGCTGGACCAATTGCGGGATCGGCACGAAGAAGTGGCTGCGTTGCTGAGCGATGCTGAGACCGTTTCCGACCAGAATCGATTCCGTGATCTGTCCCGTGAATACGCACAGATTGATGAAGTCGTTGTGGTTTGGCAGCGTTACCTGCAAGCCGAAGCCGACATGGCCAGTGCGCGTGAGATGTTGCAGGACCCCGACCCCGATGTAAGAGAAATGGCTGAAGAGGAGCTAGAAAGTACCGAGGCAAATCTCGCTGAGCTAGACGAGCAGCTCGAGCTGCTGCTTCTGCCAAAAGATCCCAAAGATAGTCACAACGTGTTTTTGGAGATTCGTGCTGGGACAGGGGGAGATGAGGCCGCTATTTTCTCTGGCGACTTGTTTCGTATGTACAGTCGCTACGCTGAGCAGCGCGGGTGGCGCCTGGAAGTTATCTCTGAGAGACAGGGTGAGCATGGGGGGTTTAAAGAAATTATTACCCGCATACAAGGCGACGACGTTTACGCTCACTTGAAGTTTGAGTCGGGAGCACACCGGGTACAACGCGTACCAGAAACGGAGTCCCAAGGTCGCATTCACACATCGGCCTGCACTGTAGCTGTGATGGCAGAGCCCGAGCAGGTCGAAGAAAGCGAGATCAACAAAGGCGACTTGCGCATCGATACCTTTCGATCGTCGGGAGCGGGTGGCCAGCACGTCAATACCACTGACTCAGCGGTTCGAATAACTCACCTCCCCACCGGTATTGTTGTGGAGTGTCAGGATGAGCGGTCCCAGCATAAAAACCGGGCTCGCGCGATGTCACTCCTGCAAGCCAAGCTAGCCTCGGCGGCCGAGGAGCAGGCAGCTGCTGAGCAGGCCTCAGAGCGACGAAATTTGGTGGGCTCGGGTGATCGCTCTGAGCGCATCCGCACTTATAATTTTCCTCAAGGGCGAGTAACCGATCATCGCATCAACTTGACGTTGTACAAGCTCGATGAGGTTGTCACTGGTAATCTTGACGCGCTTATTCAACCACTTCGCCGCGAGCATCAGGCCGATCAGCTGGCGGCAATGGGCGATCAGATGTGACTAGCTGGCGTGAGCTCATTAGGGGCGCTGGTATTTCCGAAAGAGATGCAGAATTACTGCTACTCCATTGTCTACAGCGTGACCGTGCATGGCTTTATAGTCGAGGAGAAGAGCTGGCGCACGGTCCCGCACTAACGCGTTTTGAGCAATGTGTGAAGCAGCGATCGGCTGGTGCGCCCATAGCCTACATAGTGGGGAGGCGAGAGTTTTGGTCTCTCGAGCTAGCGGTCAGTAACGAGGTGCTTATACCTCGCAGTGACACCGAACTGCTTGTGAGTCAGGCGCTGGAGCGCTCGGCACATACGCCGCAGCCACTTCTTGATTTGGGTACTGGCAGTGGTGCCATTGCGTTAGCCATTGCCTATGAGTATCAGCAGTTGTTGGCAAGTACAGAGTCGGTAAGTGCAGAGAATGCTTGTGTTACAGCAGTTGACGCTAGCAAGGCGGCTCTGGAAGTGGCTCGTCACAATGCCGCTCGCTTGGGTTTGACTGTTGAGTGGCTGCACAGCGACTGGTTCAGTGCATTGGCGGGACGCCGTTGGCCACTGATTGTTAGCAACCCTCCTTACATCGCCGATGACGATCCTCATTTACGCCTGGGTGATTTGCCGGCAGAACCTTTAATGGCGCTGGTTTCAGGCCGTGATGGGTTGGATGCTTTGCGTCACATCATTAGCGAAGCGCCGAAATACATAGAGTCTGGCGGGTGGTTGCTGTTAGAGCATGGCTGGAACCAGGCTGAACCCGTTCAGCAACTGATGACGTGCAGTGGCTTTCAGCATGTATCGAGTTATCGGGATTTATCGGGCCACGAGCGGGTTACTGAGGGGCAGTGGCTTTGATTTCTGACGCTGACTTAGAGCGGTATTCTCGTCAAATACTCGTGCCCGGCTTTGAGCTCGATGGACAAATTTTACTGGCTAATGCACACGTTATCGTAGTTGGTTGTGGCGGACTCGGTGTGCCAGCGGCCCTGTACCTTGGGGCTGCTGGTATCGGCAGGATCACGCTGATTGATGACGATAAAATCGAATTAAGCAATTTGCCCAGACAGCCTTTGTTCAGAGCATCAGATGTCGGTCGGTTGAAGGGCGATGTGCTCAAAGATCATTTGTTGGCGAACCAGCCGGCCGCGCATGTGAGATTTGTTGCAAAGCGACTTGAGTCTCACAACGCAGAGGCACTTTTGAAGGATGCCGATGTTATTGTGGATGCTACTGATAATAGGGCGTCTCGACTGCTGATTGATCGTGTCACGTACGCATCGGGTATGCCATGGATTATGGGGGCTGCGACCCGATTCTCGGGACAGAACATTGCTTTCGATGCAGCTCGAGCGTCGGGTTGTTATCACTGTTTGGCTGCGGACCCCGACGCGGAGCCTGCGGGTAGTTGTGCAGACCTGGGGATTGTGGGATCGGCAGTGGCTGGCGTGGCAATGCAGCAGGTAAGTGATGTGATAAAGCTGTTAACCACTTGCGGTGCTGTGCCCTGGGGTCAGTGCCGAGTGTTTGATGACGCTACCAATGAACGCTACAGCCTAAAACTTCAAAAACGTGCAGATTGTCCAAACTGTGGCTAGTGTTTGGCCCTAGCTTGCGCCCGTCACCAGTTTCGATGCTCGCATCATTGGCGCCGCCAAGACTTTGCGTACCCGTAAGCTGATCAACACGGCGCAAACAGCGATACCAACAATGGTGGCGTACCAAAAACCTGCGGCGCCATCCGCCATGTTGTCTGTTTGTTGCAAGCCAAGCCACCAACCCAAGGGCAGCGCCACTAGCCAGTAAGACACCACCATCACAATGAAGGGAAAACGTGTCTATTTGAAAGCCCGCAGGGTAAACGACCCTACGATTTGTACGCCATCAATGAGGATAAAAAAAGCGGCCAGTCGGATAAGTCGGGTGGCTAAGTCTTGTATCTCGGTGTCATCGGTATAAATGGCAATGATCAGTTCTGTCCCACTAAGTAGTATGGCGGTGGTACCCAAGGAGATGACGGCGGCAATGAGACAGCCTGCCCCGAATGCACTGAGTATTCCCGTGCGGTTGCCTGCACCGATAGCGTGCCCCATTCGGGTCGACATGGCAGTACCGATGGCTAGCATGGGGATGTAGAACATGTCCCATATGTTGAATGCGATCTGATGCGATGCCATAGCGGTATCGCCAAGCGTGGCAACTAGCAATGCTATTAAGCTAAAAACACCCACTTCAAGGAAGAAGGTGAGCCCGATGGGGAGCCCTAAGGCTACGATTTCTCGTAGGATGTCCCAGCGAGGCATCACCCAGCAGGTGTTTGGCAGGTAGAAACGGATACTTTTGTCGGTTGCAATGTAGACAATAATGAGCGTGACGCTGAGCCACATAGAGAGGGCTGTGGCGATACCGCAACCCTCAGCGCCCAACTCAGGTGCCCCCCATTGGCCGAATATGAACGCGTAGTTCAGCGGTATATTGGCAATGAAGCCGATTACACTGGCAACAGCAAAGGGCTTGGTCACCCCCAGCCCTTGCGTATGGAATCGGAGTGCATGAAATAGACCGGCAGCGGGTAAGCCCAACGCTACC
Source organism: Luminiphilus sp. (assembly GCA_965658685.1). GTDB lineage: Bacteria > Pseudomonadota > Gammaproteobacteria > Pseudomonadales > Halieaceae > Luminiphilus. The sequence continues at coordinate 6,357 of CBFHTF010000053.1, forward strand.
ATTTGCGTGTAAGCCATGGCCTTTAGTTCAGTCTCGGGCTCGAGTGCCAAAGCTTTCAGTAATGGCTCACAAAACCAAGCCAGGGGGCTTGTTACCATGCCGAGGCCAACGGCAAGCCACAGTGCCTGTGGTAGCTGTTCACGAATCTTATCAGTACGTTGAGCGCCGAAATCTTGTGCAACGATTGTGGCAGTGGCGAACAGTACGCCGAGTACCAATAGAAAAATGGGTAGCCATATGTTGTAGCCGATGGCAATGGCCGCTAAATCCTGCTCGCTATAGCGTGCAGCCATCATCGTATCGACAACGCCGGTACCCATTTGTGCGAGTTGAGCGATAAGCAACGGCCAAGCAATCCGCCAGATTTGGGCAAATTCTGCCTTTAATATGCCCAGGTTCATGACAGTGGGTTACCTTGCTATTGTTGGCGGCGCAGGTTAGCACGAGCGCCTGTGATAAGATTGGCTGTGTTTCATACTATATCGAGCAAATCTTTTGAGTAATTCCAAAAAATCCAGTCCGAAAGCGGATTGGGATATGTCCCAGTTTTCTGTTGCGCCGCAAGAGGGGAAAACCCGTTTTCATGATCTCGACCTGCGGCCTGAGCTGATGCGGGGCATTGCGGCATTGGGGTTCGAATACTGTTCACCCATTCAAGCCCAAATACTACCCCATACCCTGCAGGGCCACGACGCCATTGGTAAAGCGCAAACCGGCACCGGCAAGACAGCCGCATTCCTGATTACGGTGTTCAATGATCTGCTCAGTCACAATCCAGGCAGCGAGCGATTCCTCGCCGAGCCTCGAGCGATCATTATTGCACCCACGCGCGAGTTAGTGATGCAAATAGCGGCTGACGCCGAGGCGCTGGGGGCTCATACCGGATTAAACACTGTCACCTTGATTGGAGGTGCCGACTATCAAAAGCAGCTGAACAAGGTAAATGCCAGGGTTACTGATATCGTCGTGGCGACACCTGGTCGACTTATCGATTTTATGCAGCGACAGGATCTGTTCCTCGATCGTGTTGAAACATTGGTGCTCGATGAGGCTGACCGTATGCTAGACATGGGTTTCATTCCACAGGTCAAACGTATTGTCCGCGCCACGCCTCATAAAGAAGACAGGCAAACCCTATTGTTTTCAGCAACGTTTACACCGGACATCATCAATCTTGCTGCGCAGTGGACCTACGAGCCAGTTAAGATTGAGATCGAGCCCGAGCGGGTCGCGACGGCGACAGTGGACCAGCGCGTGTATTTAGTGGCCAGCCACGAGCGTTTGAAAGTGTTGCTCAATGTGCTGCGGTCCGAAGAGGCCGTATCGACGATTGTGTTTGCCAACAGGCGAGATCAGGTGCGTAATTTGCACGAAAAGCTGCGACGAGCAGGTATTTCCTGCGGCATTCTTTCCGGTGAGGTGACTCAGGCGAAGCGCACCAAGACGCTCCAAGATTTTAAAGACGGAAGGATTTCTGTGTTAGTTGCGACTGATGTGGCAGGGCGCGGAATCCACGTCGATGGTGTGAGTCATGTGGTGAATTACAACTTACCCGAAGACCCCGAAGACTATGTGCACCGTATAGGTCGAACTGGTCGAGCCGGCGCTTCGGGTGTGTCAATTAGTTTTGCAAGTGAAGACGATGCTTTTTTGCTGCCTGATATTGAGACACTGTTGGGGGAGCGGCTTCGATGTGTACCGCCACCCTCCGAGCTACTCTCTTAACTTAAGGCGCGCGCTCTTAGGTCATCGCACCAGAACAGGGTGGCGCCAATGACAGCAGCGGGTATCACCACGAAATTGACAAGCGGTATACCCGACACAAACGCTACCGCTCCGCCAAAGCCCATGCTGGTTAGGCGGTGCGCACTGCAAGCATCACGGACATCACTAAATGGCAGGCGATGATTATCCATAGGGTAGTCAACAAACTGCAGACCCATCATCCAAGCCCCCAGTAAGAACCATAGCAATGGCGCCAGCACGTTGAGTCCGGGCATAAAGGACACAACCAGCACCAACAGAGCCATAGGAACGTAGTAACTGAACTTGCGGAGCTCCTTGAGTAAGGATCTCGGTATATCAGTGATGGCCGCACCTATGCCTTCGAGTGCGGGCACCGGTTGCCCAGTAATTCGTTCTTCGACTTTTTCTGCTAGCAATGCGTGAAACGGTGATGTCACCAACAGCACCAACAGCGTTGAGCCGTAACCGGTGAGTAGCCCACCTGCCACCCATATAATAGGCAGCAACAACCACGTTAAGAATTCGAGCCAACTCGGCAGAACGCTCTCCACAAGGACCACAAGCACATCGATATAACGCCAAAGCCAGGTGGCGAGTAATCCAAACAAGACGATGTTGGCAATCAGTGGAATGACAACGAATCGCCGAAGGCCAGGCTGAGCCAACATACCTACGCCGCGGATAAAGTAAGAAGCACCTGTGAACAGATTTCCTTTCATGGTTGTTGATCCTTTAGCAGCAGCTGCACAGTATACTCTTGGAGTGATGGCTACGGGGTTTGGGCAGACCGGCTCCGCCTTGTTTTGATCGGTTTTGATGAGTTTGTGTGACATGTCATCGCGTTTAAGCGCCCTCGCAGGGTAAATAACGCGTGCGGCATGCCCTAGAAACAGTGCAGAAACAGCGTAGCGAGAGAGGAGACCTCGATGGATGACGACGAGCTCTTTTTCGAGGAAATGGCAGGTGTTCAGCCTCTCAAGCGTGAACCTCGGGAGCGTTTGAGCAAACACACAACGATCGATGCTGAAGCGCGACGTGCGGCTGCGGCGGGTAGCGCGGTGAGCGCGAATAACCCGCTGGTGGATGAGGGTGTCGAACCCCTCGATGCTTGGTATGTACTCGATTTTAAAAGGGCGGGTATCCAACACGGCGTTTATCGGAAATTACGCATGGGGCGCTACGATATTGACGCGCGCCTCGATCTGCATCGCATGACCGTTAAACAGGCGCGTGAAGAGGTGCATCAATTTATTCGTGATGCCATGCAGCTAGGGCTGCGAACGGTGCTTATTTTACACGGCAAAGGCCAGCGTAAAGTGGAGCAGCAGCGCACCGCGGTTTTAAAAGGCTATGTGAATCGTTGGCTACAAGCCATAGACAACGTTCAGGCATTTCATTCGGCGCAGCCAGTCCATGGTGGTACCGGAGCGGTGTACGCTCTGTTGAAGAAAAGTGCCGAGAAAAAACAGCAGAATCGCGAGCGGTTCATGAAAGGACGGGTGCCCTATAACAGCCATCACAATTAGCTTAGCGCCGTGGGCGCAAGTCTCTCACTGTCTTTGCGGTTCTTCGGTCTACCGCAAACGCCCTTGCCGAAGCGGGTGTTGGTGGTTCCCCATTGGCTTAGTTAAGCAGTTTTTTCAATAACAGCTCATTGACCATCTGAGGGTTCGCTTGGCCCCTGGATGCTTTCATGATTTGGCCAACAAAAAAGCCCGATAACTTTTTCCGTTTGTTGTCATCGGCAGCCTGATATTGCGCGACTTGCTCGGGATTACTGGCGACAACGTCGTCTATCATGGCTTCAAGTGCGCTGGTATCACTCACTTGCTTCAGGCCTCGTTGCTCGATGATTTCATCTGCACCACCTTCGCCCCGCCACATGCCCTCAAATACTTGTTTGGCCAGCTTGCTCGATAGGGTGTTGTCGCTGATGCGCTGTACCAGCCCAGCGAGGGTATCTGGGGGTACCGGACACTGCTCGATACTAATGTCAGCGCGATTTAGCGCAGCAGAAAGATCGCCAAGCATCCAGTTGGCCACAAGTTTGGGTTCGCCACAAACGGCAACGGCTGCTTCAAAGTAATCAGCCGTCGCGCGTGAGGCCACGAGTAATGCCGCATCATAGTCGCCAAGCCCAAAGTCGCGGATAAGTCTGTTGCGCTTGTCATTAGGCAGTTCTGGTAGGGTTTGCCTAATCTGCTCAATCGTTTCATCGTCGATAATAACAGGCAGCAAGTCCGGCTCTGGGAAATACCGATAGTCGTTAGCCACTTCCTTGCTGCGCATTGACCGGGTTTCATTTTTGTCGGCATCGTAGAGCCGGGTCTCTTGTGTGATTGTTCCACCTTCTTCCAGGATGTCGCGCTGTCGCTCGACTTCCACCGCAATGGCACGCTCTACAAAGCGGAAGGAATTGACATTCTTGATTTCTGTTCGCATGCCCAGTTCCGTTGTCCCCTCGGGACGCAGAGAAACGTTAATATCGCAGCGCATTGAACCCTCAGCCATATTGCCGTCAGAGATGCCCAGGTAAGTAACCAGTGAATGGAGGGCTTTGAGGTAGGCAACGGCTTGCTCGGCGGTGCGAAAGTCTGGCTCGGTGACGATCTCTAATAGTGGAGTGCCAGCACGGTTAAGGTCGATGCCTGTTTGTCCGGCAAACGTGTCGTGGACTGATTTGCCAGCGTCCTCCTCGAGGTGGGCTCGGGTGATACGCACAGGGAATAAGCTGCCATCAGGCATGGGAATGTCAAACACACCAGCACCTACAATGGGCTCAAAAAATTGACTGACTTGATAGCCCTTGGGTAGATCCGGGTAAAAATAGTTTTTTCGATCAAATACTGATCGTCTGCCAATGTCGGCACCAACACCCAGTCCAAACATGACCGCAAAACGAACCGCTTCTTCGTTGAGTACAGGTAGCATACCAGGCATACCCAAATCGATCGCGCAAGCCTGTACATTGGGCTCTGCGCCAAAGTGATTGGCGGCACCCGAAAATATTTTCGACCGGGTGGCCAGCTGCAGGTGGACCTCCAGTCCCATTACCAGTTCCCAGCTCATTGATTCGCTCCCAGTACAGGCCGACGCAGATGCCAGTCGGTGCTTTCCTGAAAACAATGCCCTACACGCAAGAGTGTGGCCTCGTCGAAGGCTCGGCCAATCAGCTGTAAGCCGATAGGTAAACCATCAACTTGGCCCGCAGGGATGGACATACCAGGCAGACCAGCTAAATTAACCGAAAGGGTGTATACGTCCTCCATGTACATAACCAACGGATCAGCCGTCTTATCTCCAAGCTTGAACGCCACGCCGGGTGCGGCGGGACCTGCAATCACATCGCATTGATCAAAAGCTTGTTTAAAATCATTACTGATGATTCGGCGCACCTGCTGCGCCTTCTTGAAATACGCATCATAGAAGCCCGCCGATAATGCGTAGGTGCCCACCAAAATGCGCCGCTGTACCTCCTCGCCGAAGCCCTCGCTCCGCGATCGCTGATAAAGATCAGTGAGATCTTTGGGGCTTTCGCAGCGATAACCAAAGCGGACGCCGTCATACCGTGACAGGTTGGCAGAGGCCTCGGCGGGCGCAATGACGTAATAGGTAGCAATGCCCTGGTGAGTGTGTGGCAAATCGACGTCGACCAAAATCGCGCCTCTGGCGGTTAACTCAGCAAGTGCTTCCTGTATTTGACCTGCTACCTGCGGATTGAGGTCAGCATTGAAGTATTGTTTTGGGATGCCTATGCGCAGGCCTTTGATGTCGCCGGAAAGTGCCTCTAAGTAGTTGGGCGTAGGCACATCGGCAGAGGTGGAGTCGGCTGTGTCAACGCCGCACATCGCATTCAACATCAGTGCGGCATCGGCCACGCTGCGCGTCATCGGTCCTGCCTGATCAAGCGATGATGCGAATGCAATGATACCCAGCCGAGAGACTCGCCCATAGGTGGGCTTCAACCCCGTAATACCGCAAAGTGCTGCGGGCTGACGTATAGATCCCCCGGTATCAGTGCCCGTGGCTAGCGGGGCGAAGCCCGCTGCAACTGCTGCCGCCGATCCGCCGGAACTGCCCCCAGGTACACGCTCGATGTCCCAGGGGTTACGGCAGGGACCGAAATAACTGGTTTCATTTGAAGACCCCATGGCGAACTCATCCATGTTGGTCTTGCCGAGGCTTACAGTGCCCGCTTCTCGGAGTTTGCGTACAACGGTAGCATCGTAGGGAGGCACAAAATTATCGAGCATGCGCGAAGCGCAGCTGGTACGAACTCCCTGGGTACAGAAAATATCCTTGTGCAGTAGTGGTACCCCAGTAAGAGGGCCTGCATCACCCCTTGCAATTGCCGCATCGGCCGCTTGAGCATCTCTAAATGCTTCATCCTCGGTGATTGTGATTACGCTGTTGAGGGCGCCGTCGTGTGCGTGAATGCGCTGTAACAGTGATTGGGTAAGTTCGACCGATGATATCTCTTTGCGTTGCAATGCTTCGCTCAGTTCCAGTGCGCTGCACTCATGGATTTCGTTGTTCATCAATCAATCACCCGAGGCACCAAGAAGTACCCTTGCTCTACATCGGGCGCCACAGCCTGCAGCGCGTCTCGTTGGTTGGTCTCGGTTACCGCATCCACCCGCAAGCGCTGGGTCATGTCATGGGGGTTGGACATAGGTTCCACCCCTTCCGTCGGCACCTGTTGGAGTTGATCAACAAGTGCCAAAATTCGAGAAAAGCGATTGGTAACGTCGTCTAGGGCGCTATCAGCGATGGACAGGCGCGCTAACTGGGCAATTTGAGTAACATCAGAGCGGGACACGGACATGGGCCGGCGTATTCCTCAAGCTTCAGGAAGCGGGGACGCTATCACATTTGCGCCTTGCCCAAAAACCCCGTCGTTGGTACATTCCCCACATTATTTTTATTCGCGAAGCCCCTGATTTGTCGGCTGTTTTTTTTTGTTGACACGGGCTCGGCCACCAACCGTGCCGAGCCGGGCAATGCACACACTAAGGTGACTCAGGGTTGGCTGTGGCAGTGCCATTGATGGCTCAGGGTTAGTTCAGGGAGCCACCATGTTCAAACGCCTACGAGGCATGTTTTCAAATGATTTGTCGATCGATTTGGGTACAGCAAATACGCTGATCTACGTCAAAGACAAAGGAATTATCCTAGACGAACCCTCAGTAGTTGCCATCCGAATCCACAACGGACAGAAATCGATTGAAGCCGTAGGGCGCGATGCCAAACGTATGCTGGGCAGAACCCCTGGCAACATCCGCGCCATACGCCCTCTAAAAGACGGCGTAATTGCGGATTTTCAGGTCACGGAAAAAATGCTACAGCACTTCATTGCTAAAGTGCATGAAACGCAGTTTATACGCCCTAGCCCTCGGGTTTTAGTTTGTGTGCCTTGTATGTCGACACAAGTAGAGCGCAAGGCCATTCGAGAATCCGTTCTCAGCGCCGGTGCGCGGGAGGTTCGGTTGATTGAGGAGCCCATGGCTGCGGCCATCGGTGCAGGGCTCGATGTCGATGAAGCATCGGGTTGCATGGTGGTCGATATCGGTGGTGGCACTACGGAAATCGCTATCTTGTCCTTAAACGGTGTGGTTTACAGAGACTCGATCCGCGTTGGTGGCGATAGATTTGATGAGGCGATTGTGTCCTACGTCCGGCGCCGTTACGGGAGCCTCATTGGCGAGTCGACCGCGGAGCGTATCAAGCAGGAGGTTGGCTGTGCTTACAGCAGCAGCGAGCTTCGTGAAATTGATGTTCGAGGTCGTCATCTGGCCGAGGGTGTTCCGAAGAGTTTTACCTTAAACAGCGACGAAATCCGTGGAGCCCTAGAAGATCCACTGGAGTCAATTTTGCGAGCTGTAAAAATGGCTCTCGAACAGTCGCCGCCAGAGCTGGCAGCTGATATTGCCGAGTCGGGGATTGTGCTCACGGGTGGCGGTGCATTACTGCGCGACATCGAGAAGCGCATCGCTCACGAGACGGGACTACCTGTGCTCATTGCCGAGGACCCGCTCACTTGTGTTGCTCGGGGCGGCGGCAAGGCTTTGGAGTTGATGGATCGTCAAGCGCTGGAATTATTATCAACCGAGTAGTAGAGCAATAGCTCAAAGTCGGGAGACAGGCTATCAAACCGCTCTTTCTTAAGGAAAAACACGTAGGTTGGCGTTTTGTCCTAGTGCTAGCTGGTTGTTTTTTGTCATTGTTCTGGTTCAGAGATAGTGAGTACTTACATGGGGCGCGCAGTATTGCGCTCGATACCGGTGCGGCCGCCTACTCACTTGCATCATCGCCACTGAGAGCGGTAGAGGCAACCGACGATTATTTACAGTCACGTCAGTCGTTGCGTGAAGAAAATGCCCGCCTGCGTCAGGAGAATCTCGTACTCAAAGGGCGGACTCAGCGTTTGGCAGCAGTACTTGCTGAAAATACCCGATACAAGGCGCTGTTGAACTCCACAGCTATGCTAGAGGGCGATGTCATGGTGGCTGAGGTTATCGCGACTGCCGCGGATCCCGCTCGCCATATTTTGGTACTCGATAAGGGCCAACGCCAGGGTGTCCGAGAGGGACAGCCACTGCTGGGTGCTGATGGTCTGATGGGACAAGTTGTGCAGTTAGGTGAAAGCACTAGCAGGGCGTTGTTGGTCACAGATGCTATTCACGCGGTACCGGTACAAGTGTTACGCAACGGTGTTCGAGGGATTGCAGAGGGCACAGGTGATATCGATAGACTCATTGTTCGTCACGTGGCGACTACCACCGATATCATTGTCGGCGACACGCTCGTTACTTCGGGGTTAGGCGGACGGTTTCCACCCGGTTATCCGGTCGCTGAGGTTACGGCCATAACGACCGAACCTGGTGCGGCTTTCCTTACAGTTACCTCACGCCCTTTAGCCCAGCTTGATCGTGGGCGTCACGTCATGCTGGTTGTTGATAAACCCACTATTGCTGCTACCGCTCAGAGATGATCGCTGCGAATAATGGTTGGGTAATTGCCATTACCCTTCTCGTTACCTTGCTTTTTCATGTGGCGCCTCTGCCTCTTGAATGGCGCTGGTTTAGACCCGAGCTGGTCATATTGACCTTGTTTTACTGGTCCCTCGCGCTGCCCCATCGTGTTGGTATTGTGTCCGCTGCCGTCACTGGTTTAACGGTCGATTTTTTAAATGGTTCGGCCGTCGGTGCTTTGGGGGTCGGCTTGGTTGTCGCAGACGTTTTTATTCTGCTGAACTATCAACGTATTCGCCAATTCGATGCCCTTCAGCAGAGTGTAACGTTGGCTGTACTGGTGGCGTTGGCGCTCTTGATTGAGCATTGGCTCATGCGAGCTGTCGGATTGAGCGTTTCAGGTCTCTCGTTCCTGTGGTCTATACCTTTAACGTTATTGTGTTGGTTGCCTCTGCGGGAAGCACTGCGTGCTTTGCGCCGACAGTTTGAGGTGCAGTGATGACTCTCATTCTGGCTTCTGCCAGCCCTAGACGGCGCGAACTACTTAAGTTGCTAATGCCCGACTTCGATTGCATTCCAAGTGATATCGATGAAACGCCTCTTCCCGAAGAGCGGCCTGATGACTACGTACTCCGAATGGCGATTGAAAAGGCCCAAGCACAGATGGCCACCGATCGACCTATTTTGGCTGCGGATACAACGGTAACCATTGATGATACTATCTTGGGGAAGCCACTGGATAAAAACGATGCAAGCGCCATGTTACAGCGTTTGTCCGGTAGGACGCATCGGGTGAACAGTGCTGTGGCGGTGCGATACGGAAGTGTCTTGCGCCACTGTCTTGTGTCCACTCAGGTTACCTTTGAGGTGTTATCAGATCAGTTGATTACGCGGTATTTAGAAACCTCTGAACCCTGGGATAAGGCCGGTGCTTATGCCGTTCAGGGATTTGCTGGTTGCTTTGTTCAGCGTCTCGAAGGTAGCTACAGTGGTGTCGTTGGTTTGCCGCTGCTGGAGACGCGCGTGTTATTGGAATCTTTTGGTATTGAGATTAACTGGTCTCAATATTAAGCCTATATGCCGCGCCTTTATTCCGTCCTTGCTCGAACGTTCTGGTACACCTTGGTCTGTGCCGTCATTGCGCTTGCGGCTTACAGCGCTGGGATGCGAGCACTGTTGGCTGAGCTCCATCGAGTTGATCACAGGCTCGTTGATTTTTTATCTGAAGCCACCGAATCCGAGGTTTCCCTAGAGGGGTTATCTGGTGGTTTGCGTGGATTTTCACCCCACTTCAAATTGCAGCGGTTGTCGATAACGCCCCGAGGTCAGGACGCAACTCCCTTAACATTCGACCAGGTCGACATAGCTTTTGATTTGTGGGCATCGTTATTAGCAAGAGATCTACGCTTTAGTCGCTTACATCTGAACGGACTCCAGTTTACGCTGGACCTGAACCAATCAATGTCTTCGGCGAGGCGTGTTCCTCCCTTTGCCTTGGTGTCCATATTACAAGAGGCCGAGACAGTGTGGGTCTCGGATGCTCGCATCGCTGTTGAGTCGGGCGCTCAACGGCGCGTTGACTTTCAGGGCTCTGCAAAACTTCTTCGAGCAGGTAGTGAGCGTCAACTGCGGTTGCGCTTGCGAGGCAGTGAGGGTGGTCACCTGTCATTAGCGGGCAGTGGCATAGGTGATATTCTCGATGCAGAACGTTTCCAAGGCGAGTTTCACGGTCGCTTTAGTAGCTCTAACATGCGCCCGTTACTGACCCTCTT
>CBFHTF010000054.1:0-16671 GCA_965658685.1 Luminiphilus sp.
TCCTCGTTGTCCTTTGATGATTGCTCGTGGACAACACCAGCGACCATCTTCCCCCAGTTTGACCCGCCACTTTGGTGCAGCGTGGCCCGCATCCGCCCGGATGCTGATGTTCCGTTAGTCAGTAAATGACGGTGCCGCGCCCCATTCCCAGAGCATGACAGTAGCCACTAGCAAGCAAATGAAAATGATGAAGGCGATGCCCACAACCGCGGATGCAAACAAAAAGCCACGGGTCTCCGGGATACGCATGATGATGGGTATGCCGGTGTACAGCAGATAAGTCGACCAGCTAAGTGCAAACACACCCAGAATCATGTCGAGCCACAGGATTGGATAAAACCCTACGGCACCTGCAAGAAACAAGGGTGTGGCGCAAATACTGGTAATTAGGATGCCTTTGGTGATGGATGAGTCGGCGCCATAGGTTTCGGACATCCAGTGCACGAAATAGCCAATAACAGCCACACAGGTCACCATGCCAGCGTAAAACAGAAAGCTGATGACGGTGGCGCTGCTGTCGGTTAGGCGGATGACCCCGCCGTCGTTACCAACGCTCCAGCCAATATGCGTGGTGCCCCAATACCATGCCACGGCCGGTAGCACGGCCCAAATCATGGGGTAGAGCAGCATGATGGCACGCTGGGTCTCGGTGAGGTCTGCTAAACGACGCCACTCGGTGGCAGGCTTGGTCAAGATACCAAGAGAATGTTGCAGCATAAAACTATTCCCCCAAATAGTTGTTTTAGATTATAAGCCGATTCCCGTACAAGGCAAGCGGTTATTCGTAGTCTACTCGCTTGAAGTACCAAAATGTGGCAAATCACGTAAAAGTTTTGCGTGATTGGGTTTCCGCGGCAATTGATTGGGGCGTCAGCGTTTCACTGAGGGCAATTGGGTAAGCAACTGCTCGGGGCTGGTTTCGTGCTCATCAAATAGCTCGATAAAGTCGATGCCCAGTTCCGCGGCCAAAGCGCGTTCACGCTGATCTCTGAAAACGACACGCTCGCCCACTAAGTGATGCAAGTCGCTGATGGCTTGATGCAGCGCAGGTAGCCGCTCTCGTGTGGCATCCGGTGGCCATAGTGACGTATCGAGGGCCAGCATGTGGGGGCGTAGTTGTTGCAGTTGCGACGTGGTACCTCTACTTGGGTTCACACCACTAATCGCGATATGACAACCGATAGAGCGGAGGGTGCGGGCAAAGTCAGCAATGCGTGATTCTTCTCTTAGCCATGAAGAATCCCGCAGTTCAATGCACAGCCGGTCAGTGCCAATGCCGCTGTTGGACACCTGCGTAAGTACAAAATCGAGAAAGTCGTGGTGCAGTGCCGCATCGGTACTCAATCTGATGCTGAATGCCGGAACCTCGTAACCAGCTGTCGCGATTTGTTCGGCAAATTCGCACACGGCTTTCACTTTTAGGCAATCTAGGGCAATCGTTAGCGCGCTTGAGTGGTAGCCAGGTGCACGGCTCAGCTCAATGGCGGTATCAGCCGCGCTATCGAGTAGCACCTGATAGACCTGCTCCTGCTCATCGGGATCCATGCAACCGCTGCGATGTACCCGTCGCAGGCTCAAGCTTGGTGGCATGTCAGCCAACAGCCGTTCGTAGATGTTGCGCACCGCCACACCCAGATCGGTGGGCTGTCGGCCTCGTTCAGCCACCACTGCCATATTCGGCGATAGGGCGAGCCCACGCTTTGCTGTCTCTGCTACCGTGTTCATCAGGTCCTCGGCACCGCCATGGGCCGGATCAATCACTGCAAGACCAATACCTGCACTGGCGGCACCCGGGTGATCAGCAATGTGGCGCTGCAAATTGTCGAGGGCTACGGTGTTGAGTACCAGTCCATGGGTCGTTGGCGAGATGAGCCCTTGGGCTTCGACGGCGAATCCAGCGTTTTCAATCGTGACCATCAGCTGCGTGACCGCTTCGGGTGCATCCGTATGAACGGCTATTAAGCTGTGCTGAGGACCTTTGCGCCGAGCGCGTCGGATGACGCTTTGCAACCAGTCCACTAATTGGCCTCGGCCCAGCTCGGTGTTAGATCTGGGCGTGACCATCGAGGCCAAGTCGGCCTGACGGCGCTCTAAGGTGGTAAACACTGAACGTTCAATGATGGGTAGTTGCTCTGAGGGTGTCAGCGGCCTCAGGGTGCTACCCAGCCAGCGGGCCAGTTCAACGACATTGAGGTCGCGGACTTTTTGGCCCTGCTCATTGGTAAAGGCGAAGCGTGTGCCATCGTCGTTACGCCAGATTAACTGGATACTCCGCTGTCGACCCTCGGCCAGTTGATCGGTGAGCCATGTATTGAGGGGTAATTCTCGTGCCCGTCGTACCCAGCGCATCAATCGCGGTAGCGATTTCAGACGTTCGCTGAAAGCGGGTTCTGCGAAAACAGCTAGTTTGCCCAGCGTGGAGCTGGCCGTGGTCACGGGTTCGACCCCTGTAAGCTGCCGATGGAGGCGGTTTATCGTTTGATCTTGCTCGGGTGTTAAAAAGGCGCCGTCGTCGAGGGCGCCCGTTAACGCTTGCAGTTCGGTTTGCGCGGCCGCAGCGGACAGGGGCTCGGCGCCGGCGCTAATTTCCAAGAGGCGTTGGCAGAGTGCACCGAGTCGATCCAAGATCGCGTGATAAGCCACAGTGCTGTCATCTCGCAGTGCCATCACCACTAGGGCATCACGCAGTAAGGTATCAATGAGTGCAAGCAGCGCCTGGGGTAACTCGGTAGCGCGAAGAGCGGACACCAGATCTTGTTCAACTTGAGTGATAGCGCGTTGCCGTTTTTCTTTGCCTTCCTCAGCGGCCACCTGACGCTGGATGGACCGGCGCTGCTGTTTAAGCATGGCCAACGCTAGATCGGTCAGCTGGCTGAGACTTTTGTGGAAGGTATCTAAACTACCGTCATAGCCGTTGTTTACCCCGTGCAGAATGTCGTTAATCTGCTTCTCGATCCGAGCGTTGTTGCGCGGCGCGAGGGCGGCGAGTTCTGTAATGCGCTCGATGAGTTGGCGCGCTGGATGCTCTGGATTGCGGTAGAAAGTGGGTTCTGAGAGAGACAACTGCGCCAGTGGGAGTTTCAATGCATTGAGACTGCTGGCAAGGTTGTCGCTTAGGGGCAGTGTGTCGCGCATGGTCTCGTACAAATTATCGACCAATTTGACACTGCCTTTCACCGGCTCCAGTTCTGCCCCCAGCTTATCGAAACCCAGCTGAGCCACCAGCGGTTGCCCATTATTGGCTGGCATGAAGCCATCGTTACGCAGCGCGGCGATTTGGTTAGCCATGGCTGTTGCCTGGGCTGCCAGCACCTCTGCGCTGGCCGGTGCAATACCACTGTCGCCCCACTGGGCGCGCACCCGATCAAGGGTATAGCCATCGATCAGCGTGTGCAGACCCTGGTCACCTCTGCCAGGGAGAAAGTCGGGGCTACCAGCGTTGGCGGCCGCCTGCTCAAGTGCCGACGGCGAATACTGCCGTTGATGGGGCGTAATAAACTGGCCCGTACGGCCCGGACCGGAGGCCCTCGGTGCCACGTTGGGCGATTGTTGTGTAGCTGCTGGGTTAGCGACGGGTCGTTCTTCGACGAGGTCGCTCAGATAGGGCGAAGTGGTTTGCCCCTCAGGGTCACTGCCTGCGCCCGACGTGGCATTGTTTGCTTGCTGAGAACTGCCACTGACGGCTTGGGGTGATGTTGCAGGTGTCAGTTTGGAGCCGTCGTTTCGGATCTCGGTCTCCAGTCCTGGCAGCAATCCCTCTGCCTCCAGCTGTTGGTTGAGCTGCTCGTAGATATCGCCAAGCGCTGGTAGCAAACTGGCGCTGAATGTTTTGTCGAGCTCCCCTAAAAGTGCTTGGCTAAACTCTAGGGGTTTGAGACTTTCCCGATAGGCATTGCACAAGCCCCGTACGCTGAAGGGCAGCTGTATGTTGGTGGGCGCGACGCTCAATACTTGAGCCACGCGCAAGGTGACGGCCTCGAGCTGCACCCAATAGCGATCTGAGTTGGCTTTTACCATCCGATCAATGGCTAGTTTGTCTTCAAATTCCTCGAGATCAATGAGATCCAGATGGACGTCCGTAGCCGTTGGGTCATTGGTGGGAGATTGCCCGCGCGTGATTAGGGTGCCATAGCCCCTGTCGACATGTGAAAGCATCTCGGCAACCAATGCGCGCCCCTGAACTTTGAGTGTAGAAAATGCCTCAAAGCATTGCCTGCGGGTATCGGCGCTGGTGTTCCCACCCGAAGACAGGGTAAACATATGATCGGTCATCGCGGTGACGACAGCATTGAACTTTGGTTCTAGCAGTCGCTTGGCGGAAACCCGCAGCGCAGCAATCTTGGGTTCTGCGGTTGCGTTAATCGTGTTTGTAGCGTTGCTATCGCTGGACATAGAGCGTGTATTTATCCTGACCCAGTTGCGCCATGTTACTTTGCCAATAGACCCAAGAGCCAGTAAATCGAGGAAAAGGGTGAGCGACTCAGTATCAACGCCATTGCAAGCCGATTGGGAAGCCTTGTTGTCCCCCGAATTTTCCCAGCCTTACATGCGAGCCCTCATGGCATTTTTGACCCAAGAACAGGCTCGCGCCTGTGTGTTTCCCCCGTCGGCGCTACGTTTACGCGCATTGCAAATGACTTCGCTAGAGGCCACGCGTGTCGTGATCTTGGGGCAAGATCCTTACCACGGGCCGGGGCAGGCAAACGGTCTGGCTTTCTCGGTTGACCGAGGCCAACCCATTCCGCCCTCGTTGCGCAATATTTACCGTGAGTTGAGTGACGATTTGGCACTCGATACCCCCATCCATGGCGATCTTGGCTATTGGGCGGAGCAGGGGGTGCTGCTGCTCAATACGGTACTGACGGTGACACAGGGTGTGGCGGGCTCCCATCAAGGTCGTGGTTGGGAGCGCTTCACTGACCGCATTATGGCCGCTCTCAATGACGATGCCACTCCCAAGGTCTTCCTGTTGTGGGGCAAGCACGCTCAAGCCAAGGGCGCCAGTCTCTCTAGGTGTCGACACATCGTGCTGGAGGCTCCGCATCCATCGCCCTTGTCCGCCCATCGGGGATTTTTGGGTAGTCGCCCGTTCAGTGCTACCAATGACGCTCTCCATCGGCTTGGGCACGGTCTTATCGATTGGCAATTACCCGCCTAGATCCTCTGTCGTTCACTCAATCGGCAGAATCACAGTGCCATCAGGCAGCTCCAAGCCTCTAGCCATGCCATCTTCAGTGGTCTCGATGGCTAACAACGTGCCGGATTGCCAGGGATGAGCATTGACCACGCTGCCCAATGTGGCATCTGTACCTTGTACGACCAGGGCCGTGCCGGGTTCAGGGCATAGCGTGGTGGCTGCGCTGGCTGTGTATAGCCGACGTTTGGGGGTGCCGCGCCAGTGTAATCGAGCAATGATCTCCTGTCCCATATAGCAGCCCTTGTCAAAGCTGACCCACTGGCGCAGATCATAGTTCAGATCTTGGGGTAAATACTTGCCGCTTGTGGCCGCGGTTAGTCGCGCTTCACCTGCTTTTAGTCTGAGACTGCGCCACTGGTGTTCCTCAGCGGTGGCGGATTGTGCTTGCGTTGACCATATTTCTGCCATTGTTGCACTGTGGTAGACCACGAAGCCCGTTTCACCTTCGGGTGAATGTTCCAGAGCGTAGGCGCAACCGTCGTTGGCAGCGTCCGGTTGATTGCCGGGTAACCCTGCCAATGCGTCACCCCACACCCCCGATACCACCCACGCTAAGGGGGTCAGTTCGGCTTTGGTAAACATAAGGTATTTCTGTGTATGCGCCATCAGCACAGGGATGAGTGAGCGATCCGTCCGCAGCAGAATGCGCTCGGGACCTACGGCGACAGCCAGAAAATCGGCGATGACACGGCCCTTGAGATCGCAAAATGCCCCAGGAACGACAGCCATGGGCGTGAGATTGCTGAAATCGGCAGTGGTTTGACCCTGTAAAAATTGACCAGCGCCAGGCCCTGCCAGCTCGAGCAGTCCATCATTGGTGAGTTCTGCGATGCCTATTGTTGCGTCTACATTACCTTCTGTCACAGTTGCCTCCTTGTGGCCAACGGCTGGTTACCTTAATGACCAGGGCGGTTTACGATTGATAGATGTGTTAGCTTGCTGCCGCTTGAACCACCGCTGAGTACGGAGATGATGACAGAGTCTGAAGATTTCAACCGCATGCGCTGGGCCAGTCGGCGCGGCTTGCTGGAATTGGATTTGCTACTAGCGCCTTTTGTCGATGCTTGCTATCGCGATTTATCGGAGGAGGATAAACGCATTTTCCGCCGATTAGTCACTTGTGAGGATCAGGACTTGATGAATTGGATTATGGGACGCGAGAGTGTGGACGATCCTGAACTGGCGTCTGGTGTGGCACTGGTCCGCGCCCACAACAGCGCTAAACTCAAGTCTTAAAAATCGCATTTAACCGATATCGACATAGGATGGCAGGTGCTCACCGCTGTCCGGTCGATACGTCGAGCCCGGTGGCGTCAGCAACGTGTTGTGTGCGACGCTGAGGATGTTGGGGTGATCTTGGTTGTAATGCAGGCCGCGACTCTCTTGTCGTTGCAGCGCGCAGTCAATCATTAACGAGGCAACCAGACCCAGATTGCGCAGCTCTAGCAGCGGTCTGGTGATCGTGAAGCGGCTGTAGTAGTCGTCAATCTCATCGAGCATCAATGCGGTTGCCTCACGGGCATATTGCAGGCGTCGATCGGTGCGCACGATACCCACGTAATCCCACATAAGCCGTCGCAATGCCAGCCAGTTGTGTTTAATGACCACATCTTCATCGGATGTTCGCACTTGACTGTCATCCCAAGGGGGGAGCGGAAACGAGGGCTCGGGGCAGGTGGCGGCAATATGTTTCGCCGCCGAGGTGGCATAAACAAAGCACTCCAGCAGTGAATTGCTGGCCATGCGGTTGGCGCCATGCAGCCCAGTGCAGGCCGTTTCGCCGATCACATACAACCCTGGACAGTCAGAAGCGCCATACTGGTCAACAACCACACCACCGCAGGTGTAATGGGCGGCGGGTACCACGGGGATGGGTTGCTGGGTGATGTCGATACCCAGCGCCAAACAGCGCTCATACACGGTGGGGAAGTGTTGTCGTATGAAATCGGCGGGTCGGTGTCGGATGTCCAGATACACACACTCCAAGCCCAACCGTTTCATTTCACTGTCGATGGCTCTGGCTACCACATCTCTGGGTGCCAATTCGCCCCGTTCGTGGAAGCGCTGCATGAAACGTTCGCCATCTGGCAAGATCAGATGGGCGCCCTCGCCCCGCAGGGCCTCGGTTACCAGAAACGACTTGGCCTGGGGGTGATACAAACAGGTTGGATGGAACTGGTTGAACTCTAGGTTGGCTACCCGGCAGCCTGCGCGCCACGCAATGGCAATGCCATCGCCGCTGGCGCCATCGGGATTCGAGGTGTACAGGTAGGCTTTGCTGGCGCCCCCAGTGGCGAGCACCACGGCTCGGGCGCTCATTGCTTCAACCTTCTGATGCTGGGTATCCAGCACGTAAGCGCCCACACAGCGTCCATCCTGTTGGATAAGGTCGACCGCGCAATAGTTAGTGAGCAACGTGATGTTGGCAGCGGATTTTGCCCGCTCGTTCAATACCTCAGCGATCGCACGACCCGTGCGGTCAGCCGCATGCAGTATCCGTCGATGGCTATGGCCCCCCTCCATGGTCAAGTGAAATTCCCGAAACTCTGGGTCGGGTAGGTCATCGCGAAGGTCGAAATCTACCCCTTGGGCAACCAGCCAATCGACAACCGATCGGCTTTGACTCACAGTAAAACGCACTGCAGGCTCGTGACACAGACCGGCGCCAGCGCGCAGGGTATCGGCAACGTGTGCATCAATGCTATCGCGGTCATGCAATACCGCGGCCATGCCTCCCTGGGCCCAAAACGTCGATCCTGACGCGAGATCGCCTTTGGACAGCACCGCGCAGTTGAAATGCTCGGGCAACTGCAATGCAAGGCTGAGTCCAGCAGCGCCGCTGCCGATAATGAGAACGTCGAAACTTGTATGTTGGGCCATGTTACTCAATCTTGGTGGATTAACGGGATTTGTGGTCCCAACAATTTACGTTTTGCTACAGAGGCGGGAACTTTGACGCTACAGTACAGTCCTAGCAACAGTTCGTGTAGGAGCGCGCTTGGCCTCCCGGGGTTGCAGCAGAGTGAAAAGGCGGTTACGTGACAGCTCGGGAAACCGATCAGCAATTGGTGAAGCGCGCGCAAAAAGGCGATACACGCGCCTTCGATTTGTTGGTATTGAAGTATCAGGGCCGCATTGCAACGTTGGTGTCCCGTTTTGTGCATGATGCCAGCGAAGTTGAGGATGTTACCCAAGAGGCGTTTATCAAGGCGTTTCGAGCGCTGCCTAAGTTTCGGGGTGATAGTGCGTTCTACACGTGGTTGTACCGAATAGCGGCTAACGCGGCAAAAAATTATTTGGTGTCGCGAGGTCGAAGGCCCTCCGCGGATGCGGACATCGATGATGCCGAGTATTTCGATGAGGGGGAGTCCCTGCGGACAACGGAAACACCGGAAAACGCGTTTTTTGGCGAAGAACTCGCCAACGTAGTGAAAACGACCATGGAAGGTCTGCCCGATGAATTGCGCACTGCCCTCGTGCTGCGCGAATTCGACGGCCTTAGTTACGAAGAAATTGCAGAGGTCATGGCCTGCCCCGTGGGCACGGTAAGATCGCGGATTTTCAGGGCTCGAGAGGTGGTAGATATCCGCGTCAAAGCACAAATGGAGGGGTTGTCATAACCCCAACGGAGACGACAGCAATGGCAGTAAATGAAGCGCTTCGCGAGGCGATGTCGGCAGTGATGGACGGGGAAGGTAATGATCTGGACCTCGCTCGGATTCTGAAGGCCATCGAGTCTGATGCCGATGCTCGAGACCACTGGCGGCGTCTGCAGGAAGCTCAAACGGTACGCCGAACGGGGCGTGGTACCCCGGCTATTGATGTCAGCGATGCGGTGCAGGACGCTTTGACCACACCGGTAACCCGCCGGCGCGCCGGACCGTTAGCGTCATTGGCAGTAGCAGCTTCAGTGACGCTGAGCGTGGTCTTTGGTGGGCAGGCACTGCTTAGCGATAACGGTGGCAGCAATGTTCCAGTTGTGCAGTTGCCCGGGGGTGTGGTCCCCGTGCAAGGGGTTGCGCCTGTGCAGGCCCGCTTCGGTGGTAGCCAAAATGCCATGAATGCGCGCCAGCAGGGGGTAGCTCAACCTTCCAGCGTGACCCGCGTCTACGAGCAATTGGCGCGCGAGCGTATGCAACGCTTTGGCAGCCACCATGCCGAGGCAACCGCCACCATTCAGCCCAATGTATTGATTCCCTATGTACGTCTGCCCGACGATCGACGCTAGAACGTGAGGCCTCATCCACGAGTGACAGCCCGGTTATCCATTGACTGTTGAGAGATTGCTGCAAGTGAGTAAGGGACTCTTTCGCCAGCCCGCAATATTCTTGCCTGTTGTGGCATTCGCTGTGCTGGCTACTCTGGCTGCTGTTAGCCAGGCGGCGCCTGAAGATGCCACGAAGCCCGCCGTGGCCGCGACCGAACGCAGTGACGAAACCAGGGACGACCCCAGTGATAGCGCCCAAGAGAGCACATTACCCACCTGTGGACTCCCCGCCGAGCTTGCCAGCCGATTGCGGGCGATGTTGGCGGCGGGACAACGTGTGGGGTATCGCGGCACCTTACTCATTGAATACAGCAATGATCGTGAATTCGTTGCGGTTGATACCACCTCTGCTCAGGGCTCAGTGCAATATACTCGTTTGAATCGGTCCGCTAAGCCACAGACGATCACACTGCCCGCACAGGGCCAACCCAGCGGGCTCTGCGACTTACAGCAATGGTATTCCTTCGCTGTCGAAGCCAGCGATCAGGTGGTAGCCGGACGATCCACATGGCGGCTTTCGGCGCGGCCGCGAGATACCCTGCGTTTGGGTTATCTTATGGATATTGACCGGGTGTCGGGTATGCCACTGCGTGTGGTTACCGCAACGCCCGAGGGCCAAATTTTGGAACGTTTTGAGTTCGCCGATGTGGCCCTCACCCAGACGCCACCCAAGCCAGTACCTGCAGTGTCGACAGAGTCATCGGGTTATGGCTTTGCCGGTTTACCCCCGGGTTTTGCCCTGATTGCCGAGGGCTCGGAGCCCGTGGACTTTCTTGTGGCCAGTGACGGCATGGCGTCGGTGACAGTCTTCATTGAAGAGCAGCCAAGGGCACTGACCGATGGCGAGGGGGTTGTTTTGCGTGGCAGCACGTTGGCCTACACTCGGGGTACTGCAGACAATTACCTGATTACTGTGATGGGCGAGGTGCCGGTGGCAACTGCTCGCCTCTTGGCTGACGCTATTCGTCGGCGCAAACCCAAGGAACCCTAGCGTCGTGTTGCGTGAGTCCGGGAGAGTGGTTGCCCTTGATGACGGCGCGGTTTGGGTCGAAACTGTGCGCAGTTCTGCCTGCGGTCGATGTGCAGCGAAAGCCGGCTGTGGTCACGGTGCATTGAGCCGTGCAGGCAGCAAGACCGGGCTTATCCGAGCGCTTGAAAGTTCAACATGTCCAGCCAGCGACTGTGCTGTTGGAGATGAAGTATCCATTGAATTGCCTGAGGAAGCGGTGTTGCAGGGATCGCTACTCATCTATGGACTACCGCTGGTGCTGGGTATGGCAGCCGCCATGTTGGGCCAAGCCTATTCAGAATCGTGGGCGCCCCTAGGGTTTGTTGTGGGGATGGCGGCCGGTTTCCTTGGAATCCGCTGGTTGCCGGTACTGCAGGCCCGTCAGGAACAATTTGAACCTCGTTTGGCAGATGTTCGTAAATCTACCCAGTCAGTGATCGCGCGGACCTAGCAGGGTCCTCGATCCAGAGCAAATAAACGCTTACTTAAACAGGAGTGGTATTGCATGTACCGATGGATTTTGGCCGTCACAATGTGTCTCGCAGCGTTGGGTGCCAGGGGGGAATTGCCCGACTTTCGCCCCATAGTCGAAGAGGCGACACCGGCGGTGGTGAAAATTTTGGTGGAATCCGAGGCCGAGGGTGTACCTGGTCACGAGGACATCGAGCAGCTGCCTGAGTACTTGCGTCGATTTTTCGAGTTCCGCATGGGGCCTCAGTCGCGACCACGGCGCAATATGGGCTCGGGCTTCGTGGTCTCAGAAGACGGCTATATCGTGACCAACAACCATGTTGTTGAAAATGCCTCGAGTGTCGTTGTTCGCATGATGGACCGACGCGAGTTCGATGCAGAGGTGATTGGCACCGATCCACGCTCTGATTTGGCTTTGCTAAAGGTGGATGCCGAGGGCCTTGAGACACTGGAGTTGGCAGCAGACCGCGATATTGAAGTCGGTGAGTGGGTGCTGGCGATAGGCTCACCCTTCGGGTTGGATTTCTCTGTGACCGCGGGCATTGTGAGTGCCAAAGGGCGTAGCCTGCCGACAGAAACCGGTGAAAATTATGTCCCTTTCCTGCAGACCGATGTGGCTATCAACCCCGGCAACTCAGGTGGACCGTTGTTTAACCTCGAAGGCGACGTGGTTGGCGTCAATTCTCAGATCTTTACCCGCTCAGGGGGCTCAATTGGCCTGTCATTTGCCATCCCTTCCATGGTCGTTCGCAATGTCATTCAGCAACTCAAAGACAATGGTGAGGTGGTTCGCGGTTGGTTAGGGGTATCGATACAAGAAGTCGATCGCGATTTGGCAGAATCGTTCAATCTCGATCGGCCACGGGGTGCGCTGGTGGCGCAGGTGGGACCCGATAGTCCAGCGGAAAAAGCGGGGCTTCTGAGTGGTGACGTTATTTTGACGTTTGGTGGTCAGCGCATCGAGTCGTCCTCTGACCTACCGCATGTGGTGGGCCTAATAGCGCCGGGCACTGAAGTGGACGTATTGGTAATGCGTGACGGCGACGAAACCATCATTGAAGTCGAGGTGGGCGCACTCGATGCGGATGATCGACCCTCGGTAGCCGGTCTACCCCAGTCGAGCCGCGCTGATAACCCACTGGGGCTGGTGCTGGAAGATGCCGATGCGGCGACTATGGACGAGCTTGGCCTTGCCGGAGGCGTGGTTGTACTGGAAGTGGCGCCTGTATCACCCGCCGCCGAGGCCGGTATTGTGGGTGGCGATATCATCACGCGCTTGGGCAGTTCGGCTATTAAGAGTCTCGATGATATGACCTCGGCACTTGGTCGTTTGCGCCCGGGCCAGTCGGTTGCCGTTCGACTCATTCGACGTGGTCGCCCCTTGTTCTTGGCTGTTCGAGTCCCCGAGGACGACTAAATGCCAAAGCCCGCCACGGCGGGCTTATTGCCCATGCAGTTCGATGCGGACTGCGTTAGAATCCGGCGCTTGCCCAGCCGCGGCTATGCTGCTGCTGGCAGGTAAGCGCCCGCTCAATGGGGAGCGGGTAGTAACGAGGCTCCTTCGTGACCGATCTCAGCCACATTCGTAATTTTTCAATTATCGCCCACATTGACCACGGTAAATCGACCCTTGCAGATCGATTTATTCAGCATTGTGGTGGCCTCACCGAGCGGGAGATGGCCGAGCAAGTGCTTGACTCTATGGATTTAGAGCGCGAGCGGGGTATTACCATTAAAGCGCAGAGCGTCACTCTGCGACACACTGCGCGCAACGGTGAGGAGTACCAGCTCAATTTCATTGATACCCCCGGACACGTTGATTTCTCCTATGAGGTTTCCCGCTCCCTAGCGGCCTGTGAAGGTGCGCTGTTGGTGGTCGATGCGGGCCAAGGGGTAGAAGCTCAGTCCGTGGCCAATTGCTACACCGCCATTGAGCAGGGCCTGGAAGTGTTGCCCATACTCAACAAAATGGATTTGCCCCAGGCTGACCCTGATAAGGTAAAGCTCGAAATCGAAGAAATCATTGGTATAGATGCCACCGACGCCTGTCCTGTGAGTGCCAAAACCGGTATGGGCATTGAAGACGCGCTGGAGTATCTCATTGAGAAGATACCGCCGCCGGAGGGCGATCGAGATAAACCCCTGCAGGCGCTCATTATTGACTCCTGGTTTGATACCTACCTGGGCGTGGTGTCGCTGGTACGGTTAAAGCAGGGCAGGCTTAACAAACGCGATAAATTTCTGGTGCGCTCCACTGGCAAGCAATACAGCGCCGATATGATTGGCGTATTTACGCCTCGACGCACTGAAACCAAATCCCTGATGGCCGGCGAAGTGGGATTTGTGGTTGCGGGCATCAAAGACATCAAAGGCGCGCCCGTTGGCGATACGCTCATTGCCAGTAACGCACCCGATACAGCAGCCCTTCCGGGATTTCAAAAAGCGAAGCCACAGGTTTACGCGGGTATTTTCACTGTGTCGTCCGATGACTACGAAGATTTTCGAGACGCTTTGGGCAAACTGACCCTCAACGACGCCTCGCTATTTTACGAGCCTGAAACGTCGGACGCGCTGGGTTTTGGATTCCGCTGCGGTTTCTTGGGTATGCTCCACATGGAAATTATCCAAGAGCGTCTCGAGCGTGAATACGATCTCGACCTCATTACCACGGCGCCTACCGTTATTTATGAGGTGGTTAAAAAAGACGGTACGTTAATAAACGTGGACAATCCCTCCAAACTCCCGGACGTGGGCGATATCGATCAAATGCGCGAGCCGATTGCTCGCTGCACCATGCTCACGCCCCAAGAATATTTGGGTTCGGTCATTACCCTGTGTATAGAGAAGCGTGGCGCGCAAGTCGATATGCAGTACCTTGGGCACCAGGTGCAGGTCATATTCGATATTCCTATGGCCGAGGTGGTACTCGATTTCTTCGATCGACTGAAGTCCGTCAGCCGTGGCTACGCCTCCTTGGACTATGGATTCGAACGGTTTGAAGCGGCGCCATTGGCACGCTTAGACGTGCTGATTAACGGTGACCGCGTTGACGCCTTGGCGGTCATTGTGCACCGGGACCAAGTACAGAGCCGCGGTCGTGTATTGACGGAAAAAATGAAAGATTTGATTCCCCGACAAATGTTTGACGTGGCTATTCAGGCAGCGGTAGGTGGTAAAATCGTGGCGCGGCAAACTGTTAAAGCGCTGCGAAAAAATGTGCCGGCTAAATGTTACGGCGGTGATGCCACGCGTAAAAAGAAGCTGCTAGAGAAACAGAAAGCCGGTAAAAAACGCATGAAGCAGGTGGGGAACGTAGAAATCCCCCAGTCAGCGTTCCTTGCGGTTTTGCAGGTCGATGGATAACCCCCGGAAAGGGAGCACCTTTTGAATATTGATTTTCCCCTTGTTCTCGTCAGTTTAGTCTTTGGTAGCGGTTTTATTTGGCTGCTCGATACGCTGTTTGCCGCCAAGTCTCGTCGTGCCAAAATTGCGGCTTTGAAGAAACAATTCCCCCAGTGGCAGATAGCCGATAGCAGTGATGCCTCGGCATTCGCTGGAGCCGTCAGAGGCTCAGCCAGTGAGCCACTGATCGTCGAGTACTCGCGCTCATTCTTTCCGGTGCTGGCCGCGGTATTTGTATTGCGTTCGTTTCTTTTTGAGCCCTTTCAAATACCTTCATCGTCGATGGTGCCTACCCTCGAAGTGGGCGACTACATCTTGGTGAATAAGTTTACCTACGGTATCCGACTACCTGTGGTGCGTAACAAAGTCATCGACTTGGGCAGTCCCGAGCGGGGCGATGTGATGGTGTTTTTTCCTCCTCATCAAAATAAAACCTATTACATTAAGCGGGTGATAGGTGTGCCTGGTGATGTGATTGAATATCGTGACAAACAGCTAACAATCAACGGCATGCCAGCACCTACAGAGTGGCTTGAACCGGTATTTGGTGTTCGTCCCAGCGTTCGTGTTGCCGAAGAGCAAATCGGTGGTGATGATCACTTAATGCAAATCGATACCAATCGCCCAAGCCGTGATTTTGCGGTTCGTGTGAAGCCCGGACATTACTTCATGATGGGTGATAATCGCGATAACTCCAGCGATAGTCGCGTTTGGGGGCAGGTGCCTGAAAAGGACATTGTCGGTAAAGCGGTGGCGGTGTGGATGCACTGGGAATCCTTTTTCTCGGTTCCCAGTTTTGGCCGTCTGGGCTGGATTGACTAGTCCATGACACGGCTCACAGGGGCGCATAGCCAGTGTCGGTTAAGTCATCAGCACGGCTTCAGTTTTTTAGGTATGGCCCTGATCATCTGTTTATTTGCCAGCGCGCTGGTTATGTTGCTGCGCATTGTGCCGCCGTACATTGAGTATCGATCGGTACACGATGTCATTACCCGTTCCGCCGCTGAATACAATGCGGATCGGGATTCGCTCGATGATTTACGGGTTCGTATTCGAAAACTGTTAATGACATCGCAGGTCTATGACATCACGGCAGATGATATCGACCTCTATCGCGACAAGGGCCGAGTGGTCATCGATGCCAACTACGAAGTTCGCTTTCATTTAATCTGGCGACTCGATGGTGTCATGGTATTCGACGACTTGGTGGCGACGGCCAGCACGAGTGATTACCAGTGACATCCGCTGGCCGACAACTCCGTCTGCAGCAGTTGCAGCAGCGCATCGGTTATGAATTCCGCGACCCTGCATTGCTACTGTTGGCGCTGACTCATCGTAGTGCAGGGAAAGAGAACAACGAGCGTCTCGAGTTTTTGGGTGATTCCATTGTGAATCATGTGGTTGCCGAGCGTTTGTTCGCTCAGTTTCCACAGGCGCGAGAAGGTCAGCTCAGTCGATTGCGGGCAAAGCTGGTTCGCGGCACCTATCTTGCTGACATTGCAAGTCAGCTAGACATCAGTTGTTGCCTTATTCTGGGCACCGGTGAACGCAAGGGTGGCGGGCGTCATCGCAGCAGTATTTTGGCCGATGCCTTAGAGGCATTAGTCGGGGCCATCTTCATCGATGCGGGTTTTGATGCTGCGCGCGATACCCTTATGGTTTGGTTCGCTGATAGTTTTCAGGGGCTGACTCTCAGCGATGAGCGCGACGCTAAAACCCGGCTGCAAGAATTACTTCAAGGCAGGGGCTTAGATCTGCCCAACTACGCACTGATTGATGTTCAGGGCGCAGATCATGAGCAGATTTTTTTCGTTCAGTGCCAAGTCTCTCCTCTTTCAGAACCAATGACTGGGAAAGGCAACAGCCGCCGTAAGGCCGAGCAAGACGCTGCTCGCATGACTTTGGAGAAACTCGATGTCCAATGATTGTCCCAGTCGCTGTGGCTACATCGCCATCGTGGGACGGCCCAATGTGGGCAAGTCGACGTTGCTAAATTATTTATTGGGCCAAAAACTCAGTATCACATCCCGCAAACCCCAGACCACCCGTCATCAGGTACTGGGCATCATCACCGAGGGTGATGATCAGATGATTTTCGTCGACACCCCCGGTATGCATCGGGAGCAACCGAAAGCCATTAACCGCTTTATGAACCGCGCGGCTAGTAGTGTCTTGAGCCACGTCGATTTGGTGTTGTTTTTGGTGGACCGAACCCGATGGACCCCCGAGGACGATTTGGTAGCGAGAGCTTTGGAGTCGATCGAAGCCCCGGTTGCGCTGGTGATTAACAAAATTGATATGCTCGACGATCGCAATGTGCTGTTG
>CBFHTF010000055.1:0-16519 GCA_965658685.1 Luminiphilus sp.
GGTTCGGCATCGGCCGATTCATTAGCTACGTTAATCCGATTGCCATCGGCGTCGTGACCACCGCGGTACTTACCCCAAATAACGGGGTTACCGGCGTAATACTGAAAGCCCTCAAACAACGTGTCTTGAATAGGTGTGAAGCCTTCGGCTGACAACGAATCTACTGCACTAACGAACTCGGTTCGGGCGGTATTAAAGGCGTCTTCGCCGGTGGACTTGAAGTTAATTTCAAGCATAGGTGCAACAATGGGATTATCGTCGTAAGTCTCCCAAATTAGCCGATCACCCGCCGCTAAATCGGCACGCAAAGTGATGGCATTACCAGAACTAAAGTCACTGTTAAGTACCGTCTCAATGAGACTGGAAATATCCGGTGATCGATAGCTGATGCCAGAGCGCCAATTTTCATTAATCGACCAAGACACATCACCACTCCACGTTCGCGCCGTTCCCGGATTGGTACCCGGCAAGGGTGCAGAGTTGGCCGTGTTCTCTATCGATAACTCAAGCCTGACATCGGTGGTAGTGTCATTACGATCGGACACCAGGTGGAGGTAAGCACTGGTGATTTCCGCATCTGAGGGCAATGTGTAGTCCGCGAAGCGCATCGCGATCCACTCGTCATCGTTAATGTACATATAGCTTCTGGACGATACGTAATCGTCACCGCTGGTACTTCTGAATTCAATGTCGTCGTTCGAGGAGCCCACCCGCTTCGTTTGACTGGTTTCAACACAAGTATCACCGGGTACAACACTATCGGCGTCGTAGGTGACCCGTAACAGAGGCGCTAGATTTGGGTCGCCATCATACGTTTCAAAGTCGAGGCGCTCACCGGCTCTGCTCAGTAGAAATCCAAGGGCTTCACCACCACACCAATTAGCGTCATTAACAGCGGTTTGTACCAGCGCGGAGATGTCTAATTGCGCCGTTGCGCCGTCGACCCAACCGGGTGCTGTAATTTCTGTCGCTAGCTGGCTGGCTGTAATGCGGTTTGAAATTTCATCCACAGTGCCAGCAAAAGGCTGTGCAGCACTACCGGCCTCAAGTGCCACATTGAGGGCGGGTGTTCCCTGCACGGTATTTCGAGGCGTCAATTCCAAGTAAGCAGACGTTATGGTTGCGCCTTTAGGGACCGAGACACCGCTAAAGACCAGGCCTGAAGCGTTATTAACGATTCCACCACCTTCGCTATAGCGAATCGTCAGCTTAGAGGCATCGCTGCTATTGTCGTAGGTGCGAAATTGACGCTGCGCGTTGTCATCTGACGCGTCGGTTTGCTCGAGCAACAACACTATATCGTTATTCGCCCAATACCCATCTCGCCAATTATTCGCAGCAACAATTTCATTAATGATGGGGCCAAGGTTGGGAGATTCGACGGTGCTGTTAAGAGCCGGTACACCGCCTGCTGCGGTGTCCATCGTCCAGTTAACGCAGTTGGCTGTCTTGTCACGCCGGCTAGGCCGATCACTGCGGTCCTCAAAATCTGGAGCCGGTACTAAATCACCGCACACACGCGTCGTTAAAGACCCTCGATTTCTATCGCTGCTGTTGCTCAGGGTCATTGTTAAACGCGCGTCGGTCACAGCCGCGCCACGGGGGACGTCGATTTCCCAAAAGCGGATGCCTGCTTTGTCGCCGACACCACGAAAGTCAAAAAAGTTGCCACCATTCGAGAAATCGCCACTGCGCGACTCTTCGGCGTCTTCGTCATCCTCATTGACATAGGCCTCGATGATGGTCACATCCTCACCTGTGCCTACGGCGGAGGATTCACCCGCAACATCGACCGCACCCGTATTAAGATTCTGGGTGGCATCACTTTGGCTGGAGGCAACAGCGGTTACCGTGGTCTCGGCACCTGTGCCAAACGAGGGGATTTCCTGATCGATGTAGGTCACGGGATAAAGCACAGGGCCGCCCGGGTTTGAAAAACGCATCAGGCCCACGTTAACGCCACTCATCTCGTAAGCGAGCTGCCTAAGTGCTTCTTTAACGATGTTAATTTTGGCCTCGTTAGTGCTGTCATTGGGTCGACTGCGCATGGAGCCCGAGGTGTCCATAATGAACAAGACGTTGGGTAAAAACGCACCGCCTTGGAAGTTGCCAAAGAATATCTCGGTGTCGTCACCCCAGACCGGTGCAGAAATCCAAAGGGTTAGCGCCACAGTGGTGATTGCGCGCTTGCATGACTTTAAATAATGCCAGATTGTAGCTGCCATCATTGGGACCCTCGTTAGTTAATGCGCGGCGCTTCTATGAAAACACCTTCGGTTACTGTGCTTCGGGTATTGGTTGACCCTTCCACGGTGGCGGTAGCGCTAAGGTCGTAAAAATAGGTTTGGAAACCGGCGCCACCTTTGCGTAGCGAGTAGCCAACCGCAGCGGCCTCCCGTTGAAAGACGGCGCGTCCGGTGGTTGTCACTGCAACATCGTCATCACTACCGTCAGTTGCACTGCCTCGAATTAGAAACTGTGGCAGCGGCGTACCCACGGCGCCACTGGTAAAATTCCGCTCATTGCCGGGTTCCGGGGGCCCTAAGTTCTGCTTTGAACGAGCCAGCATGTTTGCCGCTGATTCAGCCGCCTCGAAAGTGGCAGCCTTTAATTCATGGGCGACCGCAATGCGTGATGAGACCGTGCTCGAGCGAACCGCCGCAAAGGTAATCAGGGTAACCAGCAACAGTGCAATCATGGCCACAATGAGCACCACACCACCCTGCTTTGAGGGACTTGTCATACTAAAACTCCCCATAGGCGGTGTTTCTAATGGCTTGAGAGCTGGTATACACACGGCGTATGACGCGCCCACCGCCGTGACTGATAGTATCCGAGGCGGTTATCGTGTCAGACAACAATTGATAGCTGCTGGTGTCGTCGTTATCTGTAACGGGTTCAAAACTCTGGACCAGCAAAGCCATACGCACCGACTCTATTGCAGCCCAGTCGATGCCCGGCGTCGATGGCGCTACAAAGCGCAAACCATTGGCTACGCGCTCACCCACCTCGACACGTAAAAATTCAACGCCTTCAATCATCTCCTCGCGATCTGCATAGGTTTGATTACTGGCTAATCGGTAGAGGGCATACACCGTCTGTCCATTGATTTCACGCCCGGTATCGGCGACGAACCAAATAAATTGCAGGTATTCGGCCACGTCACTGTGCTCGGCGTACCGAAACCCGGCCAAGGATGCGGCGGAGGGTGTAATGCCATCGGCATTGGTGATAGCCGGGCCCTGATTGTCGGCGGTATTAATGGTAACGCCATTGCCCGATGCACCACAGCCTGATGCCGAGGACACTCGAAACACATGGGTAGTCACACAATTGGACAACAGCAACAGGTCACCGCCTGTGATGCGGCACTCACCCCCTGCTGTGCTATTCAAGGTTAACGTTTGGCCCAAGGTATCGAACACATCGCCTTGGGCAATCAGATCGTTGCCCAAGTAATCGGCATAATCGAGCACGATGACATCACTACCGGCTCTTGCACCCGCCTTGACGACATCCGCCACGCTGTCAGTTGAGTCGGGCGTCAGTGAAGAGCCATCTGCACGGTACGCCAGTAGACGATGTACCTGAGTGTTACTGGCCGCGAGATAGACGGTTCCCCCAATACTGTCGCATCCTATATAGCCGGCGCGCCGAATGTCACGATTGAGCAGCTCAACGGCAGCTCGACCGGACTGCTGTACCCGATTAATGGCGGTTTCTACGCTGTTAGTCTGGCTGTTCGAGACGAACACACCGAATACGCCCAGCAACAGCACGGTGCCGATCGCGAGGGCAACCAACAACTCCGTCAGGGACAAGCCCTGTTGCCTATGCCATCGCATCATCAGAAACAGGCCACCAACATAACTTGGTCACTCTCGCCACTCGGGCGCAGCCACTGCACAACCACATCGTATTTCACCATACCGGGGCACTCGCCTCTGGCGTCAGCACTATCGATATTGCCACTGCCTTGGGCACCTGGGAGCGAGGGTTGGTAACCGGGCATATCGACAACAAAGTTCCTCGCCCACTCGTGCACATCGCGCGCTGCCACCGCAAGTGCCGTACAGCCAGCAGCACAAGACACAGCAGATGGCGTACTGCTGTTGGGCAAAAAACTCAGGGCATTGTAAGCACCCAATGCGAGGGCATTGGGATTAGCTCGAATGCGCCCCAGCAAGTCGTCGGCTATCACGGTGGCTTGATTGCGATAAAGCGCATCACGGTTGTTTTGAAAGCTACTGAGATGCAATTGCGCCACGCCCAGAATACCAATGGCCAGCACGAAGGTTGCAATCATTACCTCGATGAGTGAAAAGCCTGAGTGTTTGCGTATGTTCATGGGCAGCTGGCCTGCCCACTAGCACTAATATTCACGACGCCATCGTCATCGCTATCGACCGCTACGCGACTGAGGCCGGCCACATTGAGCATTAAGGCCTGCGCATTGGCGCTACTGCCATCACTACAGATCGTAAACGTGCCTGCAATGAACAAACTGCCATCGGGCTGGAACGTAACCACTGTTTGACTTTTAAAACCCGACGCTCGCACAGTGACATTGGCTGGCTGTTGCTCAAACACCTGAACCGGTAAGTTACTGATGCCTGGCGTCGATGTGACATCAGTACAGCGATCGATACCTGCCGCCTCTTCGCGCGGACACACCATGAACCCCGCTTCCCAAGTGTTGGTGATCGCACATTGGGGGATGGCGTCATCGGCGCTGACCAAGGGGCAGATATCAACCGGCACACCACGGGTCACCGCCTCGGCACGCGCGAGCGCCACTGCATCCGCTAGGGCCGATAACGCACTGCGCACTTGTGAGCGCTGACGAAGGTTTTGATAGGAGGGGGCGGCTAACGAAACCAACAGCGCGAAGATGGCCATGGTGACGAGTAACTCGATGAGTGTGAAACCTTTAGACACACGTATCCCACCGCCGCTTTCGCAGGTTGATAGAACACCTGATGTGCCTGATAACGATCTCATGGATCTGTTCTGCGCCACTCGAGGAAAGTCTCGACACCCTCTCTAATTATCGTCACCAGCGTGACGTTGGACTTAGTGTAGCTGTGTTTCCGCCAAAACAACACCAAGTTCGGGCTATCAGGAAATGCTTAATGACATAACCCACAGCCACAAAAATGCCGCCAACGGTGCACCACCGGGCGGCATCGACGCGCAGGCAACGCCTTAGCGCGATAACTTTTCTTTAATACGAGCAGCCTTGCCACTGAGCTCACGCAAGTAGTACAACTTAGCCTGACGAACATCGCCGCGACGCTTAACAGACAAGCTGTCAATGAGTGGGCTGTAAGTTTGGAAGGTACGCTCAACACCCACACCGTGGCTAATTTTGCGCAGGGTGAATGCCGAGTTGAGGCCGCGGTTGCGCTTACCAATGCAAACACCTTCGAAGGCCTGCAAACGCTCGCGATTACCTTCTTTCACCTTGACCTGAACCACTACCGTGTCACCGGGCGCAAAATCAGGAACGTCTTTTTGCATCTGTTCTGCGTCAAGTTCAGAAATAATTTTGTTGGTGCTCATGACACTCTCCAATTAACGGCTGTGCGCTCGGTTGCGCCTGCGACTCACGTCGCGTTAAGTAAAATTTAGTTGTCTGGTAACGCCAACTGCCACGTTGCCAACAACGCTTTATCCTCGACACTCAGCTCTGCTGTTGTCAGTAAATCTGGCCGTCGCAGCAAGGTGCGGTGCAGACTCTGCGCCCGCCGCCACTGTGCAATGGCCTTGTGGTTACCGCTCAGCAGCACTGGCGGAACCGACTGCCCGCGATACACCTCTGGTCGGGTGTAATGCGGATAGTCTAACAATCCCTCGGCAAAGGAGTCCTCCTGCGCCGACGCGTGATGTCCCAGTACATCAGGTAGCAAGCGAATGATGGCATCAAGCACCAACATTGCCGGCAATTCACCACCACTCACAACGAAATCGCCGATCGATAACTCAATATCGACGGATTCCGTTATAAAACGCTCATCAAAGCCTTCGTAACGCCCGGCGATGAGCACTAAATCCTGTTGTTCCGACAACGTCGCGAGCTGGCGCGCCATGTTGTCATCGAACCGACGCCCCTGGGGCGTCAAAGCAAGCACCTTGGCCGGCCGGCTACACGCATCTCGCGCCACCGTCACTGCCCTGTCCAATATGGGCGCTTGCATAACCATACCGGGACCACCCCCGTACGGCCTGTCGTCGACGGTACCGTGACGATCGTCGGCGTGATCGCGAGGGTTGTGCAACGTTAGCTGACACAAACCACGCTCAAATGCTCGACCTGTCACACCCCACTGGGCTATCCCCGCGACCAACTCGGGGAACAGGGTTACCACCGCAAACTGCCGTGGCTGTTCTTGTACCGACGTATTTTGCACCGGTATCTCAGGCATCGATGTACCAACGCACCTCAATACGCCCTTGGCTCAAATCCACATTCACTACGACCTCATCCATAAGCCAGGGGATGAGCCGCTCTCTACCATCGATGCTTTGGCTGGTAGCCTTAATCACCATGACATCATTAGCCCCGGTGTCCAGCATGTAATCGACCACACCGAGGGCCACTGCTGGAGCATCTTGCGAGCTATCGAGGTCGAAGCACCAAACGTCTAGCCCCGCCAAATCTCGCCAGTAAAAATCCCCTTCGTCGGCTACCGGCAACTGACTTTCCGGCGCCTGCACACACCACCCTTTTAACGCTTCGGCGGCGTTGCGATCATTAATGCCCTTCAGCTGGGCTACATAACCCTTGCCGTGGGGTTTAATGGCAATAATGTCTGTTCGTTGTTCTGGCAACCGCCGCTCTGTGCGCTCGGGTACCAGTGTAAGTGTTCCCAAGGTTTCCAGTAGTTCTGGCTGCTCAAGCCAGACCCGAAGCTTCACCCAACCTTTGATGCCATAGACACCAACGATTTGCGCCAGCGTTAACGGCTCGGCCATGACCCGTTACGCTGCGATGCTGGTTTATGCCGCTTCTGGGGCTGCGTCGGCCTCGGCCACGGGGGCCTCTCTCAGCAGATCGCGCACACGGGGTGACAACTGAGCACCTTTCGCGACCCATGCTTCAATCTTTTCTCGGTCGAGGCGCAGACGCGCTTCTTGACCACGAGCAATCGGATTGAAGAAACCGACACGCTCAATGAAGCGGCCGTTGCGTGCGTTGCGGGGATCGGCCACGGTGACGTGGTAGAAAGGGCGCTTTTTAGAGCCGCCACGAGCCAGTCGAATAACTACCATGTTGTTGATTCCTCAATAAAATCTAGGTGGTGTCAGCCGTCTAAACGGCAGCTGACCGCAAATAAAGGAGGCGGAGGATACATGAAACCTGTGCAGGGGAAAAGACCAGCCGGAAAACTACCGGCCAGGCGGAAAGCCCCCCGGTGGCAAGCCGCCGCCCGGGGGCATCATACCGCCCATGCCACGCATCATTTTCTGCATACCGCCGCCTTTCATCTTCTTCATCATCTTCTGCATGTGTTTGTGTTGCTTAAGCAGACGGTTCAAATCTTGTACTTGAGTGCCGGAGCCTGCGGTAATACGGCGCTTACGTGACCCGGAGATAATATCGGGATTGCGACGCTCCTTGGGGGTCATGGAGTTAATCATCGCTTCCATACGGACGAATTGCTGAATATCAACATTTTGCGCCGCCTGGGCCATGTTGCCCATGCCTGGCAACTTATCGAGCATGGCGCCAATCCCGCCCATATTACGCATTTGCTGCAGCTGGTCGCGGAAGTCTTCAAGATCGAAGCGCCCTCCCTTCTGAACTTTTTTCGCCAGTTTTTGGGCTTTCTTTTTGTCGACTTTGCGCTCGGCCTCTTCAATAAGCGAGAGCACATCACCCATCCCCAAAATACGCGATGCCAAACGATCGGGATGGAACGGATCGAGGGCATCGGTTTTTTCGCCAACACCCAAAAATTTAATGGGCTTGCCCGTGACTGTGCGCACCGACAAGGCTGCACCGCCACGGGTATCGGCATCGACTTTGGTGAGAATGACACCCGTCAGGGGCAGTGCATCACCGAAGGCCTTGGCGGTATTTGCCGCATCTTGCCCTGTCATTGCATCGACCACGAACAGCGTCTCAACAGGCGTTACCGCTGAATGCAATGCGCTAATCTCAGCCATCATTGCTTCGTCAATAGCCAAACGACCCGCGGTATCGACGAGCAGCACATCACTGAAAGCAACGCGCGCACTTGCGACGGCGCGATTAACAATATCGATAGGCTTTTCATTGGCATCAGAAGGCTCGAAGCGGGCGCCAACATCTGCAGCCAACGTCTCCAACTGCTGAATAGCAGCCGGTCGATAAACGTCGGCGCTCACGACCGACACTTTTTTCTTCTCACGCTCGATCAGGTAGCGGGCTAATTTGGCAACCGATGTGGTTTTACCCGCACCCTGCAATCCAGCAACCATCACGACGGCTGGGGGCTGACTGTTGAGATTGAGGCCCTCGTTGGCACTACCCATGGTGCTTTCGAGTTCGCTTTGCACAATTTTGAGGAAGGCTTGACCCGGCGACAGGCTTTGAGCCACCTCGGCGCCGACTGCACGCTGCTTCACCGCATCAGTGAATTGCTTCACCACAGGCAAGGCCACATCGGCTTCCAACAACGCCATACGAACTTCGCGTAATGTGTCGCGGATATTATCCTCGGTCAGACGGGACTTGCCCGCCATGGCTTTCAGACTGCCCGACAGCCTTTCGCTTAATCCTTCAAACATGTTGTTCCTGTCCTGACCGGTAAATGTCGTTACGCACAGCACACCCGATGGGGCGCCAATAGCGTAGTATACGCAGGTGACTCTTATTACCCAATCCAAACAGCACAAGGCCGAACCGTGAGCGCAAGTCCAAACCTACTAGATGCAGCCCTGGCGATAATTGCAGCAGCCCTGTACCTAAGTGCTAGTGGTCGCCATTTAATGACACTGGAAACCAGCAAACAAACGCCCGTAAAGCAGGTGACGCTGTTGGCCATGGCAGCGGTGATGGTGCATGCCCTAATTGCCATACTCAGTTTTGGTGATGGTTCACTCAATCTCGGCTTTTACCGAGTGTCTTCGCTCATCCTGCTCACTATGGCCACCCTTAGCGTTTCGACACTGCTGTTCCGACCCATACACATGTTAGTCATAGTCACGTTTCCCCTGGCCGCCATTGCGGTTTTGCTTAATGCCTTTGCACCGGCAACGGGTGCACCGCTAACGGGGCTTACCGACGGGCTCATATTGCATATCACGCTGGCGCTCGTGGCATTTGGTGTACTGGCCTTGGCAACGCTCCAAGCAGGCCTGGTGTCAGCGCAAATGGCGCGATTGCGACACCACCAAACCAGAGGGCTGCTGCGTATGCTGCCAGCCTTAGATTTAATGGAGCGCATGTTCTTCGAACTGTTAACGGCCGGAACCATCTTGTTGACAGCCGCTATCGTCGCGGGCGCTGTATTTATCGATGATCTCTTTGCACAACACATCGTGCACAAAACGGTGCTCACATTGCTAGCTTGGGCGTTGTTCAGCGTCACTTTGGTGGTGCATTGGCGCTCGGGGTGGCGCATAGCGACGGCAGTAACCCTCATGTTCGCGGGCTTCACCTGCATGTGCCTGGGTTTCTTCGGCTCAAAGTTAGTGTTAGAGCTGCTTGTTTAACGGAACGACCGACGGCAGTGGCGGGGCCGCCAAGCCCTAATGCGCCAAGGCGATCACAGATCAGACAATCGATGCTTGCCAGCGCCCAATTTTTTTTACACCATCGCTATTCAATCTAACCGAAGCATTGCGCCTTGAACGACGCCCCGCTGGGACTTCTTTTCACCGCTCTCGCACTACTAATTTTGGTTTCTGGGTTCTTCTCGAGCTCGGAGACCAGCATGATGTCTCTGAATCGATATCGGTTGAAGCATTTGCGCAACCAAGGCCATCACGGCGCGCGCCGGGCATCGAAGTTGCTCGA
This sequence comes from Luminiphilus sp., assembly GCA_965658685.1. Lineage (GTDB taxonomy): Bacteria > Pseudomonadota > Gammaproteobacteria > Pseudomonadales > Halieaceae > Luminiphilus. The sequence goes on from CBFHTF010000055.1 coordinate 10,004, forward strand.
CAGACCCGATCGGCTAATTGGCCTCATCCTTATCGGCAACAACCTCGTCAACATATTGGCGTCGGCCATTGCCACCGTTATCGCAATCCGCCTTTACGGTGATGCCGGCATTGCTGTAGCAACGCTGCTGCTCACTCTGGTTATATTAATCTTCGCAGAGATCACACCGAAGACAATTGCCGCCTTGCACCCGGAAAGAGTCGCTTTCCCCTTCAGCTTTGTGCTGTTGCCCATGCTGAAACTGTTCATGCCGTTCGTGGCCGCGATTAACAGCATTACCAACGGTATTTTGCGCATCATGGGTTTTCGGCCCGACACGCAAAGCGGAGAAGTCCTCTCTCAAGAGGAATTGCGCACCATTGTCACCGAGTCGGGCTCTATGATTCCCTCGCGACACCGTCGCATGCTGGTGAACATTCTCGATTTAGAGCAGGTCACCGTCGACGACATTATGGTGCCGCGCAACGAAGTTTACGGTATCGATCTCGACGACGATGACGATGCCATCCTCGTACAGCTCCAAGCAAGTAAGCACACACTGCTGCCCGTATGGCGAGAGGACATTAACGATATTAAAGGTGTCTTACACATGCGTAATCTTAGCCGTGTACTCAGTACAGATGGCCTCAATAGAGTCGCCTTAATGCAGGAGATAGAAGCACCGTATTTCATTCCAGAAAACACGCCATTACATACGCAACTGCTGCAATTTCAGCAAAAGAAGGTTCGCCTAGGGATGGTGGTGGATGAATATGGTGATGTCATGGGACTGGTGGCCCTTGAGGATATCCTTGAAGAAATCGTCGGCGAATTCACATCCAACCTTGCCGAGGAAAGTGAGGCCATCCAATCGCTCGACGATGGCAGTCATCTGTGTTCGGGGACTATCAGCATTCGGGATCTCAACAAACAACAAGGCTGGGATCTGCCAACAGACGGCCCCAAGACCCTCAGTGGCTTGGCACTTGAAGCCTTAGAAGCCTTTCCCAGTGGCGCGGTGGCGGTAAAAATTCCCGGCTATTTGCTGCAGGTTGAGGCCATTGAGGGCACACTCATTAGTCAAGTGCGAATCAAACCCCTCGTTGATGACACGGCCATTAGCTAGCGCGGACATCCCAGAGAAGCACGGCACCTACTCGACTGGCTAAGCAACCCTAATTGTTGGGAATCACCTAAGAGTTAAAGCAGCTTGATGGTCTGACGCGCCTCTCGACGCTCTCGGCAACGCGCTAGAATCTCACGCTTTTGTTCGTCATCTGCCATGAACCAATCCGTGATCTCTTCGCCCGAGCGGAAGCAACCTTCACAGATATCATCCACGTCGAGCACACACACGGCGATGCATGGGGATTTCACAGATTGCTCAGTCATCCATCACCTCTAATTCATTGCTGAACAATAGCGCATTCTCAACATAGTGGCTCGCGCCCGCCGCCATCGCCGCTATTTGCTCTGGGCTCAGGGTAGCTTTGACCTTTGCGGGCGCACCTAAAACCAGCGAGTTGTCGGGTATTTGGGTGCCGCCCGTTACCAATGCGCCAGCACCAATCAAGCAGTTTTTACCCACCACAGCGCCATCGAGCACGACGGCATTAATGCCAACTAGCGTGCCCTCACCCAAGGTACAGCCGTGCACCATGGCATTGTGACCAATGGTCACCCTGTCGCCAACAATGCAGGGAGTGCCAGGGTCTGCGTGCAATACAGCGCCATCTTGGACATTGGCACCGGCGCCAATCTCTATGTATTCAACATCGCCACGTATAACCGCTGAAAACCAAACACTGGCGCCACTTTTTAACAGGACATCACCGATAACCGCCGCATTGGGTGCAATGAAATGTCCATCGCCCTCTAGCCGAACCCGCTTATCTGCCAATGCGTATTTCATGTTGATTCTCCTGTGTTTCCCAACGGTTGCACTGGCCCTGTCAATCAGGGCTCAGGGTTCGACTGGGCACTGTAAAACGCCACTGCAAACTGATCGAGCTCACCCGCCTCAATGGCCTGACGTATACCCGCCATATGTGTTTGGTAGTACCGTAAATTATGAATAGTAGCCAACTGTGAACCCAACATCTCGTTGCACTTGGTTAGATGATGGAGGTATGCCCTGCTGAAATTCTGGCAACTGTAACAATCGCAGTTGGCATCAATGGGCGCAGTGCTAGTCTTGTGCCGGGCATTCTTTAGTTTGATAACGCCAGTGCTGGTGAACAGGTGGCCATTGCGTGCGTTTCTGGTCGGCATCACGCAGTCAAACATATCAACACCCCTACGCACGCTCTCTAACAAATCAGCGGGCGTGCCGACCCCCATTAAATAGCGCGGCTTATCTCCCGGTAGATGGTCTGCAGTGACATCAAGCACGTGCATCATCTCGTCTTTGGGCTCACCCACTGACAAGCCACCGATGGCGTAACCATCAAAGCTAATATCAACCAAGCCCGCCAGAGATTCCCGCCGCAGTGATTCATACATGCCGCCCTGCACAATACCAAACAAGGCTGAAGGGTTATCGCCGTGTGCTTGTTTACTGCGCTGGGCCCAGCGTAACGACAGCGCCATCGACTGCCGGGCCTCGTCTTCTGTGGCGGGGTACGGTGTGCACTCATCAAAAATCATGACGATGTCACTACCCAAATCTCGCTGGATGGCCATGGAGGTCTCTGGGTCGAGAAACACTTTCGCCCCGTCGACCGGCGAGCGAAAGGTCACACCCTCTTCAGCCACCTTGCGCATAGCGCCCAGGCTGAACACTTGAAAGCCGCCCGAATCGGTCAAAATAGGCCCCTGCCAAGACATAAAATCATGCAGGTCACCATGCTGGCGAATAATGTCAGTGCCCGGTCTGAGCCATAAATGGAAGGTATTACCGAGCACGATTTGAGCGCCGATGGCCTCAATATCGCGGGGCAACATCCCTTTGACGGTGCCGTAGGTGCCCACGGGCATAAATGCAGGCGTCTCCACAACCCCGCGCTCAAATTGCATTCGACCCCGGCGCGCGGTTCCGTCTTTGCTCAACAGCTCAAATTGCATCGTTCAAACCCTGGGCTCTGGCGTCTGGATGGGGTGTCACTAACATGGCATCACCGTAGCTGAAAAATCGATAGCGCTGCCGAATAGCTTGCGCGTAGGCGTCGAGCACTTGCTCGCGACCCGCGAAAGCAGAGACCAGCATTACCAAGGTCGACTCGGGCAAGTGGAAATTCGTAATCATGGCATCGACCACATGAAATGGCTTGCCGGGGTAAATAAAGATATCACTCTCTCCCTGGAAAGGTTTTAGCTGGCCCGTTTGGGCCGCCGTCTCCAGAGACCTAACGGCGGTGGTGCCAACAGCCACCACTCGCCCACCCCGTTGCCGGCACGCCGCCACTGCATCAACAACCGACTCGGACACTTCCAGATATTCGCTGTGCATAGCGTGCTGACGAATATCGTCGACTCGCACTGGCTGAAAAGTACCCGCACCCACGTGCAAGGTAAGCTCGACGCTGGCCACACCACGAGCGCGAATATCCTCGAGAAGGCATCGATCGAAGTGCAATCCCGCCGTGGGCGCCGCCACCGCACCCTCATTTTTGGCAAATACGGTTTGATAGCGCTCTTTATCGCTATCTGCATCGGGTCGCTCAATGTAGGGTGGCAGGGGCATATGGCCAAATCGTCGCAACAATTCAGGCCAAGTACCCTGCTCTGGCTCAAGAATAAACAAGGCGCCCTCGCGGCCGATCACCCGCAAACTGAACTCGCTGACGTCGGCATTCTCATCAGCGGTGACATAAATACAGCCGCCGGGTTTGGGTGACTTACTCGCACGGACATGAACCGCCGCTGTGCCATCGCCCCGAATGCGTTCAATCAAACATTCGACGCGGCCACCACTTTGTTTTTGGCCCCAAAGACGCGCCGGAATCACTTTCGTATTGTTAAATACCAGCAGATCATCTGGACTCAACCAATCGACAATATCTGTGAACTGCCGATGCTCAACAGCACCCGACGCGCCATTGAGCACCAGCAGGCGAGACGCCGTGCGCTCGGCTAAAGGCTCTTGGGCAATGAGATCTTGGGGCAGATCAAATGAGAAGTCTTGGCGGCGCATCATTGTGCGGCAGTCTCCTGTTCAGTGGATGACGGGGGACCGGCATGAAACCCTGTCACAAAAAAGCCGGCAAGTTGCCGGCTCTAGAGTTATTCGCTGTAACAGAACGAAAGTTACTCTTCTGGCGCCTCTGCAGCCTCTTCAGTGGATGCTTCGGCTTCGGGCTCTGCCTCTGGCTCCGGTGCCGAGGGCGCGCTGACAGTAATCAGTGATTCAGCGAGCAACACATTCACTTTCTCCTCGCCATTAACGGACTTGCCAGCCGCATCTTGAACGGCGTAGCGCTCATCGCCGCGCTTGAAAATTCGATAATCTGCGGTTTTCTTAACCAGCGTCATCGCCATGCCTTTTCTCCCCTTGAGATACTCAGAAACACGCCGCCGGGCCAGTCCCGACGCCTGAGTTGGTGCCGGAGTGTACCCTACTGCGAACTTTCTGGCACTCTGTGATTGCCGTTTGTGACGAAATTGCTATACTCCGCGCCCTTCAGTTCCAAGCCGGAGTGGTGGAATTGGTAGACACGACGGATTCAAAATCCGTTGCCTTTAAAAGCGTGCCGGTTCAAGTCCGGCCTCCGGTACCAATCTCTTCGCCGTGCGCGGGTTCAGTCTTGCAACAAACCCGCCACGTCGGCGAAGCTCACGCGCATAGCCGCGGCAACTGCGTTGAAGTAATCAATTTCGGCATAGCTGACACGATCGTCGGCGGTCATTACCTCTTTCAACGCACCAATGGCCAGCACCCGCATATCCTCGGAAACCTTCGAGGCAAGCTTTGCCACTGGGCGCAGCGAGTTCTCCTGAGCCTGAGCAATCGCTTCACTACGGATAGTGGCGCTGTCATAACTCTCACCCGTGTACTCCTGCATGATGCGCTGAATCATGTCGACTTCAGCACCATCGGTGTGAAGATCAACACGAGAAGCCTTTGTGAGGATGGTGAGCAACAACTGCTTGAACGTGTCACGCTCATCGGCAGCGCTTGAACCTGCTTTGACGAGTGACTTCAAGTTTTCCAAATCAACCAGCGCCATAATAGGAGCGTCCTTTATCTGTCGGTTCTCTTTAAAATGCGGCAAAACACCTGCGTGCCCGCCACGCGATGAGCGGCAGTATAGGAAAGGATCGTCGACGGTGTCGACACACCGGACAACAATCGCTGCAATATCGCGAATCTCTCGATTTTGCCCTACACTGCAGACAGCAATCGAATGTCTGGAACACTCCTCGACACTCGAGCAAAGCTGAGGCGCTGAAATGAAACAAACTAACCACCACCTATCGACCACGGACCTTGGTAGACAGCGTGTGTGGGCACCCATCACCTTGGTGGTGCTGGTATGTCTATCTGCAGGCACACTTGCGGGGCGCGCCGACTACCAGCGCCCCACCATTCAACCGCCGCCCGCGAATAACCAGACCACAGAGGCACGAGTTACCCTGGGCAAAGTGTTGTTTTTTGATCCGCGACTATCGGGATCTAACTGGATAAGCTGCGCCACATGCCACAACCCGGCCCTCGGCTGGGCCGATGGCCTAGCAACCGCTGTGGGGCACAATATGACCACCCTCAGCCGCGCCTCGCCAACCGTCCTCAACACCGCTTACAACAAATTCCAATTCTGGGATGGTCGGGTGAGATCCCTTGAAGCCCAGGCGCTGGGGCCAATCGTTAGCGATACCGAAATGCACCAGGACATGGATGAGCTGGTCGAGGAGCTGCAGGCCATTGATGGATATGCACCACTGTTCGACGCAGCCTACCCCGGTGAGGGCATTAGTGGGTCCGTGATTAGCAGAGCCCTTGCCGCCTACCAGCGCACGCTGCTTACCACCGATGCCCCCTTTGACTTGTGGGTGAACGGAGACGACAGCGCACTGTCGAGTGCCGCTCAACGTGGCTTCGCGTTATTCGAGGGCAAAGCCCGTTGTAGCGTTTGCCACCACGACTTCAACTTCCAAGACGACGGCTTTCACAACATCGGCTTGCCAAATCAGGGCGAGCAAGATCCGGGTCGCTACGCCGTGCGCCCGATACGCGTGGTGATGGGCGCCTTTAAAACACCAACGTTGCGCGAACTGTCCCGCACCGCCCCCTACATGCACAATGGCGCTTTTCAAAGCCTGCGCGAGGTTATTGAACATTACAACAGCGGGGGGGAACCCGTGGAGGGCTTGTCCCCCATGATGCAGCCTCTGGGTTTATCCGAGCAGGACGTCGATGACTTATTGGTATTCCTCGATAGTCTCAACAGTAACAATCCATTGACGGAAACCATTCCGGTCCTTCCTCAGTAAGCCATTGGAGTTTACAGCCATGAAAACCTTCTTTTACGCCACATTCGTCACACTCGCACTCGCAGTCAGTGGCGCCTACGCCGATGACCTGATCGTTGATCAGACTGA
>CBFHTF010000056.1:0-16325 GCA_965658685.1 Luminiphilus sp.
TGCCATTCCCTCGGCCTTTTCTACCATTATTTCTGATGCTTTCAATGGCGCGTCAGCCGTGGGTGGTTTTGCTGGCGCAACGGTGTGGGCGGCAATTCGATTTGGTGTGGCGCGTGGTGTTTTCTCAAACGAGGCGGGTCTAGGCAGTGCACCCATTGCCCATGCGGCCGCGCAAACCAACGAGCCGGTGGAGCAGGGCCTAGTTGCCATGCTGGGCACCCTCATCGATACATTAATTATTTGTACCATGACGGGTCTGGTCATTGTCATCACCGGTGTGTGGGAAACCGGTGAGTCGGGCGCCAGCCTAACTGCCATGGCATTTGCTCAGGGCATACCCGGCGGCCAGTGGGTTGTAACCGTGGGTGTGGTGCTGTTTGCGGTGACCACCATGATCGGATGGTCGTTTTATGGAGAGCGCTGTGTCGTCTACCTATTTGGCACACGTGGCATCGTGCCCTTTAGGGTTTTGTGGGTCTTAGCTATTCCCGTGGGCGCGGGATTAAACCTTGGCATTGTCTGGCTAATCGCCGATACCCTTAATGCGTTTATGGCCATTCCCAACCTCATTGGCTTGTTATTGCTGTCCCCTGTGGTCTTCAAGTTAAGCCGTACGTATTTCACGTAGGCTGCTGACAAGCTGTCGGCAGGCTAATTGTTATGGCTGCCATGCACCCAGAGAAACTGGTCATTGCCATTTCTTCTCGGGCGTTATTTGATCTCGATGAGGCGCATCGGGTGTTTGAAGAGGAGGGGCTAGAGGCCTACTCGCGCTATCAGATTGCCCACGAGCAAGATCCGCTAGCACCGGGGCAGGCATTTACCATGGTGCGCAAGCTGCTAGACCTTAACAGCCAAGTAGAGGATCCATTGGGGGTCGAGGTGGTGTTGCTATCGCGCAACAGCGCCGACACGGGTTTGCGTGTATTCAATTCCATTGAGCATTATGGATTGGGCATTACCCGCGCAGCGTTCTGCGGTGGCGAACCCCCGTGGCGTTACATTCACGCCTTCGGTTGTCAGCTGTTTTTATCATCCGAGTCCGACGATGTGCGTAAAGCATTAGAGAACAACGTGGCGGCAGCCACCTTGGTGTCCGGCGCACGTCAAGACGCGGATGCCCGACAAATACGGTTTGCCTTCGATGGTGATGCGGTGCTGTTTTCTGACGAGGCGGAGCGTGTCTTCAAAGAGGGCGGATTAGAAGCTTTCACTGCCAGTGAACGGGCAGCTAGGCACGAGCCCTTACAAGGTGGGCCGTTTAAGAGCTTTTTATTCGCCCTTCAGCGTCTGCAAAGTGCGTTTCCCGCTACCGCATCCCCCATTCGTACAGCGCTGGTGACAGCGCGCTCTGCTCCGGCACACGAACGGGTCATACGCACATTACGCGCTTGGGATATTCGCATTGATGAGTCGATTTTCTTGGGCGGTATGAACAAAACCGAATTTCTTCGAGCCTATCGTGCCGATGTGTTTTTTGATGATCAGCAAACCCATTGCCATCTGGCTGCTGAACATATCACCACCGGCCACGTGCCCCACGGGGTAGCAAACCAAGCGAAAGTCGATGTAAGCTCCGACAATTAGCATAAAAAAAGTATTTTTTATTTCTTTTGCTCAGGTCATGCTCGCGGTCGTCCATGGGGCGAGGCCAAAGTAGCGGTTAGGGGAGGTCGGCGTGAAATTACAGCAGTTGCGCTATATATGGGAGGTCGCCCATCACGACCTGAACGTGTCAGCGACGGCCCAAAGTCTGTTTACCTCGCAACCGGGTATTAGCAAGCAGATTCGCTTATTGGAAGATGAACTGGGTGTCGAGGTGTTTGCCAGAAGCGGCAAGCACTTGACACATGTGACCCCTGCAGGCGAAGTCATTTTGGCGTTGGCTGGGGAGATACTGCGCAAAGCCGATTCCATCAAACGCGTTGCCCAAGAGTTTTCCAATGAGCGCAGCGGTGCTTTGTCGATTGCTACAACCCATACGCAGGCGCGCTATGTTCTTCCCGGTATCATTAAAGAATTTATCAGCGCCTATCCCGATGTCTCACTGAACATGCAACAGGGAACCCCCATGCAGATCGCGGAGATGGCGGCTGAAGGGGTCGTGGACTTTGCCATCGCCACCGAGGCTCTGGAGTTGTTCTCAGACTTGATTATGCTGCCATGCTATCGGTGGAATCGTTGCATTGTTGTTCCAAAAGACCACCCGTTGGCACAACTCGAACATGTCTCTTTAGAGGCAGTGGCAGAGCACCCTATTGTTACCTACACCTTCGGCTTTACCGGCAGATCGAAACTTGATGATGCGTTCAGTTCTCGAGGTCTGGAGCCAAAAGTGGTGTTCACCGCGGTCGATGCTGACGTCATCAAGACCTACGTCCGACTGGGCTTGGGCATTGGTATTATCGCGGGCTTGGCCTACGACGAAGCGCTCGATGCTGATTTAGTGAAGATTGATGCGGGCCACTTATTCGCAAGCAGCGTTACCAGCTTAGGCTTCCGAAAAGGCACGTTTTTGCGGGGTTATATGTATGACTTCATTGTTGAGTTAGCGCCCCATCTAACGCGCGATATTGTTCAAGAGGCGTTGTCGCGTTCCAATCCCACAGAGCGCCATGAGCTATATAGCCACATCGAGCTACCCACTTATTGATGATGCCTCAAGGGCGCGCATGAAAGCGCCCACTTTGTCGAGGGTTTCTTGATATTCGGCGTCGGGTTCTGAGTCGTACACGATGCCACCCCCACCCCAGCAGTAGAGCTTGTCATCGAGCGCTTCGAGCGTGCGGATAGCAATACTCGACTGCAATTGGCCATCGGGCCATAGTGCAAAAACACTACCGCAATAGCAGCCCCTGGGCTGGGTCTCGAGTTCGCGAATAATCTCCGTGGCGCGTTTTTTTGGGGCGCCCGTAATGGACCCGCCGGGTGAGCATCCCAAAAGAATGGCCCCAGGGCTGGTATCTTTCCTCAGGCGACCGCTCACGGTACTGACTAAGTGGTGCACATTATCGTAATGATGCAGAGCGCACAGTTCGCTGGTGACCACCGAGCCTGGCTCGCAATACCGACCAAGATCATTGCGTAATAGGTCGGTTATCATCACATTTTCAGCACGATCTTTGCTGCTAAGCCTCAGCTCCTCGGCAATACGTTGATCCTCGAGTGGGTCGGGATGACGCGGTCTGGTGCCTTTAATGGGCTGGGTGATGACTTTCCCGTCATCAATAGTCAGAAATCGCTCGGGCGACATGGATAAAATGCTGTGCTTAGGGGCGGGTCTTAAAAACGCACTAAAGTCCCCGGGCGCCACATTGCGCAGCCGCAAATAGGCATTGAAGCAATCACCCTGAAACGAACTGACAAAGCGTTGGGCGAAATTGACTTGATAGCAATCGCCGCTACCAATGTAGTCTTTAACGCGCTGTATAGCGGCTGTGTAATCGGTTTGCGACGACTCAGCAGTAAATGGCGTCAGTAATTGGAAGTCCTCACGTGGACTAGGGGCAGCCATAAGCCGGGAGCGAATATGCGCCAGCTCATGGCGGGGCAGTGACGCATCACCGATAAGCCAGCTGCGTTTGAGAGCATGATCTTGCAGTACATGCCAGCGATAGATGGCTACCGATGCAACTTGGAAGGATGGCCTGGTGACCCCGAGCGCCGCAGCCGCACTGTCGTAGTCGAGATGACCGATGGCGATTGCGCCGTCCCCATAGTGACTCAAGCGATCCTCGATTCGATGCATCCATGCAGCAGCGTCATCGTCCGTCAGGGTGAAGCGCTCACAGGGCAATGCGCCGATGATATCCCTGCGTCCGTGGGCTTCATGCCGTTTACGACTGTCGAGGAACGCAAACCCTGGTAGACCGGCGAGCGCACTGGCATAGACAGTAGCGTCCTCCTTGTATTCCAGTTCACAGTAACAATTGTTCACAGATGCCGTGCGCCTTATGCAAAAATCGCATCAAATTGACACCAAGGTTACATTGAAAGTAACGTCACCGTGTCCGGTGTCACGTGTTGGTGGATGCTTCTACCCAGCCGCAGTCGAGCGTCAGCACCGTGGCATCGATAACACCTTAAGCCCGTCATATAACGAGTGTCCCTATGAGTGATAACAACGCCAAGGGAGCTACTGTAACAGGTGGCTCACTGACGCCCTACGCAAGTCTGACAAACCCGTTTGGTCAAAGCGCTGACGCCACACTTTCTCAGCATCCTTCAGGTCGCTACGAGACTACCCTCGAGCGCGGGCGCGAATTACAGCAGCGGCCCCATGTGGCTGCGGGAATACCGTCGATTCAACGGCAGCATCAGAAAAAGCGCATGACGGTATGGGAGCGCATTCGCTGCCTGGCCGATGGCGAGCCCCACGTGTTGTATCAAAACTGGGGGCCGAATTTAGACGGTGCCTCACTGGTCACTGCAGTTATCCAAATCGACGGCCGAGACGTTGCCATCTACGGGCACGATTTTACCGTGCGCGCCGGTTCAATGGATGCTACCAACGGCCGCAAACTGGCGAAGCTGTTTGAGTTGGCGGCGAAACGCAAGATTCCTCTGGTGGGCTTGAATGATTCAGCGGGCGCGTATATTCCAGCGGGTGTCGGCGGGCTCGACGGGTACGCCGATGCTTTTACCGCTTTACGCAAAATCAGCGGCATTGTCCCCAGCATTATGTGCATGTTCGGGTTTAACGCTGGCGGGGGCAGTTACCTGCCGCGCCAAGGCAGTTTTTTGATCCAACCCAGAGATACTTTCTTCGGCCTCACTGGGCCAGGTGTCGTGAAATCGGTGCTGGGTGAGGACATTACCCCCGACGAACTGGGCGGCCCCAATGTTCACAGCCAAACTGGCGTTACTGACTTTGTTGTGGATGATGAAGTGGCCGCGCTGCGAAAAGTGCGTGAAATTCTCAAGTACCTACCCGATTCCAATTTGGTGGCACCCGCTTATCAGCCCAGCTCTGACCCGGCCCATCGCCGTACGCGCGATATTGATCTTCTGCTGCGCAAGGCATTTAACTCACCCACAGGCTTCAACACGCCTGTAGACATCACCATTTTGATTCAGCAGTTGTGCGATCACGGTGATTTCCTCGAAATACAGGCCGAGCGTGCTCGAAACACGATTACCGCCTTCGGTCGGATGGGTGGCCATGTGGTGGGGTTTGTGGCCAATAATTCGTCGGTGTCCTCGGGCCAGATTGATATTGATGCGGCCTATAAGAACGCCCGATTTATCCGTTTTTGCAACCTCTACAACATTCCGGTCATGTTTCTTGAGGACACAACAGGATTCTTGCCCGGTCGCGAGCAAGAGCATCGCGGTATCGTTCAAGCGGGGCGTGCCATGCTCGATGCCATCGTTGATTTGCGCACACCCCGTTTTCTTGTGTTGGTGCGCAACGCGTTTGGTGGTGCCTATGCGAGCTACAACAACTATCCCACTGGCGCCGATTTTGTGGTGGCTTTACCCACCACACGTGTGGCGGTGATGGGCCCTGCGGGGGTCGAGTACGTCTACAAAGATGAGCTGAAAGCCATTCGCAGCAGTATCGCCGAGCGGATTGCCAAAGAGGCTGAGGCTCAGCGCGCTCAAGGTTTGAGCGAAGCAAACGCCCAAGCCGAAGCCGAACAACAAGTGCGCGCCTGGGCCAAACACGCCGAAGCCGACTTAGCACAACGCTACGAGCGTGAAATTATGAACCCCGAGGAGGCACTGAGCTTGGGCTCTATCTCCCAAATTGTGATGCCGGATGATTTGCGTCAGGTGCTTACTGAGCACCTAGCATTCTGTTTGCGCCATTACGAAGCCGGACCGCTGCAGGATGTGCAGCGTGAATTCCACTGAGTCGCGTCACAGGGAGAAATATCGCGTGTCTAACGAACATTATTTGAACAACCCGCTTATTCATAAGAGCCGCCAACTCTTTGAGCATCCCTCGGCGTGGGTTCGGCAGTTCGATTGTCGTCAAATCCGTCCGCTGATCATCTGTAGAGGCCCGATTCGGAAAGAGGCAATGGACGTGTTTGCCGAGATGGGCATTAGCCACTACGGCATTTTGCTCTCTGAAAAAGACGCTATCGTCTATCCCCGAGCACTGGCGCCCGAGCTGCGGGTTTTAACCGATCCGACCCGGGTACATCGGGTCCCCGATTACACCGGTGCCACCAAGGAAGAGCGGCTCCAACGCATTGACGACATCATTGCCATCGCCCAAGCCAATGATTACAACGCCATCTTCGCAGGCTATGGTTTCATGGCCGAAGACGAAACGATGGTGGCAGCCATGGAGCGCGCAGGGCTTAATTTTATTGGTCCATGTTCGCGTACTGTCCACGACGCAGGTCTTAAAGACGAAGCTAAACGCACTGCTTTGAAGGCGGGCGTATCGGTCACCCCCGGCATTGATAACGGCACTGCGCTGACATTGCTGAAAAAATACACCAGCGCCGACGCCTTGCGAGACTTGTGTCGTGCTGAATCCCTCGAGGTACCCGAAGAGTCTTTTCAGACAAAAGAACTGGAAGCCCTCGCAGATCAGGTGCTGGCAGCCAGTTATCAAAAGGGTATCGATCTCTACACCATCGATGAGTTGGCAGAGACCCTTACTGAAGCTGTTAAGCAGATGAGCGCGGATTACCCGGAAAATCGCGTTCGCCTGAAAGCCATTGGCGGTGGCGGTGGTAAGGGGCAGCGCATTGTGGCTCTGGGGCAGGCTGACAAAACCCCAGGGTTAGTGCGTGAAATCCTGAATGAAGTGAAAGCCACCGGTGTTGGTGACAACAAAAACGTACTGGTAGAGCTAAATATTGAAACCACTCGCCATCAGGAAATACAGGTGGTCGGTAATGGCGTCTGGTCGATCACCCTCGGTGGTCGTGACTGCTCTCTGCAAATGCACGAGCAAAAACTCTTAGAGGTATCAGTCACTCGCGAATCACTGTTGGCGGCACAGGCAGAAGCCGAGCGCGCTGGCAGGACATCCGAGGCACAGGTCCTTGCCCAAGATGTACGCACGCTCGATGCTATGGAGGAAGAGGCTGCGCGCTTTGGTGAAGCAGTTGGCCTGGATTCGGTGTCTACCTTCGAGTGCATCGTCGATCGCGATCGCCATTTCTTTATGGAGATGAATACGCGTATTCAGGTGGAGCACCGGGTCAGCGAACTCTGTTATGCCATGAAGTTCACGAATCCTGATGACCCCAATGACAGCTTCTTGGTGGAGTCATTGGTAGAGGCAATGGTGTTATTGGCGGCCCACGGGCCAAAGTTGCCGAAACCCGAGCGTGTACTGCGCTTCAATGACAGTGTAGAGGCCCGTCTTAACGCCACCAATGATGCGCTGCAGCCCAGTGCTGGCGGTCAGATCCAATACTGGTCGGATGCGGTAGAAGGCGAGATTCGAGACGACCAAGGCATCAGTCTGCACAACCCAGACACCGATGTGTTCATGAATTACACCCTTGCCGGTGCCTACGACTCAAATATTGCGCTGTTACTGACTGTGGGTGACAGTCGCCAGCAAAGCTATGAGCGCATGGCGGAGGTTCTGCGAGCAACAAGCTTGCGCGGCCCCGAGCTTCATACCAATTTGGCCTTTCATTACGGCTTGGTGAACTGGTTCTTGGGCAATCAGATTAACGCAAGGCCTACCACGAAGTTCATCGTTCCCTACCTGACGGCGGTTGGGGAACTTACCCGGGAAGCCGAACGGGTGGATCTTGATGTGGCATGGCAGACCCTGTGCAAGGTACGCACTGTGGGCATGGCGCCAGCTGCAGCTGCCGACATGGCGGCTGCCTTGTCGCGCAAGCAGACCCTGGTAATGCGGCCTTTGCAGGCTTTACTGGCTTCGCCTCATTTGTTGGCCGGTTGGCTCAGCGTTAATAAACTGGCGTTTTCATACGATAAAGGCCATCTTAGCTGGGCAGATAACCCTGTTGATGTGTTAAGCGATACCTACCACTTCCTCAAACTCGATTGGTCAGCGGACTCACCGGCGGCCAATGTCATCTGGGACCACGATCAACAGATACTCAGCGAGGCAGAGAGCTTCTACAGTGATCTCAGTCAGCGGCTTGATCAGGATGACTGGGCAGGGCTGTGTGATGCTTTGTCAGCCGATGCAAATGATCACTTTGAGTCTGGTATGTGGGCTGAAATTCAGGCGGCTCATCGTGGCTTCCAAGCCGGCCTTGAGCTCTTGGAGTTATTGCCGGCAATGGCGCGCTTTACCGGTTTCTATGAGTTGGCTGTCAACGAGGATCTCACCATACACATCCCCGAACGCCTGCTAGATGAAGACCATCAAGCGGCCATGGCAAAGGCCTTGGCGCCACCACCGGTGGCTAAATCTGACGAGATTGTGGCAGCAAGCGGCGGTATGTTTTACGGCCGAGAGGCACCCGACGCCCCGCTATACGTCAACGCGGGCGATCATTTCGAGGCGGGTGATCCACTGTACATCGTTGAAGTCATGAAAATGTTTAACAAGGTATATGCACCTTTTGCCGGAACCGTCGATGAGGTGCTGGTCGAGGGTGACGGCATCATTATCAGCAAAGGGCAGCCACTGCTTAAAGTGACGCCCGATGAAAAGGTGGAAGTGGAGGCGCCAGAGGCCATGGTCGCTCGGCGGCGTACGCACACGGAAGAACTGATGCAAATGTTCCTCTGACATTCGGAGACCTAGCTATGATTACAGCGTTAGACCACATCGCCATCGCAGTGCCCGATCTTGAGCGTGCGGTGAAACGTTTTATGGAGGATTTCGGTCTGCCTTTTGAGGGCACCGAAGACGTGCCTGCCGCAAAAACCAAGACGGCTTTCTTCCCGTTGCCACCCACCAGTATTGAGTTAGTGCATCCCCTCAATGGCGAGGGGCCCATTGCCGGCTACTTAGAAAAGCGTGGTGGTGGTTTGCACCATCTTTGCTTTCGCAGCGATGATATCGACGCCGATGTTGCGCAATTAAAGGCCAAGGGTTATCAGTTTTTAAGTGATGCGCCCAGCCCAGGGGCCCATGGCAGTCGTGTGATTTTTATCCATCCGCGCAGTTGCGACGGTGTTTTGATTGAGCTGAATCAACCAGCCTCCGACCACACCCACGAATAGCCCGCTCACGCATAACAGGCGGCGTGCTATCGCAACAGGGCTTAATCAACATTGACTTATAAGGAATTGACGGTGACGGTTTACGACAAAGACCAGGCAACGTGGGAAGAATGGGCGGCTTTGGTAGCTACGCAAAGCAAGGGCATGACCCCAGATGACTTTACCTGGATAACACCCGATGACATTCCCCTAAAAGCCCTCTACACCCAACGTGACACCACTGACCTGCCATATACCGACACGATGCCGGGCATGTCGCCCTACATACGTGGACCCATGGCCACTATGTATGCCGGACGCCGCTGGACCATTCGTCAATATGCCGGGTTCTCTACAGCCGAAGAATCAAACGCTTTCTACCGCAAAGCCCTTGCTGCCGGCGGGCAGGGGGTATCGGTAGCCTTCGATTTGGCCACCCACCGGGGCTACGATTCGGACCACCCCCGGGTCGCAGGCGACGTTGGCAAGGCAGGTGTTGCGGTCGATTCTGTTGAGGATATGAAAATCCTGTTCGATGGCATTCCCCTCGATCAGGTCAGTGTTTCTATGACCATGAACGGTGCCGTTCTGCCCATTCTTGCGGGTTACGTGGTGGCGGCAGAAGAGCAGGGCGTCACCCAGGCGCAGCTGTCGGGCACCATTCAGAATGACATTCTGAAAGAATTCATGGTGCGAAACACCTATATTTATCCGCCGGCACCGAGCATGCGCATTATCGGTGACATCATTGCCCATTGCTCCTCGCACATGCCCAGATTTAACACTATCTCTATTTCTGGCTACCACATGCAGGAAGCAGGTGCCAACGCAGCACTAGAGCTGGCGTACACCCTGGCCGATGGTAAGGAGTACATAAAGACGGCACTTGCGGCGGGTCTCGACATTGATAGCTTTGCCCCGCGACTGTCCTTTTTCTGGGGTATCGGTATGAACTTCTATACCGAGATAGCCAAAATGCGCGCCGCTCGCTTGTTATGGGCCGAGATTGTGAGCGAGTTCAATCCCAAGAACGCAAAAAGTGCAATGTTGCGAACGCACTGTCAGACCTCTGGCTGGTCGCTGACTGAGCAAGACCCCTACAACAACATTGTACGCACCACCATTGAAGCGATGGCCGCCGTCTTTGGCGGCACCCAGTCGTTGCACACTAACGCTCTCGATGAGGCCATTGCGTTGCCCTCAGATTTCGCAGCGCGTATTGCCCGAAACACCCAACTGATCCTTCAGGAAGAAACCGGTATTGGTCAGGTGATTGACCCTTGGGGTGGCTCTTACATGATGGAAAGCCTAACCCAAGCAATGGCCGATAAAGCCCGGGAGTTAATGGCCGAGATTGATCAGTTAGGCGGCATGGCTAAAGCCATCGAGAGTGGCGTGCCAAAGCTGCGTATTGAGGAGGCGGCAGCTCGGAAGCAGGCGCGCATCGATCGGGGTGAGGACGTCATTGTGGGGGTTAACAAATACCGCGTTGATACCCAAGACGACGTTGACGTTCTGGAAATCGATAACGAGCAAGTGCGCCGTTCACAGATTGCACGCCTTGAGCGGTTGCGACAAGAGCGAGACGATGCTGCCGTCACTGACATCTTGGCACAACTTACCGAGGCTGCGCGCAGTGGTGAAGGCAATCTGCTGGCCCTATCAATCGAGGCAACTCGGCGTCGTGCCACGGTAGGCGAAATTTCTGACGCGCTCGAGGCGGTGTACGGGCGCTTTGTGGCAAGTGCACAAACGGTCTCGGGGGTTTATGGTGCTGCCTATGAGCAAGATGAGGGTTGGGCGGAGATCGTGCAGGATATAGCGCAATTCGTTGACCAGCATGGCCGACGGCCGCGGATGTTAGTGGCTAAGATGGGGCAAGATGGCCACGATCGTGGGGCGAAAGTGGTGGCAACAGCGTTTGCGGACGTAGGCTTCGATGTTGATCTGTCACCCATGTTTGCCACACCCGAGGAGGTGGCGCGTCAAGCCGTTGAAAATGATGTGCATGTGGTGGGTGCTTCCAGTTTGGCTGCAGGCCACAAAACACTGGTGCCCCAGCTAATCGAGGCGCTGCGCGCCGAGGGGGCTGAAGACATCATTGTGATTGCGGGTGGCGTTATTCCTCAGCAAGACTATGGGTTTCTGAAAGAGCAAGGTGTGAGCCTTATCTTTGGTCCCGGTACCCCCATCCCTGATGCCGCGCGCAAAGTACTCGATGCCATTAACGCTGCACAGAGCTAAGCGGCGATATGTCTCGGTTGGTCGACCTTGATGCACTGCTAACGGGCAATCGACGGGCCCTCGCGAAAGCCATCACGCTGGTTGAAAGTCGCCGGGAAGACGATCGAGAGGCCAGTCAGCAGTTGTTAAATACGGTACTGCCAGAAACTGGCAACAGTATTCGCATTGGCATTACCGGGGTCCCGGGGGTGGGTAAATCCACCTTCATCGAGTCCTTTGGTCTAACGCTTATCGAACGTGGTCACCGTGTGGCGGTACTGGCGGTGGACCCCTCGTCGCCTATTGCAGGTGGGTCTATCTTGGGCGACAAAACCCGTATGGAGCAGCTGTCACGGCGCCCTGAAGCATTCATTCGACCATCACCAGCGGGTAGCGCCCTCGGCGGTGTTGCCCTTAAAACCCGCGAGTCTATGTTGCTCTGTGAGGCGGCAGGGTACGACGTTATTTTAGTCGAGACGGTGGGGGTAGGGCAGTCGGAACACCAAGTTGCAGGCATGGTGGATTTTTTCCTGGTGCTGATGCTACCGGGTGGTGGCGATGAACTTCAGGGCATTAAAAAAGGCATTCTTGAGTTGGCCGACGCCATTGTCATTAACAAGGCAGATGGCCCCAGCGAGGCGATGGCCAATACCACTCGCCAACACTACCGCGGCGCCATGTCGCTGTTAAAGCACCCCAGTTTTTGGCAACCCGAGGTGCTTACCTGCTCGGCGCTGGAGCATCGGGGTGTTGCGGATATTTGGGAGATGATCGAGCGCTATCGAGACGATGCACAGTCCAATGGCGCGTTACAGCAAACGCGCGCCGATCAAAATTTGGCTTGGATGCGTCAACTTGTCGACGAACTGTTGCGTATGCGCCTGACCCAAGACCCCTCGGTGAGAGCAACACTGCCCACCATAGAAAACAAAGTGAAAGAGGCGCAGCTTACCCCCTTGGCGGCCGCGCTTGATGTTCTGTCATTGGCGGGCCTGTAGTCGGGTGTTGTGATGAAAACGGCGCGCTATCGTTGGCGTCTGCACTGCCTAGCACTTGTTTATTGTTGTTGGGCACCGTACCGTTAGTCCATGCAATTCTTAGCACTCGAAAAGTTGATTAACTTACACGATGGTTATCGCCGCTCGGTGAAGGTAGACCAGCTAGACGTATTGCTCCTGCAGGAAGCAGGTCAGCTCTATATTGTGCAAAGCCGCTGTCCCCATCAGGAACAACCACTGGCTCAGGGTGATGTTGAGGATGGGGTCTTATACTGCCCCCGACACCAATATGGCTTTTCCTTGCAAACGGGCGCCCATATCGATGGCATGTGTGAGTCTCTGAAGACGTGGACGCCCGTTTACGAAGGTAACGAGGTAGGTATCCTCGTTGCTTCAGGTTAAGCCGTGTCCGTGGAGACGGATGCATCCCCCAAGGGTTCAGCCTCACCTACAACCCTAACAGCCCGGCTGTATACGGCTGCCCAAGCGAAGCACATCGATCGTCTTGCCATCGATCACTGGGGGTTCGATGGTTATGCGCTGATGGAGCGAGCCGGAGCCGCCGCGTTTAGCTACATCAATCAGCGTTGGCCCGATGCCGCGAGTATTACGGTGATCTGCGGCACCGGCAACAACGGCGGTGATGGTTTCGTCGTTGCCCGGCTGGCTCACGACGCAGGTCTGGCGGTGACGGTGATCTTGATTGGATCCCAGGGGCGCATTCATGGCGAGGCATACCAAGCATTGGCTTGTTACAAGGCCGTGGGCGGCACCATCGCCGAGAGTTGGGCGTCAATTGATAGTGCCGATCTCATTGTCGATGCCTTGCTGGGCACGGGTTTCGTTGGCGAGTTGCGACCTGAACACCAGCGAATCATCGACACCCTAAATGCGCTTAACACACCGGTTGTCAGCCTCGATGTGCCATCGGGGCTGAACGCTGATACGGGCATGGCGCAGCCAGTTGCCATTCATGCTGCCTTGACGATTACCTTTATCGTGCCAAAACAGGGTATGGATACCGGCTCTGGCCCTGATCATTTCGGCAATGTCGTGTTGGCAGGACTCGAATTGCCAACAGGTCTGGTTCAAACCGAGCAGCCGTCCGCAGTGCGTCTGCATCTTGATCGACTGCGCTTGGATTGGCCTGCGCGCTTGAAGAATAGTCATAAAGGGCATTTTGGGCACGTGCTCGTCGTGGGCGGATGCCAGGGTTATGCGGGCGCTGGCGTATTAGCGGCCGAATCGGCATTACGCGCTGGCGCGGGCCGAGTGACCTTGGCGGCCCACAGCAGTGCGTTGCAAGCTGCGTTAGCTCGGTGCCCAGCGTTGATGACGGTCGACATAACAGACACTGAATGTTTGCAACGGTGTATGGAAGATGTCGACGTCGTGGTGGTGGGGCCAGGTCTGGGTACTGACAAGGTAGCGCAGTCGCTACTGGCTAGGGTTTTGTCGATGAAGAAGCCAACAGTGCTCGATGCCGATGCACTATCGTTGTTGGCCGCGCATCGTCACGAGCTCCCTGAACTGCCGCCGAGCACCATTATGACGCCTCATCCGGGAGAAGCAGCGCGATTGTTGGGAACGCATACTGATGCAGTTAATCAAGATCGCTACTGGGCTGTGAATGCCCTCACTCAAATGTGGCAATCGAGTGTGGTACTCAAGGGCTATGGCAGCCTTGTGTCAGATTCCAGCGAGCGGCCGGTGGGTGTCTGTATTTACGGTAACCCGGGCATGGCCACCGCAGGGATGGGGGATGTGCTTGCGGGGCTTGTGGGTGCATTGGTGGCACAGGGGTTGACGGCCAGACAAGCAGCGGAGTTTGGGGTATGCATCCACGCAAAGGCCGCTGACCTTGCAACCGAGCGCCGGGGTAAAGTGGGGTTGTTACCCACCGACTTATTTGATTATTTCGCCCGCGCGGGTTTGGGGTAGGCCCTTGAAGCGCCCCATGTCGGGGCTATGTCGGGGCTATGTCGGGGCTATGTAAAGCCTTTAAATCCGCACTCATGATGCCTCGTCAGGGTGAATAAGGGCGTCGAAACTATTGAGTAAATCCATTAGATCATCGACATCTTCGCTGCCTCGTACGTCATCGAGTCCTATGGAGCGGCCTTCACACAAGGCGATCACGATGGGGAGTACCCCTTTGCCAACATCGATACTGTGCCCGGCAACAAATACTGTCAGGTGGCTCTCGTGCTCAGTCCATGCGACGCGTATCCACGGCGCCAAAACACGCTTGTCGGAACCCCCAGCACCCGGCGTCATGGGGAGCAGTTGATCCTCATCACTGGGTGTCTCGGTAACCAGTTCACCCAACCAGCGCCCATCATCGAGGTGTGTAATAGCGTTGATAAGTGCTTCTTGCGCATTCACACGTTGTTGTTCGGTGATTTCCCCTGGCCTGCTCGGTACTCGCAGGCTATGACCATCTTCGAGCAGAAGATGGCTATCGAGCCGCTCTATAATGCTGTCTGCCATACGTCCCATAAGTGTCGGCAGTGATGGCGCGCGAAAGCCAAGGGAAAACGTCATGCAGGGGCCCTGTGCGATGCCCCAATGGGCAATGCCTGGGGGCACATACAAGACATCGCCGGGATTCAGGAGGAATTCTTGGACGGTCTCAAACTGTTGCAATAACTGGAGGTCTTCGTGTTCTAGTCGTGCGGTGTCTTCGTCGCACCGGGTGCCCAGGCGCCACAGTCGCTGTCCCTCACCCTGTAGTAGAAAGACGTCGTAGCGATCGAAGTGTGGGCCTACACCACCGCCATCGACAGCCCAACTGACCATAATGTCATCGAAACGCCATGAGGGAATAAAGTCGACACAGTGGCGCAATGCCGCCACCTCGGGCAACAATCGATCGACGCCCTGTACCAAAAGGGTCCACTGATCAGTGCGCTGGAACGCTTCCTCTGTGAAGGGGCCGTGCTGTAATTCCCAGACGCCATGATTGTGGCCGATGATCCGGCTCTCAACACCGGCCTCCATGGCTAGCCCCGCCAGCGTTTCCGCCGATAGGGGCGACTGCCAATCGGGAATGGCTTGACGCAGCAATAAGGGCTCACGTTGCCAGTGATGCTTGAGAAAATGCCGCGGCTCAAGTGTGAGACGTGGTTTTTTCACGCGCCGTCGTAATCGGTGATTTGACTTGCCTGCTGAGCCGCGTTGCCGGCGTACGTTGCTGGCGTCAGGGCCAATAACGAGGCAAGCGCCTCTTCGGGTAATTCTAGGCCTGCCAAAAAGGTCTTCAGTGTTTCGGCATCAATGCGCTGACCACGGGTGAGCGCCTTGAGTTTTTCATAGGGCTCGGGAATGCCGTAACGACGCATCACAGTTTGAATGGGTTCTGCCAACACTTCCCATGCGGCATCCAGATCTTGGGCCAGGCGTGTTTGATTGACCTGCAGTTTTCCGATGCCCTTTAGGGCGCTGTTATACGCCAGCAAGCTGTAGCCAAAGCCCACACCCATGTTGCGCAGCACTGTGCTATCGGTCAGATCACGCTGCCAGCGACTGATGGGCAGCTTCTGGCCAAGGTGTTGCAACATGGCGTTGGCGAGCCCTAGGTTGCCCTCGGCGTTCTCGAAGTCAATGGGGTTGACCTTGTGGGGCATGGTGGATGAACCCACCTCGCCGGCGACGGTACGCTGACCGAAATAGCCCAGAGAAATGTAGCCCCAAACGTCCCGATTAAAATCGATCAAAATGGTATTGAAGCGAGCGAGCGCATCGAACAGCTCCGCCATATAGTCGTGGGGCTCGATTTGGGTTGTGTAAGGGTTCCACTGTAGACCTAAACCCTCTACGAATTGCTGCGCATGAGCGGGCCAATCGACCGTGGGGTAGGTCACAAAGTGGGCATTGTAGTTGCCTACTGCGCCGTTAATTTTCCCCAGCGCAGATACAGATGCGATGCTGCGCTGTTGCCGCTTGAGGCGAGCCACTACATTGGCCATTTCCTTACCCAAGGTGGTGGGGCTTGCGGTTTGC
>CBFHTF010000057.1:0-16252 GCA_965658685.1 Luminiphilus sp.
CTGGCTTGCTGGGTAACACCCAGCAGGGCTACGGCTTCAATCGGGAGTCTTTAGAGGCGGCGGTAGAGAACTTATCGCACGGGGTATCGGTAATTGATGCTGATCTGCGTCTGTTGGCGTGGAATAGCCGATATGAACTCATGTTTGACTATCCGCCACGATTTTTATTCGTAGGATGTCCCATCGAGAGAGTGTACCGCTTCAATGCCGAGCGGGGCATTCTGGCCAGCACAAGCGATAATCCTGATGATGACGTGGAGCGTCGATTACAGTTCATGCGCGATGGCTCCCCGCATCAAGTAGAGCGCATTATGCCTGATGGACGCGTTCTTGATATCCGAGGTACCCCCATCCCTGGCGGTGGCTTTGTTACGACGTATGTCGATATCACCGAATACCGTGAGATGACCCAGCAACTCACTGAAACCCAGCAAGAATTGACTCAACGCTTGATGACAGGAGAGCAAACATTAAGTGAGCGCAACGCCCGCTTGCGTGATGAGGTACGACGGCGCTCTGAGGCGGAGAGCCAGCTACGTGCAGCGTTTACCAGTAAAGCTGAGTTCATGGCGGCTACCAGCCACGATTTACTGCAGCCCATTAACGCTGCTCGACTATTGGCGGCAACTTTACGTCATCGCCTGCCAGTGGTGGCAGATGAAAATGCTGAGCTTGGTGCTCTTTGGCAGCAGTTGGAAGTGGCGCTGGGACGCAGCGAGTCGATGATTGCCGAGCTGCGAGAAATGGCGCGACTCGATGCAGGTAAACAAGCATTCAATCCCGAGGTATTCTCGGTGGCATCACTATTTAAAGAGCTTGAGGCTGAGTTTCAAAGTTTTGCGAGTAAAAGGGGGCTGGCTTTTAAGGTCATACGCACTCAGACATGGGCGTACGGTGATCGCAAGCTGACGCTGCGGTTGCTAGAGAACTTATTGAGTAATGCAGTGAAATATACTGACCACGGTCGCGTCTTGTTAGGGGTGCGTCGGCGGGCAGCTCGTTTGCAATTTGTGGTGTGTGATACAGGGCCAGGTATTGCTGAAGCCGACCAGGCACGCATATTCCGAGAGTTCGAGCGGTTGGATCGCTCCCGTCACAATGATGCAGATGGTTTGGGGTTGGGACTTTCGCTGGTTAATCGCTACGCAGGGCTGTTGGGTACTCACATCAATTTGCACTCGGTGATTAACCGCGGTTCGGTGTTTGCGTTTGAGCTCGACCGTGCCGAACCCCTGCTGAATACTCATGTCTCCCCGCCTCAATCGAGGGAGACAAGCCAGTCGACGAGCCTAACCGTGGCTGTACTCGATAACGACCCATCGCTGTTGGCGGGTATTAGTGAAGTGCTAGTCGGTATGGGTATCAACGCCTTTGGTTACCGCAGCCCGGATGGCCTGTTCTCAGCACTCGAAAACGGCTTGGCAGCCCAGTGCTTGGTTATTGACCAGCAGTTAGATGATGGTGCCACGGGCTTAGCTACAGCCCGTCAGTGCCATACCCGGGGTTGGCAACAACCAGTGATAATTATTAGCGCCGATGACAGTGCCGAGCTTCGTTCAGCCGTGCGTTCAGAGGGCTTTCGCTTTATGTCAAAACCGCTGGAACCTCATCGATTGCGTGCGCTTATCGAGGCGTTGGTAGACGCGGAGTGAAGTAAACCCTTTTGCGGTTTTTATTCGCTTGGAGGGGTGTCGTGGTTTTCGCTGGTCTCGGGCATGAGTTTATTTAAAACAAGCACAGCCTGGGTCCTCGAATTTACACCCAACTTTTTAAAAATCTCAGTGAGATGCGCCTTAATCGTGGCTTCTTTTACACCAAGCTCCCAGGCAATCTGTTTATTCAATTGGCCCTCAACCAACATCGATGCCACACGAAATTGCTGGGCGGTCATGCTGGCGATTGCCTCGGCAGCGTCGAGTCCTGCCAGGCTCTCTCCCTTACTTGCCACAGTTAAATGGGGATGTAAGCCATGTTTCCCCGCAAGTACTTGGCGCACCGTGGTCTCTATATCGTCAGCATCGGTCGATTTACTGAGAAAGGCTACAGCACCATGGTCAAGAGCGCGACGCACAGTCTCTGGGTGGGTATTGGCTGAGACTACGATCACGGGTAGCCGCGGTCGCTGAGCGCGTACCCAACTGAGGCTTGAAAAACCAACAGCGCCGGGCATGTGTAAGTCGAGCAGTAGTAAGTCGAGAGAGCCTTCGCGACCGATACGCGCCTGTAATTCGCCCACTGAAGCCAAGCGCTCAATATCAAAATCGTCACTGCGGCTACGCAATACACCAGCTAGTGCTTGACCAAAAAGCGGGTGATCGTCGGCGATACAAACCTTCATGGTCATAACAACAGACATCCTGAGTTCATTATTTTATGAATGACTTGCGCACTCGACTTTAGTCGAAATTAGCCCCTGATTTGACCAAAGTCTAGTGTGCCCAGTCTTTTTCTCTCCGTATAACAGTTCCCGGATAACACCATAACCATGTTTTCTGGGGGCAGGATGATGAAACAACGAACGACCGCGTCACATCGCTCGGCGCTTGCGCTGGCAGTGGCAATAACACCGATTGCTGGCGCTTACGCCGATAATCACACCGACGATCGTATTGCGGCACTTGAACAGCAGGTGCAAATGTTGAAGGAAATGCTGCAATCGCAGCAAAATCAGATTCTGGTGACCACCGAGCGTCTGGATATCGACGAAAAGAAAATTGCCAGTAACACCGCGTCCGCAGATGAAGCGCACATGACACCCACCGGCACCAAACTGAGTTACGGTGGTTTTATCAAAGTCGATTCCATC
This sequence comes from Luminiphilus sp., assembly GCA_965658685.1. Lineage (GTDB taxonomy): Bacteria > Pseudomonadota > Gammaproteobacteria > Pseudomonadales > Halieaceae > Luminiphilus. Next base: position 2,807 of record CBFHTF010000057.1, read on the forward strand.
GCCACTAGCTACAGTGAAGGCAAGCCCGCGAACGGGTTGATTGAGGACTTCATGGTGCCCTCGTTGATTCCTGTGTCCGATGGCACCGGTGATAGCTATCAGTCTTACAATTTGCACGCCAAGACGTCCCGTTTCTTTTTGAAGACAGCGACACTAACCGACGTGGGCACTATTTCAACCAATTTTGAAATGGACTTTGCCGTGGGTGGACAGGGTAACGAGCGCGTTTCCAACAGCTGGGCCAATCGCATGCGCCACGCTTACGTCAAATGGCAATACTCTGAGGATTCCTCGCTATTGGCAGGTCAAACCTGGTCGACGTTTTTTAACGTCGGTGCTTTGCCCGCTAACCTCGATTTCGTAGGGCCTGTCGGTACTATTTTTAATCGTCAGCCCATGATCCGTTTAACCACAGGTCCGTGGATGTTTGCTATTGAAAATCCGCGCACCCGTTTGAATGGTGAACCCCACGATGACTTCTCTGAGGGCATTCCCGACGTTGTCGCTCGCTACAATGGTAAATCGGGCGGTTTGGCTTGGTCACTAGCAGGTATTGCACGTCAGTTAACCTACGACAACGGCACCACCGATGACTCAGTGGCGGGTTATGGCCTGAGCCTGTCGGGCAAGTATGTGATGGGCGCTGCTGATATTCGCTTCGGTGCCAATTATGGAGACGCACTCGGCCGTTATTTGGGTATTAACGCCTTCAACGACGGTTATATCGCCAATGATGGCAGCATCGAAACCTTTGATCAGATGGGTGCTTTTGTCGCCTATCGTCGCAGCTTTAGCGATCAGTGGAGTGGCGGTGTGACCTTGTCGATGGCCGAAGCCGATAATCCTTCAATGGCTGAGTACGCCACTGCACCAAACCTGGCTAAAAGTTACCAAACTGGGCATCTGAACTTAATTTGGAGCCCCACGAAAAAGATGAGTATCGGTGGTGAATTGGTTTACGGTACCAAAGAGCTCGAGAACGGTAATGATGGCTCAATGACGCGTCTGCAAATGAGCGTTAAGTACGGCATCTAATAACGTTAAAGTCATTAACAAAGGAGGACGGATATGTCTCACCTGTCGGAAAAAAGTGCTCAGGAATACTGGCGTCGCAATAAAGCCTTGATGGTCAAGCTTGGCATTATCTGGTTCGCCGTTAGCTATGGCTGCGGCATCTTACTGTTTGATGTTCTAAATCAAATTCAAATTGGCGGGTACAAGCTGGGTTTTTGGTTCGCTCAGCAAGGTGCTATCTATACATTTATTGCTCTCGTTTTTTATTACACCCGTGCGATGCACAAACTCGATAAAGAGTTCAATGTAGAGGAGCGCGACTAATGGATCTGGCTTACATCACCTACATTGTGGTTGGCTTTACTTTTGCCGTCTACATTGGCATTGCCATCTGGGCACGTGCGGGCACCACGAAAGAGTTCTACGTTGCTGGGGGCGGTGTTCATCCCGTGGCTAATGGTATGGCGACCGCCGCTGACTGGATGTCGGCTGCGTCATTTATCGGTATGGCCGGTCTTATTGCATTTATGGGTTACGGCGGTTCGGTCTTTCTCATGGGTTGGACCGGTGGCTACGTAATCTTGGCCATGTTATTAGCCCCTTATCTGCGTAAATACGGCAAGTTTACGGTGCCAGAATTTATCGGCGACCGTTTCTACTCCGACCCGGCGCGTATTGTGGCGGTTATTTGCCTCATCATTTGCTCGGTGACTTATGTTATTGGTCAGATGAAAGGTATTGGTGTCGCGTTCTCGCGTTTCCTGGAGACCGACTACGAGACAGGTCTCTACACCGGCATGATCATCGTGTTCTTTTATGCCGTGCTCGGCGGTATGAAAGGTATTACCTACACCCAAATTGCCCAGTACTGCGTGCTGATTCTGGCTTACACGATTCCTGCGATTTTCATTAGCCTGCAGTTAACGGGAAATCCCCTGCCACAATTGGGCTTGGGCAGTACGTTAGTGGGTACCGATACCTACCTACTCGATAAGCTGGACCAAACGGTGCAAATGTTGGGTTTTGCCGAGTACACCACCAATACGCGTATTAGCACTTTGAATATGTTTGCCTACACCGCGTCGCTAATGATTGGTACCGCAGGCTTGCCCCACGTCATCATTCGTTTTTTCACGGTACCTAAAGTGAAAGATGCGCGAAGTTCGGCAGGATGGGCGCTTGTGTTCATTGCCATTTTGTATACCACCGCACCAGCCGTAGCTGGTATGGCGCGACTCAATATTATGCAAACCATTGAGCCTAGCCCTGGTGAATACCTGAAGATCGATGAGCGCCCCGACTGGTTCCGTAACTGGGAAACGACTGGTCTTTTAGAAATTGAAGACAAGAATGGTGATGGTCGTATTCAGTACAGCGCCGACCCTGAGACCAATGAGTTGGTGAAGCTAGATCGGGATATTTTGGTATTGGCCAACCCCGAAATTGCGCAACTACCAAACTGGGTGATTGCTCTTGTGGCCGCCGGTGGCTTGGCAGCGGCATTGTCGACGGCGGCGGGTTTGCTGTTGGCGATTTCCTCTGCGATCTCCCACGACCTGCTAAAGAGCACCTTTATGCCCAATATCAGTGAGCAAGCGGAATTAAATGCATCCCGCGGTGCCATGGCCTTAGCGATTGCTGGTGCGGGTTATTTGGGTCTGCATCCCCCGGGCTTCGCTGCGGGTACTGTGGCCTTGGCCTTTGGTTTGGCGGCATCGTCGATCTTCCCTGCGTTAATGATGGGTATCTTCTCTCAGAAGGTGACCCGCGAAGGTGCTGTCGCCGGCATGCTGTGTGGTATTGGTGTGACGTTGTTCTACGTATTCCAACACAAGGGCATTATGTTTGTTGCCGATTGGACTTACTTGGAGGGACTGGGCAGCAATTGGTTCTTGGGCATTGAGCCCAACGCCTTTGGTGTTGTGGGTGCTATTGTTAACTTCGCTGTAGCACTAGCTGTGAGTAAAGTGACTGCAGAGCCACCAGAGCGAATCCAAGATCTTGTAGAGGACATTCGTGTTCCGATGGGTTCCGATGTTGCACACGCCCATCATTGAGTGAGTAGTAAGGGCTCGTAATGGGGCCCAATACCGTGGGGGGCACATGCTCCCCTTTTTTATGCGCAAGTGTTGGCCACTTATCGGCCTACAAACCTGTCGTTAGACGAATCGGGAAACTAGAATAAGGTCGAGAGACCGAAGGATGTCAGACTTATGTCATTAGTGACTACGATGAAAAGTCGCCACGTTATTGTGGCCTTGTTAGTAGCGCCGTTATTAGCGGTCTTCGCGTGGTTTGCGGTGGGCTGGATAGCCGGCGATAGTCCAGAAACGCCCATGCCTGCGCAAGCGGGTGACGACTATCCACTCATTGAGCGCTCCGGTTGTCGTTACGCAGGTGGTGAGTGTCGTTTGGAAAACAACGATATGAAGTGGGTGGTGACGGTCGACGATAACTATGTTGTTACCCTGAGGTCTATTGTACCCCTCGATTCTTTAGTGGTAGGGCTGCGTTCACAGCCATCTATTGCGCCAGTGGCTGCTACCCCAGCATCAAGTGAGGGCAACGAGTGGCTCTTGCGTTTGGCGAGTGCACCCGACAGCCGTGATGCATTACGATTTGCGGCAACTGCTGGAGGTGCGCGCTATTTCGGTGAGGCGTCGCTCACTTTTATAGATCAATCTGAAGATTATCAATAAGTCGAGTCTTGCCCAGTTTCGCTGCCGCAAAAATGGCGAGCTGCCGAGTATTTACACTTGCAGGGGCAAGGCTAGAGCGACAGCGAATCTCAAGGTAGTCGGGGGCAAAACCCTGTATTTGTAGTTCGCTACTGTGAATACGGCAAAGATCCACGTACTCCCGCTCACCCTTCTTTATGGCGTCACCCATGGTGATAAGGGTTTGCCGTAAGCCCGGCGCAATTACGCGTTCTTCATCGTTCAAATAGCCGTTTCGCGAGCTGAGGGCCAGGCCATCGTCAGCTCTTGTGGTGGCTACTCCCTCAATAACGACGGGCATCGCAAGATCACGCACCATTTTTTTGATGATAAGCAGTTGCTGCAGATCTTTTTCACCGAATACCGCCACATGGGGTGCCACTAGGTTGAATAGCTTGCATACAACTGTCGTCACTCCGTCGAAGTGACCAGGACGGCTGGCCCCGCACAGTACATTGGTCATTCCGGGGACCGAGACTTTTGTGTGTGCTGCAACGCCCTCGGGGTAAATGTGCTCAGGTTGGGGAGTAAATACCACCGCAACGCCCGCTTCCTTGAGCTGGGCTAGGTCAGCATCGAGTGTGCGTGGATAGGCATCGAGATCTTCGTTTGGACCAAATTGCATGGGGTTTACAAAGATAGACACTACGACACACTCGGACATGGCGGCTGCACGGTGCACCAACGACAAATGGCCAGCATGCAAATTACCCATAGTAGGGACAAACCCAATACTTTGCCCCGCGTTGCGGTAGCGCTGTAGCATCTCTCGAAGGGTGGTGGGGTCGGCGGCGATATCCATGGCGGTCAACGTGGGTAAGTGGGGTAATCCCAACGACTAGTTGTAGGTGTGTTCGTCTCGGGGGTAGCGCCCGCTCTTCACTGCATCGACGAAGGCGCAAAGTGATTCCTGTACCGAGCCGCTATTTTCCATGAAGTTTTCGACGAATTTAGCGGGATGCTCACTCAAACCCAGTAAATCATGTAGCACTAGTACCTGAGCATCGGTACCGCCACCAGCGCCAATGCCAATCACTGGAATATCGAGCTTTCGGGTAATGTCCGCTGCCAGCGGGGCAGGAATGCACTCAAGTACCAAGAGGCTCGCTCCGGCGTCCTGAATCTCTACTGCATCGGCGAGAATCGATTTAGCTTCTTTGGGAGTTCTGCCTTGAACCCGGTACCCTCCGAACACATTGACGGATTGGGGGGTTAAGCCGAGGTGCGCACATACAGGCACCCCCCGCTCGACCAACATTTCAATGGTGTCACTGAGCCAGACACCGCCCTCAAGTTTTACCATTTGGGCCCCAGCTTGCATCAACGCCATGCCTGAGCGCAGTGCATTCTCAGGCGTGTCATAGCTCATAAACGGCATGTCGGCGACGATAAGCGAGTGAGGTCTGGCGCGGCTCACGCAAGCTGTATGGTAAGCCATATCATCTATAGAGACGGGCACCGTGGTGTCATGGCCCTGTAATACCATGCCTAGAGAGTCGCCGACGAGAATGGTCTCAGCGCCGGCCTCGCTCACCAATCTGGCAAAGGTGGCGTCATACGCGGTGATCATCACGAACTTTTCGCCCGTGGATTTCATCTTGTTTAGCGTGCTAATTGTTACGCGTTTACTCATGCCCGCCCCTGATGTTGGTCGTTAGGTAACAAATTGCCTCAAGGGCGCGAAGGTTAACCGAAGAAGGTGGGGTTGAAATAGTGTTTTCCGTTTTTGATGTCTAACAAGTAGTCCACCAAGGCGTGGAAATCCCTGTCATCGTTGGCCAAGTCTAGGTCATTTGCATTCACTATCAGCAACGGTGCGTCGTCATAGTAAAGGAAAAATTCACTGTACACCTCATTCAGTTGTTCAAGATAGCTGCGCTGAATACCTTGCTCTGGAGCTAGTCCACGGCGCTCTATGCGCTCCAGTAGTCGCTCGGGCGCGGCTTGTAAATAAATCACCAGGTCGGGTGTTGGGTTGTCGGTGATGGTTTGCTTGTACACTTTCTGATAGAGCGAGTACTCATCTGCATCGAGATTGATACGCGCGAACAACGGATCTTTCTCTATCATAAAGTCAGAAACCCAGGCATTGGCGAACAGGTCGTTTTGTCGCAATGCCGTTAGCTTCTGTGCTCGTTGAAATAGAAAAAATAGTTGCGTAGCCAGTGCTACTTGGCGCGGGTTCTCGTAGAACTTGTTAAGAAAAGGGTTGTCGTAGGCTTCTTCAAGCATCACCTCATGGCCAAACGCTTCGGCTAGGCGATGGGTCAATGTCGTTTTTCCAACGCCAATGGGACCTTCAACTGCTATGTGATTAGGTGGGTGGCGTCCTTTCAGTGGCAGCTCAGAGGCCATAGGTTTTCCATGCATACCGTTACAGTAAATGGTCGCGCAGTTGTTGCACTGACTGTTGATCGCATTGCTGCCACAGTTCGGCCAGCGGCATCCCGTTCGGCAGAGTGAACTGCTGTGGGGTGATATCGACGAGTGGGCCCAGCACGAAGGCCCGTTCTGCTAACCCCTTGTGAGGTACTGTTAACGTATCTTCGTCGATGGACTGATCCCCGAATAGTAAAATATCTAAATCGATGACGCGTTCACCCCAGCGGCGTGTCGCCACCCGGCCCATGGCGGTCTCAATGCCTTTTAGCGCCTTCAGCAGAGAGTGTGCATTGAGGCCTGTCTGAATATGCGCGCAGGCATTGAGATAATCAGGCTGATCTTGTGGTCCTAGTGGCTTGGATCGATAAACCCCCGACGTGGCGATCAATTGGCATTGAGGCAGCTCTCCTAGGGCGTTCGCGGCATGAGCCAGCTGTGCCAAGGGCTCTCCTATGTTGGCGCCAAGACCCACCCAGCAATCGATCATGGATTACGTCGACGTCGTGGACGTCGGTTACGTGCAGGTCGGTCATCTTTTACTGGTGCTGATCCTACTAGGTCGGGATACAGGGTTTGCTGTTCAGTCCAAAAGGCACCGGTGCCATCAAGTCGCTCACCTGATTGCTCGCGTAGCAGAAGCAGGTCATAGGCTGCGCGGAAACGTCGGTTGGCTAATAGCTCCTTTATTCGCTTTGGCTGACGCCTTTCTAGTTTTGGTTGTAGTTCCCATATTTCACGCATGGGGATGGAGAAACGCTTGGGAATGGCAGTGTGTAGACAGGCTGCCGCCGCAACCTGTTGACCGGCACTATTCATGGCTTGGCTAGGCGCGTCGCCTTGTCGGATCATGGTGTTGCTTCGGTCTTGTACTGCGGGCCACAAAATAGCAGCCAATAGAAACGCTGGTGTCACTGGTCGGTTATCGTTCACCCGTTTATCGGTGCTACCCATTGCCAGTGACACCAAGGCTTTGTAATGCTCGTGGGTCTCAATAAGCGGCGTTGGCTCGGGGAATAGGTACTGAAATAATTTGTACTGCAGTAACAATAGGAACGTACTGCGTGCATAGCCTGCCATGAACAGCTTAAGACTCTCGTCAAATAGTCGGGCTGCGGGTATCTCGCTTAACAACGGCGCACAAGCGTCGATAGCGTACTCGGTCTGCGTTTCCACGTCGAACTGAAGCTTGGCGGAGAAACGCACTACCCTCAGCATACGCACGGGATCCTCTCGGTAGCGTGTGGCAGGATCACCGATGATACGCACGAGTCGTGCAGCGATATCGTCTACCCCGTTCATTTGGTCAAGCACACTTTGTGTGTCGGGGTCGTAATACATGGCGTTAACCGTTAGGTCACGTCGTGCTGCATCTTCTTCTAAGGTGCCGTATACGTTGTCGCGGAGTAGCAGGCCTTTGTCCGACTGTTTACTGGTGGTAGGTTTGGCGTCATCGCTTTCGTGGTGACCTCGAAAGGTTGTCACTTCAATGATTTCTCGGCCTTGTCGTACATGCACTATCTGGAAGCGACGACCAATAATGCGTGCATTACGAAATACACCACGCACCTGCTCTGGGGTGGCGTTGGTGGCAACATCAAAATCTTTTGGATGTCCGCCAAGCATGAGATCGCGTACTGCGCCGCCCACTAGGTAGGCGTCGAAGCCGGCATTTTTCAGCTGAGAAACGGTGCTCACAGCCGCTTTGTGAACGGACTGCGGATCGATCTGATGGGCGTCTTTGGCGATGACCCTCAAGCGGGAGCCTCTACTATGGTCTCGTTATGCAGAGTTTACTACCGCAGGCGAGCGTTGTGGACTTTTCAACAATTTATTAGACCCACAAATAAATATGGGGAAGTTTCCTTCCCCACCCAGGTCCGTTATGACATTTTTTATTGTTGTTTGGCCGCTTATTTTTATTTTGACTCTGCCCTGATTTCTGCACGCGGTGTGCCACTTAATAAAAATCGTTTAAAATCAGAGACTTGTATTTTTTGAGGTGGGTTTTCGGTGCGTTTTGAATGCGGACTTTGTTACCTTTCTGCCTAAAAAGTGTTACCCGCATCACACTTTTTAGGCCTGTTTGCGTTTCCCAGCTTTTTTTCGGGGTAGGTTGAAGCGTTGGCGCCGCTCCCATAAGCATTTTCGGCTAATGCCCAGTTTGTGAGCCAACTCGGTTTCACTCATTGCATCTTGGTGCTCCAGTACGAAGCGTTGAAAGTAGTCTTCTAGGGATAGCTCATCATCCAGGTCGGCGCTGCTGGGCTCACTGGTTGCAGCGCCGGCTTCGTTGCTGGTTGCGAGTGATAGCGGTTTTGCGGATTTGGTGGGCAAGCCAAGATCACTCGTTTCTATTTCGGCACCTTCGGCCATGACGATGCCACGTTCAATGGCATGCTCTAGTTCGCGCACATTACCCGGCCATGGGTAGCGCGTAATGGTCTCTAGCGCGCGGTCACTCAGCGCTTTGTAGGGTAGTCCTAAACGTTCAGCCACCGTTGACGTAAACCATTCGGCCATGCCGCGAATGTCGGCGCCGCGCTCTCGAAGGGGGGGGATTTCTAGCCGTAACACGTTAATGCGATAAAAAAGGTCCTGACGAAATTCATTACGCGCGGCCAACGTTCCGAGTTCTCTGTGGGTGGCACAAATGAGTCGCACGTCTACCCGTCGACTGGCGACTGAGCCAATTCGACGAATTTCACCTTCTTGAATGAATCGTAACAAGCGCGCCTGTGCCGATAGTGGCAGCTCTCCTATTTCATCCAAGAACAAGGTGCCGCCATCCGCAGCCTCAATCAGACCAACGCGATTGGCATTGGCGCCGGTAAACGCGCCTTTCTCATAACCGAACAGCTCCGACTCGATCAGAGTGTCGGGAATGGCGGCACAGTTGACGGCAATCATACGTCGGTCGGTGCGCTGACTTAGCTTATGCACGTAGCGAGCGGTCACTTCTTTGCCGGTGCCGGTTTCCCCTAAGATCAGTACCGTAGACTGGGTAGCTGCTACCTTTTGAATGTTGGTGTACAGCTTTCTTATTGCGGGGCAGCTGCCCTCGAACATGGTGCCTTTATTGCCGCTTTTATGTAGCGCTGCCGAATGGGCCATCGGGTTGTCGGCAATGGCTGCTCTGACAACTGCTAATAGGTCGCTGGCTGAGCAGGGCTTTGCTAAGTAATCGACTGCACCTGCTTTCATAGAATCAACAGCTGAGCGAAGGCTTGCGTATTGGGTGGTGACGACGACCGGAACCGGGTTTGCTAGTTGAATGAACTCTGTACCTGGTTCGCCCGGTAGTTTGAGTTCGGTAATGATAAGGTCGAAGTCGCCGAGTTGATATCGCTCGTTGGCGTCCGACACGCTGCCCGCTTCTGCGACTTTGTTGTCATCGCTCTCAAGTAGCTTTCTCATTGCTTGTCGTTGTGCGGGTTCGTCATCAACCAGAAGGATGTGCGGCATCGCCATTACCTTTTCATTGTTACGAATAGGGGCGTTGGTATTTCAACGGTATCCAATGGTAACAATAATTCGCGGATGTTACCCGGGTACTCGTTCAAGGGACCAGTGTTCGATGGCCCAAGACAGTATGTCGTGTGTTGAAAGATGCTGAGGGGGTGATTCTTGCCCTAATACAGCGAGCGTGCTGCGCAAGTTGGTATCCACCTGCTTGGTATCTAGCGGCGTTGCGCCCGTTTGTTTACTGAGCTTGCTGCCATCGCTATGGCATAGCACCGGTAAGTGGGCGTAACTGGGTGGGTCTAATGCCAGTAGTGATTGTAAATAGCGTTGCCGAAAGGTCGATGTCAGTAGATCACTGCCCCTGATTACGTGGCTAATGCCAGGCATGGCATCATCGATAGCTGCTGCTAATTGGTAGGCATAGAGCCCATCGCGCCGTCGAACAATAAAGTTTGGGAGTGTTTCGCCGAGCGTGGCTTGCTGCGGCCCCTTTATAGCATCGTCGAAGTGTAGCTCTGTGTTAGCCGCCACTGACACCCGAAGACTGGCCTGAGGTGTATGAGGAGGTGTTGGGTGTCGACAGGCTGCCTCCTCTAGCTGGGCACTATCGACCGGTTGCATTGAGCAGCCCGCTTGGCAGAAACCCGCTGGGTTTAATGTGGTTCGCGTGCAGTGACAGGCAAATAATACGCCGCGTTTGGCTAGCGATGCTAAGGCGTTGTTGTACTGCTGTGCGTGCTGGCTTTGGTAATCGATATTCTCGTCGGGCTCTAGACCATGGGCGCGAAGGCAGTCAATGATCTGTTCAGCGGACCCTGGGACCGATCGAGGTGGATCAATATCGTCAATACGTAAAAACCAGTGGCCTCCGTGGTGCTTGGCGTCGAGATAGCTTGCTAAGGCAGCTACTAATGAGCCTTTGTGCAATGGCCCGGTCGGGGAGGGGGCAAAACGCCCACGGTAATGGGCGTTGGAGGATGGTTTTGAGGTGATCAACCGAGCTCCTGCTTCTCCTTGATTTCGGCTAAGGTCTTGCAGTCGATGCAAAGAGTCGCGGTGGGACGAGCTTCAAGGCGCTTGATGCCGATTTCAATTCCGCAGGCATCACAGGATCCGTAATCATCCTCTTTAATGCGCTCAAGGGTGCTGTCAATTTTCTTGATCAGCTTACGCTCCCGATCACGAGTCCGTAATTCCAGACTGAACTCTTCCTCTTGTGTGGCCCTGTCGGCGGGATCAGGGAAGTTGGAGGCCTCATCTTTCATGTGTGAGACGGTGCGCGATACTTCGTCGACTAACTCTAAGCGCCAGGTCAGCAAAATTTGTCGAAAGTGCTCAAGCTGTTCGTCGTTCATGTACGACTCGCCACGCGAGGGCTTGTAAGGTTTGAAGTTATCGAACTTTTGAACACTACCCACAGCGCGGGCAATTTTGCTGGCGTCTGTGACGGTCTTTGGGGCCGCGGGTGCGGCTACGGGTTCGCTGGTCTTGCTTGCCGCCGTCTTTTTAGCGGGAGTCTTTTTGGTAGCTGCTTTTTTGGCAGGCGCTTTTTTGGCGGCAGACTTTGTTGCGGCTACCTCTGGTTTCGCTGCAGACTTCTTGGCAGGTGCTTTTTTAGCGGGCGCCTTTTTGGCAGCGGTTTTTTTTGCGGGTGTTGCCGTTGTATCTGTGTCGCCGGCTTTCTTGGTGGGCATGGTATGTTCCCCGATAACCGATGAGGCCAATGGCCAATACCGGCGGGGCCGCTATAAAGCAGCATCCCCCCCGAATTTGCGGCCCGCAACCTACCAAATAAACGGTGCTCGCGCCAGTGAAAACTCACCTTATTTAGTCGGAACTGAACATGGAATTTAGCCCGTTACAACCAGGAGTTTTAGTCAAACGCTACAAGCGCTTCCTGGTCGATGTTGAATTGGCCGATGGCACCCTCGTCACCGCCCACTGTCCCAACACCGGTGCCATGACGGGCTGTATTGATACAGGCGCGCAGGTATGGCTATCGACCAGCGCTAATCCGAAGCGTAAGTTGGCTCATACCCTGGAGCTAGTTGAAACCGACCGTGGTCGCGTGTGTGTGCATTCGTCTCTTGCTAATAAGGTGGTCGCTGACGCGTTGGCCGCTGGAGTAATACCTTCCCTCGCCGATTACACACAATGTCGCGCCGAGGTGCGCTATGGCCAAGGATCTCGTATTGATTTTTTGTTGTCTGGGGGAGCCCAGCCTATTTATGTGGAAGTGAAGGCGGTCACGCTGCTGCTTGACGAGCAGCTGGGTGCTTTTCCCGATGCGGTCAGTAGCAGAGCACAAAAGCATATTGATGAGCTGGAGACTGTGATACGCGATGGCGCACGGAGCGCTTTGGTATTCTGTGTACTACACGAAGGTATTCAGCGTGTGGCTCCGGCTGATCATATTGATCCTGCCTATGGTGCGGCTTTGCGTCGCGCGGTGCGGGCAGGTGTTGAGGTGTACGCAGTGGCAACCGAGGTGACGCCTATATCCCTTAAAGCAACGGGTTTATTGCCGGTGGTGTTAAGTGAAACCGACAGGTAGTGAAATTGAGTTAAATCTATCGCAACGTTACCGGCGGGCTTTGGGTTTTGATGCCCAAAGCTTGGAAGACACCGGGCGATGGGGTTTGCTCGAAGCCAACGCCGCACGGGCATTTCAGCGTTTGCGCAGACGCGCAGCGGCGAGTGGCTTCGACTTGCACATTGCTTCGGGGTTTCGTGGTTACCGGCGCCAGTGGCAGATATTTAATGGCAAAGCGCTGGGACAACGTTCCGTAGCCGATGACCAGGGCCAAGCGCTGCAGCGCCAGCAGTTCAGTGATGAGCAATGGCTGCACGCCATTTTACGTTTTTCAGCGTTGCCCGGTACCTCTCGTCACCACTGGGGCACCGATGTCGATGTGTACGATCGGGCTGCTGTCGACGCTAATTATCAGCTTGCCCTAGCACCAGCCGAGTATGCGCCAGAAGGCCCTTTTGGACCCTTAACCGCGTGGCTTAGCGAGCGTATTGCCGCCGACGATGCCGAGGGTTTTTTCCGGCCCTATCAAACCGATTTAGGGGGCGTGGCACCCGAGCCTTGGCACCTTAGCTACCGTCCGAGTACGGCAGGTTTGCGCGCTGCTTTGGAGCCCGATTTGTTGGAAACCCTATGGCGCGGTCAGCTGCCCGGGGCGCTAGCGCTGTTGAGCACGTCCGCTGACGACGAGACCTTGTCAGGGCCTCTTCCGTTGGTGGACATGGTGGTGGCGCAGTTGCCGGCCTTGCTGAATCGCTACGTGGTGGCGTGATGCGTGATGCGCGGTGCAGCGAAGCGGGGCAACAAGGCTGGGCAAAAAGGTTGGGCAAAAAGGTTGGGCAATAAAAAAGGGCCTTACGGCCCTTTTTAAGCGTTCTACTCTTGTGTCATTCTATTTGGTCAAGTTCAACTTTTCTGCTCGAACAGGTGTCCGTAGTGATTGTTGTAGTCAGCCCTAGCGGCAGCAATCACTTCAAGTGCCTCATCTCGGCCGTAAACGTAGTCGACTTTAATGTCGACGTGCTTACCGGGAATCATTTTATAGGTTGAGAAGTAGTGTTGTAGGCGCTCGGTTTTAATAGGGGGAAGGTCGGCGATATCTTCTACACCGCCCCACATGTTGTCGCCATCGAGTATGGCAATGATTTTATCGTCGGCTTCGCCGCCATCGATCATCTGAATACCGCCCACCACACGGGCACTCAACAGAATGTCGGCGCGGTCGATAAGGCGCTCAGAGAAAACACAGATATCCAGCGGATCACCATCGGCGACGTCTGCATGGGCGCAACGTTTGGCGACTTCCTCTGCACAGTAGGTGCGGGGAATAAAGCCGTAGAG
>CBFHTF010000058.1:0-16188 GCA_965658685.1 Luminiphilus sp.
TGGTAAGTCACCCAATATCTACTTTGCCGATGTCATGGATCAAAATGATGACTTCATTAGCAAGGCGGTTGAGGGCATGGTTCTTGCGTTCTTCAACCAAGGTGAAGTGTGTACTTGTCCGTCTCGTGCTCTGGTTCATGAAGATATTTATGAAGAGTTCATGGCAAAGGTTCTCGAGCGTACCAAGGCCATTGTTCGCGGCAACCCTCTGGATCCCAACACCATGGTGGGAGCACAGGCCTCTCGTGAGCAGTTTGATAAGATCATGAGCTACATCGACATCGGCCGCGAGGAAGGTGCTGAGGTATTGATCGGTGGTAATGTCGAGAACGTAGAAGGTCTTGACGGCGGTTTCTACATTCAACCCACCTTCTTGAAAGGCACGAACGACATGCGTGTGTTCCAGGAAGAGATCTTTGGTCCTGTAGTAGGTATCACCACCTTCAAGACTGAAGAAGAAGCGCTGGCTATCGCCAACGATACCGAGTACGGACTGGGTGCAGGTCTATGGACCCGTGATACTAACCGCGCCTATCGCATGGCACGAGGTATTCAAGCTGGCCGCGTGTGGATGAACTGCTACCACGCCTACCCCGCCCACGCTGCCTTCGGTGGTTACAAGAAGTCGGGCATCGGCCGTGAGACCCACAAGGTTGCTCTTGAGCACTATCAGCAAAGCAAGAACTTGTTGGTTAGCTACAGCGATAATCCGCTCGGCTTCTTCTAAGCTCGCGGCTGCATTGCAGAAAAAAAGCCTGGCTTATGCCGGGCTTTTTTGTGTCTTGCTCTTTGCTATCACCGTTTACAGAGGAACGCGGTGAACAGTGCATTTCGTACAGGTATTAGATGCCTACCAAAAAAGCAAGGGACTACACCCAAAGTATAGTGTCATGCCTTCTCCGGCACCTGTAACGTCAGGGATGAGGTGGCAAACACTTCCAAGAAAACCCATAAATTACTCAGGAGATGCACCATGTGGAGCAAGCCAGAATTCGTTGACCTTCGTGTAGGATTTGAAGTCACGATGTACTTCAGCGCACGCTGATAAGAGTGCCACCGCCTATCGGCGGTGGGTTTTTAGCCGACCCTGCGGATACATTGCCTTGAAGATACACGTACTCGGTTCCGCCGCGGGCGGAGGGTTCCCCCAGTGGAACTGTAATTGCACCAACTGTTACGGTGTGCGTTCCGGTCGCATCAAAGCAACCGCACGCACCCAATCTTCCATCGCTATCAGCCTAGACGATGAGCGATGGCTTTTATTTAATGCGTCCCCCGATTTGCGTGCCCAGCTCGAATCTGCTCCTGCGCTTCAGCCCCGCCGTGGCTTGCGCGGTACCGGTATCCACGCAGTGATTCTTGCCGATAGCCAAATCGATCACACTACCGGATTGTTGATGCTGCGCGAGGGCTGTCCGCTGGATGTTTATTGTACCGATATGGTTGCCGATGACCTGACCACGGGCTTTCCTATTTTTAAAATGTTGGAAAGTTGGGATGGCGGCGTTAATCACCATCAAATCCCCGTTGATGGCACTAGTTTTACGGTTGCGGGTATGGAAGGGCTGCGTATCACAGCTGTGCCACTCGATGGTAAAGCGCCACCGTATTCACCACATCGTCACGATCCTCATGTCGGTGACAATGTAGGTTTTTACATCGAGGATCTACAAGACGGAACGTCGGCTTTTTACGCGCCCGGCTTGGGCATAATGACCCAGCGATTGCTCGATATTATGGTCAAAGCCGACTGTGTCTTAGTCGACGGCACTTTTTGGCAAGAAGATGAAATGATCGTGGCGGGTGTGGGATCAAAGCTTGCGGCTGAAATGGGACACTTACCCCAGAGTGGTGACCAAGGCATGATTCAGTGGCTCAGTCATTTGGTGGGTCCGCGTAAAATACTGATCCACATCAACAACACCAACCCTATTCTTGTTGAAGACTCGGAACAACGACAGCAGTTGGAATCCGAGGGTATCGAGGTTGCCTGGGACGGTATGGCACGCGAGGTTGTACAGAAGTCCCGTGACAGTGACGTTTTGCTGCGTAGGTATGGGGAACTCGCCCATGCCTGAAAAGTCGGTTTCTGTGTCCGACGCCCAACAGCCATGGAGTACTGCAGAATTTGAGGCGTTATTGCGTGCTAAAGGGCGGCGCTATCACATCCATCATCCGTTTCATAAGGCGATGTACAGTGGTCAACTGACTCCCGCACAAATCCGTGGATGGGTGGCAAACCGGTACTACTACCAAATCATGATCCCCCAAAAGGACGCGGCTATTCTCGCTAATTGCCCGAATCGCGAGACCCGGGTGAAGTGGATTCAGCGAATTCTCGACCACGATGGTTACGAGGGGGATGAAGGGGGCATCGAGGCCTGGTTGGAGTTGGGTGAAGCCGTTGGCTTGAGTCGCGAAGAGGTCATTGACTGTCGCCACGTGTTACCGGGCGTACGTTTCGCTGTCGATGCTTACGTGAGCTTCGCGCGCAGAGCTACATGGCAGGAAGCTGCGTGCTCTTCGCTCACCGAGATGTTTGCACCTGAGATCCACCAGTCACGACTGAGTACGTGGCCTGAACACTATGAGTGGATAGATGCCAGCGGATTGAAGTATTTCCGAAAGCGCCTGAGCGAAGCTCGCCGCGATGTGGAGCACGGCTTGGCCATTACGCTAGAGCACTTTAAAAGCCGCGCCGAGCAGGAGCATGCCCTCTCCATTTTGCAGTTTAAGCTAGATATTCTATGGACTATGCTAGACGCCATGACAATGGCATACGTCCATGGAACACCACCATTCCACACCTGTGATGATGGCCCCTGGCCAGAGCAATCTCTCGATAAGCTATGAACCAGAACACCATTCCGCGATTACACAGCCATTTCCGTCTGCAGTGGGAGCCAGCTCAAGATTGCCATGTTTTGCTGTATCCTGAGGGGATGGTGAAGTTAAACGGTAGCGCAGGCGCAATCCTCTCCGAAGTCGATGGCAGCAGCTCGATAGCGGACATCATTGTAAGCCTTGAGGCCCAATTTCCGGGGGTTGAATCGTTGGCAGATGACGTAATGACCTTCTTGGAGACTGCCTGTGCGCAGCGTTGGGTGGAGATTGGCTGAGAAACCTAATCCCCCTTTGTGGCTGTTGGCGGAACTGACCTATCGGTGTCCGCTACAGTGCCCCTATTGCTCAAATCCAGTTGCCATGGCGGGTGCTGGGGCGGAGCTGACCACCCAGGAGTGGGTAGAGGTTTTGCGTCAAAGTCGTGCCTTGGGGGCGGCGCAGCTGGGTTTTTCAGGCGGAGAGCCGCTGGTTAGGCAAGATCTCGAGACCCTGGTGGAGGAAGCCAGGCAACTGGGATTCTACAGTAACCTCATAACTTCTGGGGTCGGCCTCAATACCGAGCGTGTTAATCGCCTGCGCGAGGCGGGATTAGATCATATCCAAATTAGTTTCCAGGCCACCGAAAGTGATGTCAGTGCACTGCTGTCGGGCAGTGCCAAAGCGTTCGACCAGAAACTAGCCATGGCCCAAGCGGTGAAGGCGGCGGGCTATCCAATGGTGCTCAATTTTGTATTGCACCGACATAATATTGATCAGGTCGACCGTATTCTGACGCTGTCAGAGAGGCTGGGCGCAGACTATGTCGAGCTGGCCAACGCCCAGTATCATGGTTGGGCGTTGCTCAACCGCGACCAATTGATGCCAAGTCGAGAGCAATTAGAGCGCGCGGAGCAGGTCACCAACGAATATCGGGCTAAAAATCCAGACGGCATGCGTCTATTTTTTGTGATACCTGACTACTTCGAAGAGCGGCCAAAGCCTTGTATGAATGGTTGGGCATCGATGTTTCTGGCGGTGGCACCGGACGGCCGGGCACTGCCTTGCCACAGCGCAGGTGAGCTTCCTCTAAATTTCCCCAATGTGCGAGACAGCAGTGTTGATGAGATTTGGTATCGATCTGAGGCCTTTAATCATTTTCGCGGGTACGATTGGATGCGCGAACCCTGTCGCAGCTGCCCTGAAAAAGAGAAAGACTTTGGGGGGTGTCGATGCCAAGCTTTCGCGCTTACGGGCGACGCCGCTAACGCCGATCCCATCTGCACCAAATCGCCTCACCGCGACGTCATTGACGCAGCACTTACCGCCGCAAACTGTCATAATTCAACCACTGGGCAACTAATTTATAGAACAATGTCCGAATCTTCTGCGCTTATTGCAAAGAGCTGAGCATTCTTATTCAAAAAGTCCATGGTCATCTACCCGATGGGGAGGGGTGAGGTGTTGCGCACACTGAAGAACATGATCGCAGGTTACGCTATCGCGCAAAGTCACTGTGCGAGGTGGGCATACGATGCCCTGTGGTCATGCCAAAAATCTAGTCCCTTTGGGTTAAGGTTTATGCGAGCACTTACCCCGGTAAGCGTATTACTTTTCTCGATTGCCATGTCGGTAGCTGTCAACGCGGCCGATTCGTTACCCACAGTCCGGGCGGCGACGTTGAAGTACGGTACGGCTAATTGGGAACTACAGGTCATTAAGGCCCAAGGTCTCGATACGGCCCAGGGCTTTGAGTTGGATATCAGGGAAGTGAATTCTCCCAGTGCCGCCTCTATTGCTCTTCAGGGTGGGGCTGTTGATGTGGCGGTGCAAGATTGGTTATGGGTCTTGCGGCAACAAGAGCAGGGTCGGCAGTTCTTGTTTGCACCCTACTCAACCGCTGTTGGTCGTTTGATGGTGCCCCGTGAGTCACCCATCGACAGTCTGCAAGGACTAGCAGGCAAGCGCCTTGGTGTGGCTGGTGGTGACAGTGACAAGGGTTGGCGGCTTTTAAACGTGCTCATTGGTCAATCGAATCAGCCGGTCATGCCAGAACCCATTAAGCCGCGTTTTGGTGCGCCCCCCTTATTGAATCAGTTGGCGCTGCGTGGTGATATCGACGCGCTGCTTACGTACTGGCACTATGCCGCACGTCTTGAGCCCGAGGGTTTCCGCACCCTACTGACAGTCGACCAGTTGTTGGCCGCGTTGGGTGTTGATGAGCCGGTACCGATGTTAGGTTGGTGCTTCGATGAGATTTCTATTCACGGAGACGATCCTTTGATCGCCAAATTTTTGGCTGCCGCTCACGCGGCGAGAGGTCTCATGGCTGACGATGAAAGTGTTTGGCTGCCTTTGAAGTCCTTGATGCGTGTTACGTCCCCTGAAACCTTCGAAGCCTTAAAAGCGGGTTTTTTGGCCGGTAGCCCCGGTCCCGTAACTGAGAACACCATTGAGGCCACCACTGCGGTAGCAGCGCTGTATTTTAATGATAGAGCACTCGCTGATCGTGTGGTGCCCGGTATCTTCTGGCCCCCAGTACAATGAGCTAATAGCCTTGGCAATGAGAGCCTTAATGACGCGTAGTGGGTCACTGCTAGCGCTTCTACTGATTTGGCAAGCTGTCGTGGTAGTAGCACAACCCGATTTGTTGCCTGCTCCACAGCAGGTGGCGTCGCGCTTTTGGTCAGAGTGGCAGAGCGGTGTGCTCCCCACTAACCTTGCTATCACCTTGCTCAGGGTTGCTATTAGTTTTGGGATGGCCGTTGTTGCAGGTCTGACATTGGGTGCAATCATGGGTCGATTCCACAGAGTTGACCAGTGGCTCGATGCACCGTTGACCCTGAGTTTGAACATGCCCGCTTTGGTGGTAATTATTTTGAGCTTTCTATGGGTTGGCTTAAATGAGAGCGCCATCATTGTTGCGGTGGTTTTAAACAAGACACCCACAATGGCGGTTATTTTTAGGGAAGGTGTGCGCACCATTGATAAGGGGTTGTTAGAGGTGGCCACCGTGCATCAACTGACGAGTTGGCGCCGCTTCTGGTTAGTGTGGTTGCCCCAGCTTTACCCCTATTTCCTAGCCGCCACACGCTCGGGCTTAGCGCTCGTGTGGAAAATCGTGCTGGTTGTGGAGTTACTGGGAGCCAGTAGTGGTATGGGCTTCAAGCTCGGTGAGTTTTTCCAATTCTTTGAAATTGACGCCATACTGGCCTACGCATTCAGTTTCGTGGTGATTATCGTTGTGCTGGAGACGGTTCTTATTCGGCCCTGGGAGGCGCGCGTCATGCGCTGGCGAGCCTAATGCACCTGAATGTTCAGCTGAAAGCTTTTTCGGGTCAGCCACTGCTCGGTCCGCTTAACTTAACCCTTCAGCCTGGCGAATTTGTGGCGCTCACGGGCCCTTCAGGGATAGGTAAAACTACGTTACTGCGTATGTTGGCTGGGCTCGATAGCGACTGGTCCGGCTCTCTTGAAATGAGTTGTGAGGCTCCGATCGGCTATATGTTTCAAGAGCCAAGGCTCATGCCTTGGCTAACGGCACTTGAGAATTTATGTCTTGTTTGTGACGACACCAATGCTGCCCGTCGCATGCTGACGGAAGTGGGTCTTGGAGAAGCGGCAAATAAATATCCAAATCAGCTGTCAGGAGGTATGCAGCGCCGAGTAGCCCTAGCCCGGGCTATGCTGGGGCAGCCAAAGTTACTGTTAATGGATGAACCGTTCGCTTCTCTCGATCGATCCACGGCACAGCAGTGCCGGAAAATCCTTTTGAATTGTTGGCAACAGCACAAAGCGACTGTTCTATTCGTCACCCATGATATGGAAGAGGCCGTGGAGCTAGCCGATAGGGTGTTGGTATTAAAGGGAGCACCGGCCAACATTAGCGATGACATAACTGTTGATGTTGAACGACCTAGGAATATGTCGTCTGAGCCAGAGCGGAAGTGTTTGTTGAAACTACTTCAACATAGCGATTGCTTCGATCCTTAAAGAGCTTTATAACCTGCCCTAACGCCTATACAAATGAACCTCAGAGCAATATTCTGCCCAGATAACAAAAATGGCGGGTGCAAGGGGAACGATGCAAACGTTGATAAGTGAGCAAGCCAGTTCAAGTAAAGCGCGCTCGGTGCTTACGGCGGTGTCTGACAGTGCCGATCCAACTGTCGCGGTGGGAGAACTCGTCGAGCAGTTACAGCCCGAAAACGCTGCAGTCATCGTGTTTTTTTGCACACCTACTTACGATCTTCACGCCCTTGGAAAAGCGCTTTCCACGACATTGCAGGGCACGCGGGTAATTGGTTGCACCACGGCGGGTGAAATAGCATCGGGCGGCGTCATTGCAAATCCAATCAGTGCTGTAGCCTTTGGTGATGACGATTTCACTGCCGCCATTTTACATCTCGATGACCTGGCGTTTGCCGATGAGGCTCATATCGAATCCCTTGTGAGGGAGACGATTGATGACTTGAGTCAGCGCACCCCCTGGGGAAGCAGTGGTCATACCTTTGCTTTGTCGCTGCTCGATGGGTTATCTAGCCGTGAGGAGATGATGCTGCCCGTGGTCCACCACGCCCTTGATGGCATACCGCTGTTCGGTGGCTCGGCGGGTGATGCCATGAATTTCAACAACACCTATGTTTACGCTAACGGTGGTTTTCAAGAAAACGCGGCGGCCATTGCGCTCATCAGTACCCGATGCCCATTCTCGTTGATTTCCAGTCACCATTTTGCGCCTACCACTGAAAAACTGATCGTGACTCGGGCGGACCCCGATCGCCGTGTTGTACTCGAATTTAATGCAGAGCCGGCCGCACCCGAATATTGTCGGGTCATGGGGCTATCCCTGGACGATCTGAGTGCTGGCACGTTCGCTTGTCATCCTTTGGGGGTTCAGCTAGGCGAGCATTTATTTGTGCGATCTGTGCGGCAGGTGAATGATGACTTGAGCCTCACATTCTTCTGTGCCATCGACAACGGCATTATTCTCACCAAGCTTGAAGATACAGGGTTACTGGAGCATTTCGAAAAGCTGATGCACGGTGTAACACAGGTTATTGGAGAGCCTCAGTTGGTGCTTAGCTGCGACTGTATTCACCGTTTCCAAGAAGCCGAGCAGAAAAAGCAACTTGCTGCGCTCACCGAACTTTATCGGCGCTTCAATGTGGTTGGCTTTAAAACCTTTGGCGAGCAACGCGATGGTTTGCATGTGAATCACTCATTTACTGGCATCGCGATTGGATACCCCGATGACTGATAAGCGCACCTCTGCCCCCGATCTGAAACTAGTCGGGAGTGCTGGTGAGAAGTCAAACGATGCCTTGAGAGCCGAACTTGAGGCGCTTAAATATGAAAATAGCAAGCTCAAAGTTATCAACAATGTTCTGGTCCAGCGCGTTGAGTTGGGCTGGGGTAACTTAAGCACTGCATATAGCTCCTTTCAGCGAGCAGCCATGCTCACCGAACAGGTGGCCTCTAAGGCTAAGGCACTGCAGGAAACACGCACGCGCCTTGACGAAACCCGTGAACATCTTGATAGGACCCAAACCGAGCGTGATCAATCTCGACAGCGTTTGGAGGATTTAATTGAAGCCATTCCCGATGCCGTGGCACTGTTCGACAAGGGCCGCACATTGGTATTGGGAAACGACAGCTTTTTTGAGTTTTGGACCAGTAGTGGCGCAGAAATAGCGACAGGCAAAACTCGCCTAACCGACCTGGGGCGTATCGCTACCCATCATGGCTTATTCGATAGTGATAGTCGCAGTGCGGGGCGCACCGCATCGCCGCGCTCTGAAGCTGGGGACAGTCTATTCCGAATGGCTGACGGCCGCTGGTTTCAAATGGCCGAGCGCACCACAGCGGACGGTGGTTTGGTTGTGGTTTACACCGACGTCACCGATGTAAAGGCCGGCGAGCTCAGTGTCCGAGAGCGCACCGTACGCGCCCACGACAATTTACTGCAGGAACTATTAGCCAACCTTCCCCAAGGGGTTGCCCTGGTCGATGATCAGGGCTTTATTCGAGTCTGCAATCCACGATTCCGGCAGTTGTTATGTTACGAGGATTCGCTGCAAGGCCGTGAAGTGCTGCTTAGTGATGTCTTGCTCCAATCTCCAGTGGGTGCAGCGCTTGGTGATGTGAGCGTGCTGTGGCGTGACTGCGACCCCACGCGTCATGGCTGTGAGCAGGAGCTTCAGCTGGCCGATGGCACTGTGCTCGATATGGGCAGTCACCCTCTGTTTGACGGTGGTTATGTGGTGACGTTTACCGATGTCACCGCCCGCAGGCGCGATGCCCGTGTCATACGAGAAGGGGCCCAGCGCCTGCGTTTCATGACCGATTCGCTGCCAGCGCTCATTGCTTATGTGAATCACGATGGGGTTTACGAGTTTGCTAATCGCAGTTTTGAAGATTGGTATGATCGGCCCCGTCATCAAGTTGAAGGCGCTACGATCGGCGAATTACTGGGAGACGATGAGCTAAGCAAACACCAGCTCCATATCGATCGCGTGTTGTCGGGACAAACTGCGAACTTTGAAATTGAGCAGGTGTTGCCTGACGGACGCAAGCAGATTTTCACTAAAAATTATGTTCCCCATCGCAATGAGGCGGGCGCTGTCATTGGCTTTTTCGCCTTAGAACAAGATGTTACCGAGCAGCGCCGCACCGCCAGTGCGTTGAAATATGCCTATCGGCATATGGAGCAACGAGTTTTCGAGCGTACGAGGGAGTTATCGGATCTCAACGATCAATTGCAAGCCGAGGTCGAAGAACGAGCTCAAATTGAGCGCCATTTGTTAGAGGCTACTCGCGAAGCCCGAAAAGCCAGTGAATCCAAGGTTAAGTTTATGGCGGCTGCTGGCCATGATTTGCTGCAACCCTTGAACGCTGCGCGCTTATTCGCATCGGCTATGCTGGAAGAGGAGCTCGACGGTCCGGTAGAGCGTCTTGCAAGCTCTTTGACGAGATCCCTTGATGATGTAGAAAGCATCATCACCACCCTCGTTGATATCTCAAAATTAGAGGCGGGTGTTGTCGAAGCCGCATCAGAACCCTTTTTGGTTGATAGCCTACTGTCGACCCTTGGCGATGAGTTTTCTGCTCTGGCTGCAGAGGCCGGTCTTGAGTTCCGATACGTACGGTCTTCGGTGGTGGTGCACACTGATAGCCAATTGTTAGCGCGTATCTTGCGTAACTTACTGACCAATGCCCTGCGCTACACAGATCAAGGTCGCATCGTACTGGGCTGTCGCCGTCGGCCATCTGGCCTCGACATCGAAGTGGCTGATACTGGTATTGGCATTGAAGAGGATCAACTGCAACTGATTTTTGGTGAGTTCCAGCGGGCAGTTACTGGGCGTGTACGTGACGAGCGTGGTTTGGGTCTGGGTCTTGCCATCGTCGATAAGTTAAGCGGCGTATTGGGCTGCTCGGTGTCGGTGCGTTCATTGCCCTCCCGTGGGTCGGTGTTTACGGTGCATGTGCCCTATGGCGAGCTGTCGGAGAAGCATTTGACGCCAGTGCCGGAAGTGCCAGAGTTAGCCAACGTGGCAGCGCTAGAAGATGTGCCGGTATTGGTGGTCGACAACGATCCTTCGATTCTCGAGGGGATGGAAACCGTGCTGCAGCGTTGGGGTTGTAAGGTGGCCACTGCTCGAGATTTGGCCAGTATGGATGAGCGCCTGCGCGAAGGCTTTACCCCTAGCATTGCGATTCTTGATTATCAGCTCGACCGGGACCTGACAGGGTTTGCAGTAGCCACGGTGTTGCAAGATAGGCTGGAGGACATGCCTGGTGTGCTAATGATCACGGCCAACTACAGTCGAGAACTGCGAGTACAGGCGGCGTCTTCTGGTTTCGCGTTACTACACAAACCTGTCCGCCCGCATAAATTGCGAAGCGTGATGTTGCGCTTACTCCCTAATTTTTGATGTCACTAAGCGCGATAAGTGCTGCAGCTACCGGCCTAAATATTGGTCGAAATTGATGTCCTTGGCACAGAGAATAGCCTTCAGGCGACTGTGCACATTGAGCTTTCGCAGTATTGCCGAGACGTGGGCTTTGACAGTGGTTTCAGCGATGTTCAAGTCGTAACCAATTTCTTTATTCGATTTTCCCTTTGCCATGTGTTCGAACACCAGCAATTGGCGGCGAGTGAACGTGGCAATTAGATCCTGATCGATGCTGGGGCCGTCGTTCCGGCGGCGGTGTCCCGTCTCGTCTGGCCGGCGAATAATATCCGGGGGTAAATAGATTTGACCCTCTAAAATTTGCGCCAGTGCGGATGTAATCTTTTCTCGGCCCATTGATTTGGTAATGAAACCCACGGCACCGTAGGTTACGGACTTTAGTACGACACTTTTGTCTTCCTCCGCAGACAGGACCACCACGGGGATATCCGGGTGGGCAGTGCGCAGCGCCACAATACCGTTGAGTCCATCCATTCCCGGCATGTTCAAATCGAGCAAAATCAAATCGGTATCGGGGTTCTCTTCGGCGTATGCCATAGCGCCTTCGAGCGTGTCGGTCTCATCGATGGAGCTACCGCTAAATGCTTGTTTGATCGCACCAGCGATGGCTTCGCGAATCATGGGGTGATCGTCGGCAATGAGGATCTGATACATGGGATAGCATCTAATTGGTTGTCATTATGAGCTCCAACATACCCCAGAATAACCTGAGAAATAAAGCCTCAATGGTTTACCCGGGCTTGCCGCCGCTCTTACGGCGTAATATGCCTCGCCCCGGATCAAAACCCGCAATTGCCCCAAGGGTTAATAGGGCAGCAGTGCCTGCCGTTATCGCAAGGGCGGTTCCGTTCCATTGTCCGTATAACGCAAAACGGATGAGCTCTACGGCGTGAGTAAAGGGGTTAACGGCGCAAATCCAGTAAATCCACTCACTGGCTTCGCGCATTTTCCACAGTGGATAAAGTGCCGACGATAGGAAGAACAAAGGAAACACGACAAAGTTCATAACCCCCGCAAAATTTTCCAGCTGTTTAATCAGCGACGACAACAGTAGGCCCAAAGCCCCAAGCATTAACGCACCAAGCACGGTTGCTGGCAGTACTGTCAAATAACCAATAGCAGGGGGCGTTACGTCCAGCAGTCGCGCCACCAGCAAGAAAGCGTAGACTTGAAACAGCGATACAATGGCGCCGGCTAGCAGCTTGCAGAGCAGCAGCCAGCCTCTGGGCAAGGGGCTAGTTAGCAGAACACGCATGCTGCCCATTTCCCGGTCGTACACCATCGACAATGAGCTCTGCATACCATTGAACAGTATGATGATGCCAATGAGCCCTGGTACGATGTAGACCTCATAGGTGATGTAGGTTTCATAGGGTGGAATGATGGCGATGCCAAGTGCCGCTCGAAAACCCGCGGCAAATACAATGAGCCACAATAATGGCCGCACGAGTGATGACAAAAATCGAGTGCGTTGCTGTAAAAAGCGCTGTAATTCGCGTAGGAGCACACCGCGAAAACAATACCAGTAGCGCGCAATTGTAGGTGTGGTTGTCAACGCGTCGGTCGTTGCTTCGGATCTTGCTTGCCGCTCTTTTGAAGATGATGGCGAGGGCTTTGTAGAACGTGTCATTGCGCAGGCTCCGATAAGCTTAGAACCAAGGCGTTAGCATCGCTGTGGCCGTGGGCCGAGGCTAGTGCCGATAGCTCGCCCTGGCCTTTGATCCTGCCTCGCTGCAGCAATACGGCCTGTTCGTTGGCATCCAATTCTTCCACTAAGTGTGTGGTCCAAAGCACCGTTTTGCCTTCGTCCCGGCACAAATTGCGTACGTGTTGGTAAAGATGGGTGCGGCTCTCGAGGTCAAGACCGGCGCTGGCCTCATCAAGTAGCAGTAAATCCGGTTGATGTAGCAGCGCTCTGGCGATCTCTACACGACGTCGATGACCACCGTTTAAGTCGCGCACTCGCTCATCGCGGCGTGTCCACAAACCGAAACGCTCCAACTCCGCTTGACTGCGCAGTCTCACTTGTTTCGGCGATAAGCCTTGGATAGCACCGTGGTACGCCAAATTTTGACGCAAACTTAAATCCAAATCGAGGGTGGGCTGCTGAAACACAACGCCCATGCGTGCCAGCGCTGATCCAGGTGACTGTGCCAAATCGGCGCCAAACACTTCAATGCTCCCACTGGTGGGACGTAGCAGCCGGGTCAGCAGGGAAAATAGCGTCGTTTTTCCTGCGCCATTAGGGCCCAAAAGCGCCAGAAAGTTGCCAGCGGGTATATCGAAGCTGACATCGATCAGTGCTTTGCGCTGACCGTACTCATGGTGCAATTGCCGAATGCTGACGGCAGGTACTTTATTCGACTGGCTCATGGTTGTACTGCGATACCCCAGGGGTAGCGTCCTACACGCAAGGTTTTTATTACCTCGAGTTCGTCGACGTCGATAATGGATACGTCGCCACTTACCCCGTTCGACGTCAGGAGTAATTTCTCATCGTTAGCGAAAGCCAAATGCCACACACGTCGTCCTACCAAAAGATAATCGAGAATCTCATAGGTTTTGGCATCGACAACTGCCACATGATTTGCCGGGCCCAAGGCGACAAATGCATACTTGCCATCACCGGAGAGCTTGACGCCCACCGGTTGCAATCGATCTCTATGGATACCTGGAATTTTAAAGGAAAGTTGCGTCAGCTCTTTGCGACTTTCCACATCGATAACGTGCACGGTTCCACCGATCTCGGCCGATGCCCATAATTGACTGCCATCGTGACTGAATTCCACATGACGGGGACGCTGGCCAATCAGTGTATTGTCAATCAGTGTATTGGTGTTGGTATCGATCCAGTGCACCATATTGGTCGTTTCAGAGGTGTTCACGGCCCATTTACCATCTGGGCTTACCGCCATACCCTCGGGCTCAACGCCCACATCAACTTGTCCCACAACACGGCGTTCCTCAGTGTTGACAATGGTGACCACAGCGGAATCTTCATTGGCAATGTAAAGGATGCGATCGTTGGGATGCAGCGCAAACTGCTCAGGATCCTCGCCAGAGGGTAGGTTGTGCAATAGAGCTCCCGACTCAGTGTCGTACACCTGAACGGCGTCTGAGTCGCTGGCGCAAATATAAAGGTGTCGATAGTCACCACTGAAGGTGATACCCCGGGGGCGCATACCCACATCGACCGTTTTCACCACTGTAAGGCTGTCAGTATCAATAACTGAAAGGGTGTTATCCTTTTCATTCGATACCCAAGCTAAGTCAGCGCTTGCGTGACATGCTAGCAGCCAGGTTGCTGCGGCCAATAAGGCGTATGGTTGTGTTATTGACGGGCGCACTAGGGGCTCTCCTTAAAATGGGCAATCGACTTCAGCTGCATCGTATCCTAGGGTATCCATGTCCGTACGCGGGTGTAAAAACCCCTCCTGCGGACTCTGACTGACCACTGCCATGGGCTGTACCAGTGTAATGGGCTGACGCAACTGCCCATTCCAGGGACGAAAAGTGAGACCGCGCCCCTTAAACCCCGCCAACTCAAAATTGTCAGACAGCATGTATGCATACAGTTGGTCTGGGTCGGCGGCACCGGTTCGTGTGACCGCCTCGGCAATGCTGCGTACAGCAGCCCAGGCGCCGTAGTCATCAGCCGTCATACCCCGGTGGGCCAGGTCTTTGAAGCGATTTTGCAGTTGCAAGGCGCCCCATTGTTCTATGACTGGAGACCACTCGGTAGGTACAAGTCCCTGAGTGCCGGCAACTGGTCGAGGCAGCCAGGTGTTATAAGGAATGAAGTCGCCCACATCGCCTAGGTCGTCGGCAACTAGTACGACATCGTAGTCATCGCCTTGTGTGAATAGAGGCAATTCGGCCTGGGCGGTGCGTCGCAAATCCGTATCGAACGACCACGTTTTTTGCTCTCGAATTTTGGCGCCGTAGCGTTTTGCTGTGCGCTCAAATGCATGGCTCCATGCTGCATCAGCAGCTCGGGGCCCTTGCACCAAGAACCAGTCGCGCCAACGACGAGCGATAAAAAACTGACCGAGACCATCCGCCAGCATGGCGCGACTGGCGGCGGTGTGGAGTAAACCTTTGCGGCACGATTGATGGCGCCAATGATCGTTGCGATTGGTGGCGTTTATAACGACACCAGATTGATCCGGGGGCAGCTGTTGAATCACAAGCCGCAGACTGTCATCGGGCAAGTCGGTGACAACCAGCCCGGAACCCTCGGTGAACCATTGAGCCACCACCGAAACGGCATGTTCTGGGGATGAGACCTCTTGGGTAGTCAGCCGATACGTTTGCCCGGTAAAACGGCCGGTGGTGTTGCTGTCTGCGATCCCGAGTTCAGCGCCGGCACGACCGGCGTCGCCAGGTGGCGGCTCACGGTTAGCTAAGGTGGGCGGGCGGTCTTCCGCCTGCCACAGGTATAAGATGTCAATGGACAGTGGTTGCGCCGCCGCACTAGACCACATAAGCCACGTGAGTGCAGCGCAACACGACCGGATGCTGAAGTGTGCGAGGCGGCGTGACGCTTTGGTGCAGCGATCGCCAACATTCGTGTAACGAATAAAGCGCTGGATCAAGGGGTGCTCCGTTATGTGGTTTTAACCGTGATCATTTCGCTAATATAGTGAAAAGCTTGCGTTTACGCCGTCTTGCTAGCAACGAACGGCATTGCCTTATTCTATAGCGCGTGGCGGGTTCATCCAATCGTTCCCAGTGTGCTGAGCGAAGGATCGGGCAAAGTGATACTAAAGGAGCATTGTCAGGTGCTTGTCTACCGTTACCATTCGCGAAATGAATAACCAAGTCGCAATCGTGACTGTTAATCACTCAACACCATGATCAATGAATAGGCGCATCTTGCAAAAGGTGAAAGCCGGGAGACAGAATCACTATGATGAAAGTACGCCAACTCGCTGCAATCGCTGCCACCGCCGTACTCGCAGCCCAGGTATTTGCCCACGGCGATGTAACCCCACAGCCCGTGAACACTGATGGTCTTGAACCTATTGATGGTTGGGTTGAAGAGAACCCGTATCGCGGTAATGAGCGCGCTATTGAAATTGGCTCATCTGCCTATAACCAGAACTGCGCTCGTTGTCATGGTCTCGACGTCATTTCCGGCGGTATGACTCCCGATCTACGCGGTTTAAACGATGAGTTCGAGTGGGCTGATGTCAGTGAGTCGGACGCTTGGTTCATCCAGCGCGTACGCCACGGAGCGGTTATCCAGGGTCGTGTCTACATGCCTCCTTTCGAAGAAACGCTCTCTCAAGAAGCCATGTGGGCCATTCGCGCCTTCATTGATACCCGAGGTGTCCCCGAAGCGTAATCACCCGGAGTCAACGCAATGCGGCTTAGTAGTATTGTCCTTGTC
>CBFHTF010000059.1:0-15950 GCA_965658685.1 Luminiphilus sp.
GAGGCGACACGCGGCCAAACTACTGCTCTGATCACAGCTTTCACCACAGCTCTGACCACAGGAACCCAGCCAGCCCTGTACAACACGGTTTTACATCAGGAACTCGCACTATGAATAGTTCACCTACTTTTGCTGACAAATTTGCTGACAAAGTTGCGCTGGTCACGGGTGCGGGAAAAGGCATTGGCCGGGCCTGCGCCACAGCGCTAGCCAACAAAGGAGCAAACGTCATAGCCGTCGCGCGCACCGCAGAGGATCTTGAGTCACTGAAAAAGCAGACCGCTGGCGCTGTAAAAGGCTGGGTCATCGATGCCACTGACGACGCTCTACTTCAGCGCATTGGCGAGCTTCCCCAGCTGGATATTTTGGTCAACAATGTCGGCAGTAATCAGCCAGAGCCGTTCACCGACGTCACCGACGACACCCTCGACAGGTTGCTCAACCTCAATGTAAGAACGGCCTTTCGGGTGGCACAAGCGGCAGCGCGAAAAATGCTCGAGCAAAAATCTGGTGCCATTATTCATATGACCTCACAAATGGGACATGTCGGAGCGGCTAATCGTACGGTCTACTGCATGACTAAACATGCGATCGAGGGATTGAACAAAGCAATGGCCGTGGAGTTGGCTCCGCAGGGCATTCGGGTGAATGCAGTGGCGCCGACGTTTATCGAGACACCTATGACCAAGCCGATGCTTGAGAATCCCAGCTTTAAAGCCGAAGTGATGAGCAAGATCCCGCTGGGTCACGTGGGTGAGGTCAACGACGTAGCTGCAGCCGTCTGTTACCTTGCCAGTCAAGACGCCCGTATGATCACCGGGACGTCGCTACTGGTGGATGGCGGCTGGACAGCCCAGTGACACCATGCGAGCGCACACACCAATGACTATCCTTTCACCCAACAATGGATGTCGACGGGGACTGCTGTTATGACGCCTCCCAATCTGTTCACCATGTATAAAATTGGTGTTGGCCCTTCCAGCAGCCACACCATGGGGCCAATGTTGGCCGCCAGAGAATTTGCGCAGAAGTTACCCGAACTCGGCGCCGGCAAGGACCGGCACCTTCAGGTCACTCTGCATGGCTCATTAGCCGCCACCGGAGAAGGTCACGGCACCCTGCGTGCTGTGGTCGCTGGACTGAACGGGCTCCATCCAGCGACGGCCAGCAACGAGAGTATCGACGCTGCATTCCAGCAAACCATCTGCAGTGGGCAACTGGGTGATGGCGCCAACGTCGTCATCTTTCAGCCTGACAGCGACATTCACCTTGAGCTCGAACCACTGCCCTACCACCCCAATGGTATGAGCTTTACGGTGACGCAGACCGGGACGGTACTTCTCGAACAACGCTATTACTCGATTGGCGGCGGTGCCATCGCCGATGCCAACGGTAACCCCATTGCAGGTTCCACTGTCACACCGATGAAAGTGCCCTACCCCTACCAATCAGCCGCCGAATTACTGGCTCTTTGTGAGGCTGAGGGCTTGAGTATTGCTGAGCTGAAACGTTGTAACGAATGTAGTTGGCAGTCCTCAGAGGCGCTTAGTGAGGGCATGGCTCACATCTGGCAGGTGATGCAGGACTGTATCTCCCGAGGTTTGACCACCGAAGGAACCTTGCCAGGAGGGCTTGGCGTCAAGCGACGAGCACCAGGCCTGTGGCAACAGCTCAAGCGAACCGAAATGACACTGGGACAAAGTGGCAGCAATCCCGACCAACGTGCGGTGGTGTATGCCATGGCGGTGAACGAAGAGAATGCCGCCGGTGGACGCATCGTCACGGCGCCCACCAATGGCGCCGCCGGCATTGTACCTGCGGTCCTTGCTGCCGTTGTTGACCAAATGGGCGGGCCTGAGCTTACCAAAACCAGCACCATCGAAAACTTTCTGCTGACCTCTTCTGCTATCGGCGGCTTGTTCAAAGTGAATGCCTCGATATCCGGTGCAGAGGTTGGCTGTCAGGGCGAGGTGGGAACCGCCGCCTCAATGGCAGCAGCTGGCCTGACAGCCGTTTTGGGTGGCACAGTCGCACAAATCGAAAATGCAGCAGAGATTGCCATCGAGCACTGCCTGGGCCTTACCTGCGACCCCATCGCCGGCTTGGTTCAGGTGCCTTGTATAGAGCGTAATGGTATGGGTGTGGTGAAGGCTATAACTGCAGCCCGTATCGCGTTGGCGGGGGACGGCACCCATCTGGTCTCTTTGGATCAAGCCATCGAAACCATGCGTGAAACCGGGCGCGATATGCACAGTAAATACAAAGAGACAGCACTCGGTGGACTCGCTGTGTCAGGAGTACGCATCCCCGTGGCCAATATCGAGTGTTGATCAACTGCTGACGTAACCCACGGCTCACATTATTTTGTCGGGACTACACTTTGGCCACTTCTTTGCGGATGGCACATCGATAGTGTGTCGGCGTAAGCCCGGTCAGCGATGAGAAGAGTTTGGTAAAATGGGGCTGGTCAAAAAAACCCAGCTTCTCAGCTACATCCGCAACG
Organism: Luminiphilus sp.; assembly: GCA_965658685.1. Taxonomy (GTDB): domain Bacteria; phylum Pseudomonadota; class Gammaproteobacteria; order Pseudomonadales; family Halieaceae; genus Luminiphilus. Next base: position 2,504 of record CBFHTF010000059.1, read on the forward strand.
GGAAGATCACTGAAGCCTAGCAACGACATGGCCTCTTCAATGCGCAGTCGCAGGATATATTGATGCGGCGGACATCCAATGCTCTCTTTAAACAGCGCGCTAAAGCGCTGCCTGGACAAGGAACAGAGATCCGCCAGAAGCGTCGTCGTCACCTTCTCTGTGTAGTGCGCATCAATATAGTCCAGCGCTGGGCGCAACCCCTCAAAAGCCAGAATTCGCTTTCGGCCGTCGGGCAATGGCTCTGACAATTCTATGACTTGCGCCAGAAGCTCAAGCGCCAGCGCTCGTTTACGAGAGAGGACCGCTATGTCCAACTGGTTGTCCACCTCCGATAAGGCGGCAAATTTATCGAGCAACTCTTTGAGTGCGCTGGCCTGGTCAGCGGACACCAAGAGGGGCAGTCGATAGAGGGATAACGGGTCCATCCCGCCAAGCATGCTGTACTTAATGCCGATATTGCTGGTTTCACAGGTTTGAAACAGATGCATCTGATGCATAAGTCCGGGCGGTATCAGCAGCGCCTGGCCTCGAGTGGCATCTACCGTCCGCTCCTCCGTTGAACCCGCCTCCTTGTACGCACAGCGATAAACCGACTCTGAGGTGTAGTGAATAACCAGATAGGGAAGGACGCGCCACTCTGTCTGATGCGCATGACAGACATGATCGGCCGTCCAAAAAGTGTTGAAATCCAGTGACTTCTCAACGGTATGTAACGGGTCGAACATGGGTTGCGTCATGAAATGTGGCCCCTGCAAGCCTGCAGACTTGGACATTTTTTGACCAGCTACACCACCCTAGCAGGTTGGGCTGTGAGCAATATGCACCGATTTAACCGTCAGGAAATGCTCGAGGGCTTCATGTCCGAGTTCACGCCCGAAGCCACTTTTCTTACAACCACCCCATGGCAATTCACTGCGGCAGGCACCCCAACCGTTTACCCAAAGGTTACCGGATTTAACACGACGAATGACCTGTAGCGCGGTATCTAAATTCTTGGTCCAAACACCAGCACCCAAACCAAAATGCGTCGCGTTGGCTATGTTAATGGCCTCATCAAGTGTGTCAAAGGACATGATACAAACAACCGGCCCAAAAATTTCTTCTTGAGCAATTCGCATCCCCGGATCCACCTGGGTAAAAACGGTTGGCAATATATAAGCGCCGGCAGCAAGTTTTGGATCAGCCGGCGCTTCGCCACCGTAGCGGAGCACAGCGCCCTCCTCAGCCCCCAAGGCGATGTAGCGCTGAATCCGATCACGATGCGCCATGGAGATAACGGGACCCTGTTCCGTGCTCACATCACTGGGATCACCCAGTAATATCGCCGCCGCTTGATCACACAACTTATCGGTGAAAGCCTCGGCAACCCGAGCATTAACCAAAATTCTTGAGCTGGCTGTACACACCTGCCCGTTGTGCCAAAAGATAGCACTGCATGCATCTCGCGCCGCCTGGTCCAAATCAGCATCCGCCATCACGATCATCGGCGACTTACCCCCCAACTCCAAATGGAGAGGTTTCATCGATCCGGCCGCACTCGCCATTACCTTGCTACCCGAGTCCGTAGATCCCGTAAATGATACTGAATCAATGAGCTCATGCCCTGTCAGCACATCCCCCACGTCCTCGACGTCTCCCGTCACTACGTTATAGACGCCATCGGGTAATCCCGCTTGTTTTAGCAGTGCACCAAATTCCAAGGCTGTTGCAGCGGTTTTAGAGTCGGGTTTAACCACCACCGTACAGCCCGCCGCCAGCGCGGGGGCCAATTTCCAACAAACTTCGCCGATGGGGAAGTTCCATGGAACAATAAGACTGACAACGCCAATGGGCTCCTTCAGCGTAAAGCCGGTGTTGCCTGCATGAAAGTTATAGGAACGGCCGTGAATGTCTCGGGCCAAGCCTGCATAAAAACGGAACACTTCGGCGGCGGAATCAATGAATGATCGCGCATACTGAATGGGAGAACCGGTGATCAGGCTCTCGAGGGTGCCGAGTTGTTCCTGATTAGCCATAAGAATGTCAGCAAACCTGCGCAGTACATCGGCGCGATGAATACTGTCCATGGTAGGCCAGGGGCCATTATCAAAGGCATGCCTCGCGATATTGATAGCAGCCACGGCATCGGCTGAAGTCGCCATTTGATGACAGACAACGGGCTCACCATTCGCGGGGTTGCGGCGTGTAAAGAGTTTGCCGGAGCTTGCCGCCGTCATTTCACCGTTAAGAAACAGGGCATATTCGCGTGGAGAGTCACTCACTGGGCAGCCTCCTTGATGAGATCACTCGCTTTTTCACCAATCATGATGGACGGCGCATTGGTATTACCGCTGATGATGGTGGGCATGATGGACGCATCGGCCACCCGCAGCCCCGCAATGCCGTGCACCTTCAATGAGGGTGAGACCACTGCCGTCAGGTCGGTGGCCGGGCCCATCTTGCAGGTCCCAACCGGGTGATAAGCGGTGGCGGAATTTCGCCGAATATGGTCAATAAACTCAGCGTCCGAGGAGAGTTCGTACTCCGGCAATCTCGGTTCGCGCCGATAGGCATCAAATGCCTTGGCATTCAGAATCCGATGGGACGCGCGCGCCCCCCGAATCATGGTCTGTAGGTCTTGTTCGTCATCGAGATAGTTGGTGTCAATGAGGGGCGACGACTGGGGATTGCGATCCACCAAGCGTACGGTGCCACGGCTATTGGGCTTTAGCACGCAAGACGCGCAGGTAATCGCATGGCCATAGTTAATCGAGTGACCATCTTCGCTGTAAGAGGCATTGCCCGACACAAAGTGAAACTGAACATCAGGCTTGCTCAAATTCGCCTGGGTGCGGATAAAGCCGCCACCCTCCACGATATTCGAGGTCAGCAACCCTCTCCGAACACTGCCAAGGTAATAGTCGAACAGGCTTTTAACAAATCGCGGCGCAAACTGCACCGACATACCCAAACCAAACCCCGGTTTGGCATGATAAGAGACGGCTATGTCGACATGATCCTGAAGATTGCCCCCAACACCCGGTAGATCATGAATCACCGGTACGCTTACCTCATCCAGATGAGCTTTAGGACCGATTCCTGAAAGCATCAAAAGCTGGGGAGAACCTATGGCACCTGCACACACAATAACTTCCCAGCGTGCTTTCACCATTTTTCGGTCGCCATTAACCTCCGCCTCAACACCCACGGCTCGGCGATGCTCAATCAGTACACGATGACAATGGGCGCCCGTGAGTAACGTCAAGTTACTTCGTGACAACGCCGGTTCCAAAAATGCTCGGGCAGCACTACATCGTTTGCCATTGTTTTGGGTAACCTGAAAGATACCCACACCTTCCAGATTGCCATCGTTGAAATCCTGTACCTCGGAGTACCCAACCTCCTTTGCAGCCTCAACGAAAACGCGGGTGGCCAGCTCGGGATCAGGCAAATCACTGACATGTAACTCGCCACCAACACCGTGCACCTCGCTCGCACCGCGCTGCTGATGTTCTGATTTTTTAAAGTAGGGCAATACTTCCTCATAACCCCATCCGGGATTACCCTGTTCCCGCCACTCATCGTAGTCGTCGCGATGCCCACGGATATAAACCATGGCGTTGACGGAACTGCTCCCCCCCAACACTTTCCCCCGGGGCTGATAAACCTGCCGGTCATATAAGTGCTTTTGCGGTGTCGTGAAGTAATTCCAGTTCAACTCGAGGTGCCCCATCAGCGAATGCAACCCCATCGGAATATGAATAGAGCGGGCTTTATCCTCAGGCCCTGCCTCCAATAAACACACGCTGACAGTTGGATCTTCCGATAAGCGATTTGCCACCACGCAACCAGCAGAGCCAGCGCCTACAACAATGTAATCAAATTCCATCAGTTATCTTTCCCTGACCAACGGTTATCTTTGTCTGAGTAAACGCGTTATTTCAGCTCATGCTTACTGAACTGCTAGTCCCGTGACCGCGATAGCCTCTGCTGGTGGTTAAGGTTTCTGGCAGTCGGAACCAGATAACCGTTGCCAACAACAGCACCACTGGGGCCATGAGCATGCCCGCCGCCAGGCTGTAGCTCTCCGCAACCACAGCAACCAATGACGGTGACAACATGCTGATGATGCGTCCGCCATGGAATAACGAGGCCCCCATAGCTTTCAGGTGGGGAGGAAAAAGTTCGGCGAAGTAAACGCCCCAGGCGTAGGTGCAGGACACGTTGAAGCCGTAGCCAAAGACAATGGCTGCAAGCAACCAGGGCTCGGCAGGGACCAGAAAGTAAAGGCAGATCAAAACCGCAGACAGTAAGAAGCCAATCGCGGGATAACGCCGACCATAGGTATCGGCAATATGCGCCCAGAACAATCCGCCAATGAATGAGCCAATACCCTGAGCAGCAACAACAGTACCCATGGCAGCGGCATCAAAGCCCCGTTCGGTCTTGAGATAAGCAGTGATAAAGGCAGCAAAAAATTGATAGGCCATAAAGTTCATACCAGCCACCAGCAAACACATCACTGTTAATTTGCCGTAGTGCTCCCTGAACATCTCTGACCATCGCCCTTTGCGTGGCGTGATATGCGCTGACTCTATGCTTTCACCATAACCAATAATGGTTTTATCGTTGGGCACCAGAAACAACATGGTGAACGCGACGATAATGGGTGGAACACCACCCAGCCACATCAGAGACAGCCAACCCTCATCGCCGAGCAGCCCACCCAGCGCGCCCTGAGACATCACGGCGATCGCGAAAGCCGAGGCATTCAGAGCTTCCAAACGACTTCGATATTTGGGCGGACACAGGAGCACAAAGAAGCCGACGGCAACAACAAAGTAGCCGCCAAGTGACAAGCCCAAAATAAAGCGCATCACCAGCCAGGGCATAAACCCTTCCAGCAAAAGATTTGCCACGGTGACGACACCATTCATTGCGGTAATAAATACCAGGGTTTTCTTGTTTCCCCAGTGAGTGACCAACCATGCGGTGAGTAGCGAGCCAATCAGCGCTCCGAGACTCTCGCTGGTATACAGCAGCGCAGTTTCCTGGAGGGTCATACCCATGTTGTCAACCAGGTACGGCCTGACGTAATCGATGATCACCCAGTTATAGCAGTAGAAAAAGTAACCCAGAAAAATGACAACCAATGCGGCTACCTTCGCACTCATTGGAATATCGCTGGCTCGAGTATGGGTAGCGGGTAACACCCCTGCTTCAGGCACCGGACTACTTCTTTTCATGGCATACCCCAGACATCACCAAAAAAAATACGCCAGACCCTATGGGTCCGGCGCCAATCAGACCGAGTGAGGGTCAGAAATTGTAGCTAGCACGAACCCCGTAGTTGCGCGGGTACAGGTAGCCACCTTGGACCTGCGCTGCACCACCAATATTGGTTCGGGCAAGAACTTCACTGTCTTCCATGTTTTCGACAAATACCGCTGCGGTGATGTTGTCATCGGCCGATGCCCATGTCAGAGAGAAGTCCGTCTTGGTGTAGGCGTCTTGCATCTGCGTGCTGTAAAGGGTTTCGTTGTCGGTTGCATATTCAGCCGAGTAGTAGAATTGCAATCGAGGTGTTACCCGACTGCCGCCCTCTAGCATCCAGTCATAACTCACGATAGCCGACAGGGTAACATCGGGCGCAAACGGTGGCGTGGTACCGCTTTGATCCACGTTCTGGGCATCAACGCCATTAACCTGTCCCAGGTTATTCTTAACAATGAAGTCGCCGTATTCGGCATCGATGATTGAAATGTTGCTAGAGATATACCAGTTGTCGGATGGCAACCACACCAACTCAGCCTCGAGACCATGTGTGGTGCTGTCGCCGCTGTTTTGCTGCAGGGTAACAAAGGCACCGCCAACCTCTACCGCAGCCTCGGTGGTCAAGTTGGTCAACTCATTGCGATACAAAGCCAGGTTCAACTGCACGGCATCATCAGCCCATCGGCTCTTCAAACCTAACTCAAAGGCTTTTGATGTCTGCTGGTCAATGTCATCACCAAAGAGAAGAACACCGCCTGACAGGAATCCGGTTGAAACGCTGGCGTAGCCCATAACGTCGTCATTAAAGTCGTATTCACCAGCAACGCGCCAGGTCAGCTTATCCCAGCTAACCACCTTGGTCGCCGAGGGCCAGGGCATGAAGTTATAAATGCCGTCGCTAATTGGTCGGCCGTCGATACTGGCCCGGCCCAAGGTTCCCAAGTTAACGCCAGGTACGACGTTACCGTCGTCATCCAAGTGGCCGGCAAAGTTATTGGCGACAAAGGAATCAACATCTTTTTCCTCGTCGTTGTAGCGCAGACCCGTGGTCAAACGCAGGCTGTCACTGATCGCAAATTCCACTTGGGCAAACACAGCCTGAGTGGTCGTCTCAATTTCTTGCCAGTCAGCGTAGGAGCTAAGACCGTTGAGCTGCACCAATTGGGAGAAGCCATAGGCCATGTCATCCACAGAGTAGTAGGCGCCCGCTTGACCCGTGACTGAACCGCCGTTGTCATAGATAAACTGCAATTCACTGGTGATAGATTCATTCAATTCATCCCAGAAGTAGACATCACCCAGGGTATCGCTGAAATCTGCATCGTGGTCGGTGAGGCTTTCGAAATCGGTCCATGAACTGATTGAACGGATCGTCAGGCTATCAGTGGCGTTCCAGCTGACGTCGAAAGTGACGTTCTGCTCGCTGTTGTCCCGGAAGCTGGGCACATCATATGCAACGTTATTCGGCTCTCGGAAGTTAGTAGGCGCATTCGGTACAACGTTGTCGCAGTTGACATCCTGGCCAAAAACATCGGGAAATCCGTTGCTATTTACCGGACGACAAAGGCCTTCAGCAGCGAAGATCCCTGGCGTTGTGCCTTCCTCACTGATAGAGGTAAAGGTCAGGAAAGCTTCGAAGGAGTCGGAGGGCAACCAACGCGCGGAGGCGCGAAAATTAATCGAGTCATCCTGACCCAGATCACCACCGGGACCATCATTTTCAATCCAGCCATCACTGTTGCTGGTATGCATCGCTGCGCGAACCGCCAAAGTGTCAGATAGCGGCACATTGACTGCGCCTTCCGAGGTTATCTTGCCAAAGCGGGCAACCCCGCCTTTAACGTAACCATTGAACTCATCGAATTCAGGCCGGCGGTTGTTCACATTGATCGCACCCATGAAGGTGCTGCGCCCATACAGGGTTCCCTGAGGACCCTTCAGCACTTCAATTCGGTCCACATCAAAGAAAGGCTGCGAATGTTGTGCCGCACGCGCTCGATACACACCATCGATAAATAAACCGGCAATGGGGTAGGCATCAGAGAAGGTGTTATCGGCATTGGCGCCACGGATATTGATCTTGGCGTCTGAACCCATGATGCCGAAGGTTACGCCAGCCGTGACCAGCTCTACCCGCGATAAATCATCGATACCGGCGCGAGCCATCTCCTCGCCGCTGAGCGCTGTCACAGCGATGCCGACATCCTGTAGGTTTTCGGCACGCTTTTGAGCGGTGACCACTACCTCTTCCAACTTGCCCGCCCCCTGTGCGAGCACCGAACCCGGCAGGACTGTTATAGCCGCAGCAATCGCTGCAACACTTGGCTGAAATGGCTTTTTAAACATTCGCGAACTCCCGTAGTGGCTTTCATGTTTTTTTCGTTGAGGTGCCAACCGGCGATGAGACGCCTTTTTCAGCAGTAACATAAATTGGCACTGCCGATGACGAATAAAACTTCGAATGCAGATCATTTCAAGGAATTAGGCGTTAAAGGGAGAATTAATGTATTTTTGTCGTATCGAGTTGTAGCAATGGCTCGCGCTGACCGTTAAAAAACCTGCAGGAAGTTCGCACAAAAACCCTTTTTGACTTCGAAATCAGTGTATATTTCAGGCCGGTTACGGAACCTGCCGTCGCCTCTCTACTGCCGATTTGTTTAAGTTTTATCGCTGTAAAAGCTTATATACGATACCGATGGGCGTAGCTGACGATGAGTCGAACCAACACTACCCAAACCGAATGTCGTCGATATTTTTTGACTTCGGAGTCAGTTTTTGTCAAAACCTGCGCCAGATCCACGAAGTTTCCTGATGAATTATTGGTGAGTTGGCGGCGCTTTTTAGCGACTCAGGCCCGACATCCGGCCCGTAAAGCCCGCCCCATTTTCTGCTGACCCAATGCCGGCGTGGCTTGTTCACCGTCCCAGGCATGCACGCCGTTAATCCACACCGAGGCCACGATACCTCTGGGACGATTGACCATCTGGCGATGATCAAAAACGTCACGATGAATCAGTTCCCGGGTGTCATCGGGCTGCTAAGCACCCAGTGCAGTGGGGTTGATCAACACCATGTCTGCCTGAGCGCCGATATCCAGGGTACCCACGTCACCGCTGCTGCCGATCGCAGCACAGTGGCACCAGAGACGGTGCTGACTGAGCTCTTTGCGTCTCACATTCCAGCAATGGCCTCGCGTTACCCGGGTATTACCTTCACCATCGCTGGTGAAGCCGAGGAGCGCGCAGCTGCCTTTGCCGACATCTTGCGCACAAGTCTAGTGGCGCTGATGATTATCTTTGCTCTGCTAGCGATACCGCTGCGCTCTTATCTGCAACCCCTGGTGGTCATGGCGAGCATCCCTTTTCGGATGGTTGGCGCCATTCTCGGCCATTACGTTATGGGATACGACTTAGTGTTCTTCTCATTACTTGGCATCGTGGCCCTATCTGGCGTGGTCATTAACTCAAGTTTAGTGTTGGTCGATTATGTCAATCGACAACGTCAGGCTGGAATCTCGACCATTGATGCGGTTGTCGCTGCAGGTGTGACACGGTTTAGGCCCATTCTTCTGACATCGGTGACGACGTTTATCGGGTTGGCTCCGCTGATGATAACCGCCGATCAGGAGACCATGGTTTTTGTACCCTTGGCTGTGTCTTTGGGTTTCGGGGTTATTTTTGCCACCACTGTGACGCTACTGCTCATCCCAGCCTTGTACGTGGTACTTCAGGATCTAGTTAACGTCTCAAAGCGATGAGGTTCGGCAATTAGCCTTAGCATGTCAGCTTCGCTGCTGCCATTTGCATCCACCAAGGACTGACAAAGATTTACCAGTGCCAAGGGCGGGCGCTGTCCCCCTAGGTAGCAATGGGTGGCGGCACCGGGTGCATTGAGCAACTCGTTACGCAGTGCAGGGCTAAGCGCTCCTGCCTCGGGCAGTAGCGTAAACCCCACCACATTGTGCAACGCTTTAAGCAGCTTAGGGCCTATAACTTGGGGCGCAATGTGTGAGCCATCGATGCGGTTGATGATTGAGCGCGCGGCGAAGCGCAAAAAAGGCAACACCGGCGATGCGCTGGTGAAGCACATGAAAGCATTATGAGGACCCAAATAGCGCCGCCATGTGCCATCGGGCTTTTGCTGTACCCAGCACTCTTCACCAAAGCAGGCATCCGCTAACAGATTGGGTGTCCAGGTCGGGTCCAGACACAGCGTATCGGCGTCGACCCAAATGACACAATCGGGTGCATCGTTGCTGCTAAGACAGTTGTGCATGAGATCGAGGCGACCGATATCGGCTTGTATCGGATTGCGCCCTTGAAGTTTTTGGCGCGTAGTCGCCTCGAGGGTGTCAAACAACTCATCACCCACAAACCGATAGTGCCAACCCTGTTTCAATGCCCAGTGTTGCACGGTCTCCATGCAGGCATCGATCCACAAGGGGCGATGGGGCCCTGCAGATTGAAACAAAACAACATCACTCACCCCGACATGCTCCTTGCGGCCTTGGTCACCACCCCTACGCGGCAATCGTCACGTTAATTCCGATCCAGATCTACCAAATTCCGTACTATCCCCTAGAATGGCACACCATCATTCACAGGCCTTCGCCAAAACACATAAGGTGGCAATATGAGCGAATCTGCGGGTCAGGCACTCTGGCACAATTTCCTTGGGCCTTCGCCCACCTGGTACAAGCAGGCGATTATCGGCTTCCTGATCTTGAACCCCATATTGTTATTCACTGTGGGGCCGTTTGTGACGGGGTGGGTGTTAATCGCCGAGTTCATTTTTACCTTGGCGTTAGCGCTGCGCTGCTACCCACTGCAACCGGGCGGCCTCCTTGCCATTGAGGCCATTGCCATCGGCATGGCAGATCCACACACCGTGTTCCATGAGGCCGAGGCAAACTTTGAAGTCATCCTGCTGCTCATGTTCATGGTGGCGGGCATCTATTTCATGAAGGACCTGCTGCTCTACGTTTTCACCAAGCTGTTACTGAATGTGAAGTCGAAGAAACTGCTGTCGCTACTGTTTTCGCTGGCTGCAGCGGTGTTGTCGGCATTCCTTGATGCACTCACCGTAACCGCGGTGCTCATTAGTGTGGGTGTGGGGTTCTATGCGGTTTACCACAAGGTGGCATCGGGCAAACACCACTCTGTCGACGACCACGATCACGGCAACGATGAAGGTGTCGTTGACACACACCATCGAGATCTCGAGCAATTCCGCGCGTTCTTGCGTAGTTTACTGATGCACGGCGCCGTCGGTACGGCACTCGGTGGCGTTTGTACGTTGGTGGGTGAGCCACAAAACTTGCTCATTGCTACTGTGGCCGACTGGAATTTTCTTGAGTTTTTCTTATTGATGGCACCGGTGACGATGCCCGTATTGGCAGCGGGTTTGCTCACCTGCCTGCTCCTCGAAATGACGGGATCCTTCGGTTATGGCGCCACCTTGCCCGACAACGTTCGTAAAGTCCTTGAAGAGTATCAAGCGCGGGAGATGAGTCGGGCCAATCCACGCAGCAACGCAAAATTGGTGGTTCAGGCCATTGTTGCACTTATTTTAGTTGTGGGTCTGGCGCTGCACCTGGCGGCAGTGGGCCTGATTGGTCTAATGGTGATTGTGCTGCTCACTGCCTTTAACGGTATTACTGAAGAACATCAGTTGGGCCATGCCTTCGAAGAGGCCCTCCCTTTTACCGCGCTATTGGTCGTATTTTTCGCCATTGTTGCTGTGATTCACGAGCAACACCTGTTTACGCCGGTGATTGATTACGTTCTGCATATGGAAGCAAGTGTACGCCCCGCAATGTTCTTTGTTGCCAACGGGGTATTGTCGATGATTTCCGACAATGTATTTGTGGCTACCGTGTATATCAGCGAAGTGAAGGCGGCTTTAGATGCTGGAGAAATCACACGCGCTGAATTTGACCAGTTAGCCGTTGCTATTAACACGGGAACCAATCTTCCGAGTGTGGCAACCCCTAATGGGCAAGCAGCCTTCCTGTTTTTGCTCACCTCTGCCCTAGCCCCGCTCATCCGGCTGTCATACGGCCGTATGGTAATCATGGCACTGCCCTACACCTTCGTCTTAGGCGGAGTGGGTATGGCTATGGTGTCCTTATTTATTTAATCAATTGCGCGTTGACGCAACAGCACTTTAACAATCGTAGGCAATCGAGTCTGCGATTGTTAAATAGTAACCATGGATGTCGTGCTTAAGCGTTGGTTGTGCTTTGCTGCTCTCGACTACGCCATAGAACGTCGCCGCCGGCGGCCTTAGCAATTGCATCGAGCCGGGCCTCGTGGTGTGCAAGCTCCTCGCTGGTGGCTTCGATAACGGCCAGTCGAGGCCTTTCATTGGGCAGGCGGCGAATACGTTGCCCACCATCGTGGCCTGTACTGCTCTCGTCATCACCGTTCAGTCCCAAGCTGGTCTGTCCCCCGGTCATTGCCAGGTAAACGTCGGCCAAAATCTCAGCATCGAGCAATGCACCGTGCAGGGTACGCGAGGCGTTGTCGACTTCGTAGCGCTGACACAGGGCATCGAGGCTATTGCGCTGCCCTGGATGCTTGGCCCGTGCTAACAGTAACGAGTCTGTAACATTGCAGCGCTGGGCCGTTAGGGGCATGTTGGCATCGAGCCTTTTCAGTTCAGCATCGATAAAACCCACATCGAAGGGCGCGTTGTGAATGATTAACTCCGCACCATCGATAAATGCGAGAAATTCATCGACGACGCGCTCGAAGACAGGCTTGTCGGCCAGAAATTCACTACTGATGCCGTGAACGGCTAGTGCGCCCTCATCAATCTCGCGGTTTGGCTTGATGTATTGATGATAATGACGTCCGGTGAGCCGTCGGTTAACGATTTCGACACAGCCGATTTCAATGATTCGATGACCCTGACCGACTTCAAGGCCCGTCGTTTCCGTATCGAGTACAACTTGGCGCATGATTAACTCGCTTGGCCGTTTAGTGTAGCAATTCCCTGATTGGCCAGTTCATCGGCTCGCTCATTCCCTGGATGTCCGCTATGGCCTTTGACCCACTGCCAGTCAATGTTGTGTCGTTGACACTGGGTATCAAGTGCCTGCCAGAGATCTTGATTCTTTACAGGTTTTTTGGCGGCGGTTTTCCAGCCGTTACGCTTCCAATTGTCCATCCAGCGAGTAACGCCATCGCGGACGTAAACCGAGTCGGTTGTGAGCGTCACTCGGCATGCCTCGGTGAGTGCCTTTAAGCCTTCAATCGCGGCTGTGAGTTCCATTCGGTTATTGGTTGTCTCTGTTTCACCGCCGTAGAGTTCACGTTTCGCATCGCCAAAACACAAGAGTGCACCCCAGCCACCGGGGCCCGGATTACCCTTGCACGCACCGTCGGTATAGAGCTTAACGTGTTTCAATCAACCGGCCTCAAAGGCGATTGTCGTTGCGCAGCCTGCCCACTTGCGGCTCCGCGAACACCTACCACAGGCTTGGCGACGGGCAAGCCGATAAGTCGCGCATTGGTGCTTGAGACGCGCTTACCAGAGATATGCCCACGCACTGTTTTATTGGCGTATAACAGGAACGCACTACCACGCAAGAGATTGTGCTCAACCAACCACTGGTCGATGCGCGCCAGCGCACCGCGCAGGCGGCCTTTGCCACTCGTTGGCAGGATGAGCTTGTGCCGAACCGGCGCCGCAGCAAAATTTAATAGCCGGAGCCAGTCGTCTAGCTTGCGCAAGCCCGGCGCATGTCGCGACGTGTACCTGTCCTTCTTGGGGATGTCACGTAGACGGTGCCACCAGCCTCTTGGGCTGTAACGATTATTGCCCAGAATCAACAGATGGCCATGGGGCGTCAAAACCCTGTGAACTTCGCGCAAAAGTTGATGGGGTGAATCGGAGAAGTCGAGGGCGTGCATGAGCACTACGACATCGACTGACTCCGTCTCGATGGGCAGGTCTTCATCGAGTGCAACAACCCGTGTACCGGCGTCACTCTCCTCTGCGGTGATGGCTTCAGGTATGATGCGCACCAAGTGCTGCACGCGGGTCATACGGTTGACGTCAATACCCGTATCCACCCCTACGATAAGCAGGTGATACCCGAACCAATCGTCGAGAATACGTCGCATATCGTCGACGTATTGCTCCCGCAAGCGCGCCGCCACGCGGCTCGTGCTGTACCATTGGCTCAGCA
>CBFHTF010000060.1:0-15090 GCA_965658685.1 Luminiphilus sp.
CGCTGCCAACAGCGATATTAACGATTGGGGTTGGCGCGAATCATCCAACGACTAACGGTTCTTTTGGGTCGGACATCGGAAGCGTCCCACGTCGTAGCCGCGTGGGCCCCGGTGCTTCGTTTTTCGTCCGCTCACACGGGCTCGCCATAGGCGAAAAGATGATGGCTTCATCGAGCGGCGCATGAGTTTAATCGTGTCGGCCTCCGTTAAGCCGTAACTGGCTTCAATCGCCTCAAAGGGCGTACGGTCTTCCCACGCCATTTCAATAATACGGCTGATGTCACTGGAGTCGGTTATGTTAGCCATGGTTAACCATCAATTACTGTCAGACGCCTACCTTAGCGAAAGAGGGTTTCAGAATGAAAGTAGCGGTTATCGTGACCGGCGGCACAATTGCGGCCACTCGCAATAACGCCGAGGCAGGGCTTTATGCGCCGAGGTGTGGCACTGAGCTGATGACTGTGACTGCTCAGTTGGGAGCAGCCCACGGCTACTCGGTCACGATTGAGCGTTGGCAGGATGCCCGGGGTACTGACCTGCCACTCGTGGACTCCTGTGAAGTTAACGGAGAGCATTGGGTGTTATTAGCGGCTCAAATCACCCGACTTTTACAGGATCACTCGGGTGTTGTGGTACTTCATGGCACCGATACGCTGGCCTACACGGCGGCGGCGCTTGCCATGCTAGACCCCCAGCGGCGTGGTAATGTGGTGCTCACCGGCGCGCAGATTCCGTTGGTAGAGGCGGGCACCGACGCTGTCGATAACTTGCAATTGGCCCTCGACACTGCTGCTGGCCAGTACGGACAATTCGCCGGAGACACACTGGTTGCCTTCGGAGGACGCTTACTGCGAGGAGTGGCCGTTACCAAACACTCTACCCGTAGCTTCGCAGGCTTTCGCAGTTGGCGCTGCCCCGAGTTTCTGTGTAACGCCAGTGCCGATGTGGTCGCTGAGGTTAATCGGTGTTGGCAGCGAGGCCGTCCATCGGCTGATGTTGCGCCTGCCCGATTAAAAGGTTTTGTGTCTGGATTGCTTCATATCCGTGTCGTCCCGGGTATGCCGATTGAACCTTTGAATCCCTGGTTACTGTCACTGGCGGCGTCTGGGAGCTTAGATGGCCTGGTTGTCGAGTTATTTGGTGCCGGTTCCGCGCCGTCCGCTGATGAGCTTGCAACAATTGCCAATGCTCTCGCAGAGCATCAGATACCGGTGTTGGCGGTATCGGCGTGCCCTGACGGCGCTATTGATTGGCAGCGTTACGAGGCCACCGCGCCCCTGCTTGCATCCATGCTGATTGATGGTGGGGCACTTACACCTGAATGTGCCGTCGTTAAGTTAATGGGGGTGTTACATGAAACCTGCAACATTCACAGTATTCGAGAGCGAATGCAGAAATCCATTGCGGGGGAGGGGATCGTAGTTGATGACATTCCGGCGTTGCAGGCTGATCCGCTGGGTCGTAATGGTAGTCGGACGAGCATCACCTCGAGTCTTACTCCGTAAACATACAGTCATTTGGGGAGCTTAGCTTGACTGATCCTGATCAATTAAATGCGCTATCCGAAGGCTTGTTGCCCGCGTTCTTGGGTATCAAAGTCACCGATGTCGATCAGCGCGAGGTGAAAGCCGTGCTTGATCTTAAACCCTTTCACATGGCGCCTAATGGTTTTTTACACGCAGCCACAGTGCTGGGGCTTGCCGATACCGCCTGTGGCTATGGTTGCACGGCAAATCTCCCCGAGGGCGCTGAGAGCTTCACGACCGTAGAGCTCAAGTCAAACCACTTGGGCACTGCCCGTCAGGGAACCATCACTTGTGTGGCAAGCGCTGAGCACATGGGGCGTACGACTCAGGTGTGGGATGCTGTGGTCAGCCATGAACAGACGGGGAAAACGATCGCTCTGTTCAGGTGTACGCAAATGATTCTTTACCCTCGAAAACTCTAGGCATGATCGCTATCTAAGCGAGACGCCCCATGGTCCATCTGAGGATATCCGAGCCATGACAACAGGGCACGCGACAGCCGATAAACAACCCGACAAAGCAGCAGACGACTGCTGTCGTCGGGTTATTTTGTAGCAAGTAACACTTAGGCGGTGGTTGACGCGCTACGCTGCCGACGGCGATGGCTTAGTAAGCCAAAGCCACCGAGGGCGCCCAAAAGCAAGGGGGCGGCGGCAGGCAGGGGTACGGCGCTTGGTGTTGGTGGTGGTGGCTGTGAGCTTGAGAAACTGATGGTGATGGTTTCGGTAGCCTTGCCAGTTAAAGAGTAACCAAATGACTCACCAGCAGTCATGCCGTAACTACCGAAACTTTTGTTTTCCCAAATCAAATAGGCTGAGAGTTCCTCGCCGCTGTCAAAGCCCTGTGAAAGCTGCAGGGCGTTACTTCTGGGCCCCGTGTCCGGATCATAGTTGAAAAAGTTGAGAATAAACGTCGAATTTAAGGACTCAAATCCAGAGTCGGCGTTTCCAACACCCCTAGTTAGGTCCCATGGATTGCCCTCGGTATAGGCCTCGTCAGGCGTAAGCGAGTAAGCAACGAGTGGTTCTTTGTCGGTTTTATATATATTAACGATTCCATTATCTCGTATGGCGCTGGTTCCGCCCCCACCAGTGGGGGTGCTGAATGATGTAGAATTACCTTGTACGCCCGTAGCGTCAATTGAACCCGATAGTACGCCGACGAGTTGGTTGGTGCCTTCATAGAAAGTCAGTGAAACAGCTGCTTGTGCGAGGTGAGTTGTCGATACTAGGGCCGAAAATATTGCTAGTTGTGCTAACGATTTAGGTGCTCCTCGCCGATGCGGGATTACAGTTGTTGATTTCATGGTTGTTGCCTCTCGTTTATCGCAAGCGTTGCGCTTGCATAGTCAAATCTGTAAATGAATAGATCCTGTCCTACGCTTGGTGTCCTGCTCGCCATTCTGTTGGACAGGAACCTGTCGTGCCCTACTGCATTGCAAAAAGAAACGCTCCCTTGCAAATCGGCACAGGTGTAGAATGAAGAAAAAGGTTTAACAGGTGGTTAACGAGATTAAAAAAATCGAAAAAAAGTGTGACCTGCCCATCAATATCGATAAATCCGGTCCACGACTGTCACGGCGTGTATTCGGTTGGGTAGGGAATGCATTGGTGTTCGTGGCGGCATTTTTTGCATTGCACAGCTGGCAAACCCGAGACATGTTGGCTGAAGACAGCCCTGTGGCACCGTTCACTACGGTGTTGTTATCGGGCCAGCCAGCCCGAGTTGCAGCGGATCCTGAGCGTCCAACGCTTATATACTTTTTCGCACCTTGGTGTTCTATTTGCCGCGCCAGCATCGGTAACTTGCGTGCCATCGATTCTGAGCAAACCCAAGTCATTGTTATTGCCCTCGATTACGAAAGCGTCGAGTCGGTGCAAGCATTTGTGGCCGATACAGGGGTCGATGCACCTGTGCACTTGGGCACCGCCGAGCTACGAGAGCGCTTTCGGATACGGGGTTACCCCAGTTATTACACCCTCGATAGCGAGTTTCGGATTACTGGCCGGTCGGTGGGCTACTCTACCGCGTTAGGGCTCCAAGTTCGCGCCGGCCAGTGAGTGTTCGTACCTACGCTGGCATCATGTCGAGTTACTGAGGTACCACAGCCTCGGGTTGTTGCCAGAAACCACCCCAAAGCTGTCCCTGGTTAATAACGTAGATAGCGTCTTGGTCTAACACTACTCGCGTATCGTCACCAACAGAGAGCTCCTCACCCAGCGAGACAACGCCAGTGGGCATTATCTCGGCACTGTTTGGGGTTTGGGTGTTGTGAATCTCAAACAGTGCTACGTAGCTACCTTGCCTGTAGCCCTCGGGGGTGTTGCCACCGGCAACGTAGGGGAGGGTGAATCGATCGGTTTGCTCGCCCCGCAAATAGGTGAAGGTGTAGCGATTGTATTGGGCGGGGCTATAACTGAAGGACTGCTCGGCACCGAGAACAAAAGACCCCGCCGAGATGGGCTGACTGGGATCGGCAATGTTAAATAACTCCACTTTGCTGTAGCCGGTAGTGGTGCGTCCGACCCCCAATAACAGATCGTCACTCACCGGGTGCAACAGGTCGGACAAGCCCGGCACATCGAGGCTACCTAAAATGGCGGGAGATGTGGGGTCACTCACATCAACCACATACAACGGGTCGATACGTTCAAAGGTCACCAAAAAGACCCGATTACCCAAAAATCGTACCCCGTATAGATCTTCGTTGGGCTTTCCGATGGCATCGGCCTCTGTGCTTCCCAACGTAGCCAATAGCGTTAATTCTGGCGCATCTTGTTCAGGGGCCAGGGTGTGCAGCAGGTGTTGGAAACGATCGGCGGGGTCATTGGTAAAACGGGTGGTCACCAATCGCAATACCCCATCGAACGCGCTGATACGAAAATCAGCATTACCGCCACCATACAAAAGGCCGTCTACCCGTTCTGATCCTAAATACTCAAAGCCATCGAGAGTGAGCAGATGTACCCATGTGCGCTGTTGCTCGTCGCTGTAATCGATGTAAGTGAGCGCAACATGCTCGCTACTGGTGTAAAAGCCCGTGACAGGTTCCAGGGTGCAAGCCGCCGCCTCAATGCTGCCCGTGCTAGCGGACACCGATAACATGAGGGTGACCGATGAATCGGTGGGTATTGGTGTTGCCAGTGGGTGCTCGGGGTCGGTGCGGTAACAGTCATCGAGTGTAAGAGGTGTCTCGGCTGCTCCGTTGCGGGTAATGGTAGGTAACACCGCCTCAGGTTCAATAGTGGCCAGCACCGCATCGTTGTTAGCGGTATCTATTTCCGTGGTGGGGAACGGCACTAAGCCCTCGATGCTGGGTGCATGGCGTGTGATTAAATGGATGGTATCGCCGGTGCGGCGAGAGGCGATAAGAGCACCATCGATGACCAGTTCGTTATCCATGCGGGGCAGAGACGGGTCGCTAATATCGAATCCAAGCAGACGCACGGTTTGCGACTGGAAGTTGCCTGGCATGCCCAGCGCATCTCCATAGGTACCCCACCAAGCGCTAGACATGAGTACCTGTAAATGTTGCCGCGTAAGGTATAAACCCTCTACCGCCTCGTTGTCTTCAAGCGCGAGATCTGCCAACAGCGTGGCACTGCCGCTGCTGGGCTCGGTTTGATAAAGGGCAACGTTTTTCTCTCCGGCGGGGGGTAGGTCGACGGCAGCGGCGACATCAGTAAAAGGTTCTACCGCAAAGCAACAGCCGCTTCGTGAGGGGGCAATGGCCAATACGCGACCGTTGTATTTGACACTGTCATGTTCGTCAACATCCGCCTCAAGGGTATAGGTAGTGGTGAAACTGCCACTGTCAGCGCCACCATCAGCCCCTCCGGCTGCGGGAGCTCCCGCATCACCGGCAGCCTCGCCAGCTTCAGCGCCAAGCGCCACATCGACTGTTGCGGCGGTGTCTCGTAACGCTAGCAGACCCTCACGGTACCGCTCGAGTCCTGCGCCCGCTCCACCATTGACCCACAGACCTGTGGCCGGTGCTGGGGGTTCGGGCTGCACCACCGTCGGCGCCGATGCTGAACCACCGCCACCGCAGCCACTGATAGCTAAGGCTGTTAGCGTGGGTATCAGCAACCACCTTGCTTGGAATCGTGCTTGCGCTTTTGCCCGCAGAAATCGTGATAGCATTTTATGCCTCGTCATAGTGCTTGTGTGGCACTGGAGTTGTCTGTATGCCCTCGATTGTACTGCGTCCCGCCATTCCTGCCGATAGTGAAAACATTTTGGCGCTCATCCAAGGACTGGCCGATTACGAGCGAGAACCCGATGCCGTCGTGGCAACCGAATCGCACTTGCAGGCTACTCTCTTTGCGAGTAACCCTAAAGTGCACGCTGTCATGGCAGAGCTAGATGATGAAGTGGTGGGTTTTGCCGTGTATTTTTACAACTACTCTACGTGGCTTGGCCAGCACGGCCTCTATTTAGAAGATTTATTTGTGCAGCCAGAGAACAGAGGCAGTGGTGTTGGGCTGGCTTTGCTACGACACTTAGCCAGTAAAGCCGTGGCAGAGGGCTGTGGTCGATTTGAGTGGATGGTGCTCGACTGGAATCAGCCGGCTATTGATTTTTATCGTGCGGCAGGAGCGGTACCCATGGATGAATGGACCGTGTATCGATTGAGTGGTGACGCGCTGGCGGCGTTTGCCGAGGGCACACCCTAATAGTTAGTGGATCGACAGCAGAACGCCATCGAATGGATGTTTACGGGTGTATTGATCGTTAAGCAGGAGAGTGTTGCAGCGTTAGCTCAACACCGCTTTCACTGTAATCGCGGCACCCACAGCAAGGCAGACCACCAGAGCCACCGGTCGATATGCCTGCCCGCCCATCTGCGCAAATAGCCAGGCTCCAATTCGATCGCCCAGTAACATCACAGGAAAAGCCACCACCAGTAGTGAAAAAGGCGTTGCGGTGACTAGGCCTGCGAACCAGAACATCAGTAGTGAAATGCCATTTGACACAATAAAAAATGCCATCAAAAAAGCACGGCTTTTGGCGGCATCTTGAATAGTCGCCATGACATAAACAATGACGGGTGGCCCGGGAATGGCAAAGGCGCCATTCATTAAACCGGAAGCCACGCCGGTGAGCCCTGCAATTGCTGTTGATCCTGAGCTTTCCCGCGGTTTATAGCGGGCTAGCAGGAGGCATGCTGCCACCACTGAGAGACCAATCCACAACTGGAACTGCTCTACCGAGAGTTGAGACAGGAAGTACACGCCGATAGCCGTGCCTAGTACAGAGCCGGCTACCATGGGGGGCAGCAGTTGGCTTGGATACTTGCCCCACCATTCTTTGTAAGTAATGCCGCTCACTACCAGTGTGAGCAGCGCACTAAGAACAACCGCGTCGCCTGGGTCGAGGAATAACGAAAATACGGGCACTGCCATGAGAGCAAAACCAAACCCAGAAAATGCGCGCATCAGAGCTGCGAACAGTACAGCGGCAGCCACCAAAGCCACTTGCGCAATTGACATAGAAGCGAGCAGTTCTTGCACCATGTGTTATCCGTCAAATGGGTAAAAAAAAACCGCCCACGGGGGCGGTTTTTTGTATGGCGGTGGGCCAGGGATTCGAACCCCGGGAACCTCTCGGTTCAACGGTTTTCAAGACCGCCGCTTTCGACCACTCAGCCAGCCCACCGTGTTTGCTTCTGTCATTCAAAAGCAAGGGGCGCATTATAGCGGCGGTAACGGGTTCATCAAGGGCTGAGCCCTGAAAATCCCAACTTTTCGTGCTTCATCTGAATCACAAGAGGGTGTTGGCCACCCCCTTTCTGTTAACGCACCGCCGTATCGACCCAGCTAGCCTTGGCTTCCTGCCGACTCTCCAAACATATCCGCTGTTTCTGGGTCTTGAGCGTCAGTATTGGACGTCGTGTCGCCGTTACTCTCGGTGATGGCAACAACTGCTCTGGGGCCTCGGGGATCATTACTTGCTCTGGGCACGTCGCTCGGTACCATCGTCAGGGCAGGTGCTTGCTCCACGGGGAACAAGGGCCGCTGTTCGGTGCGAACTGACACGGTGGTAACAGGCTTCGAAGTGACTCGAGGATCGTTAATGGCGCGACCCTGATCAGTCAAACCGCCGCGATCCTCGTTCAGCGCTTGATGGTTTACCGAGTCACTTATCGTGGCTGCGTCACTGGCCGCCGTCTCCACAACAACTTCGGCAGTAGTTTCAGCAACAGCTTCGACGGTATTTTCAGCAACAACTTCGGTGGTGCTGTCAGCGACGGGCTTGGCCGTGTCCTCGGTCACCGATTCATCCGCTGCAGCTGTCGCATCATTGTTTGGTGTCTCGGTTGCCACTGACGTTTCTGATACTTCCACGGGAGCGGCTTCAACTGCACCGCTGTCCGCAACATCAGCTGTCTTTGTGGACATTTCCGTCACGGATGCATTGTCCTCCGTGCTTTGAGGGGCATCAACGATGGATTCGGCGGGTGTTTCCTCTGCTGGCTGGGACGCTGTCTCTACTGCTGGCTGGGACGCTGTCTCTACTGCCGGCTCCTCGTTAACGTCAACATCAACCTTTGGTCCGCGACGACGTCGGCGTTTGCCTTCACGTTTCATCTCGGCCGGTCGATGACGAGCTGGGCCCTGAGCGTCACTTTCGTCATCGGCTTGCTCATCACCCGTAATGTCGGCTTCCGATTCACCGTCTGCAGTGAGCGCTTGATCATCAGAGCCGCTGCCATTATTGCGACGTTGGCCACCGCGGCGGCCGCGACGGCGTCGACGTCTTGGACGTCCCTCATCATCGTTGTCGCTGTCATCAATATCACCGGTGTCGTTGCTGTTGTTATCGGCATCTAACTCGGTATCTGCAGTAACGTTTTCTGCATCGTCCCGGCGTGAGCGAGAGGGGCGTTTACGGCGAGTGCCTGATCGCTCAGAGCCACCGCTGGTGGCATTTTCCGCGTCACTGTTCTCGGCGGCCTGGGCTGCTTTAGAGGCTCCGGCTGATGATGCTTCAAGCGCAGCGCCATCGCTGTTGTTTTCATCTTGCGCGGGAACGGGTGCAAACAGGGCGCTCCACACTTTGGTGAACAAACCCTTACTGGGTGCCTGCACGGTGACAGGTGCCGCGATGGTAGGTGTCGATGCAGTTGCTGGGGCTTCGAACTCCGCTGAATCTTCCTCTTTGATGGGGGCCGGTGCCTGAGGTCGAACACCACGAACTAATGCCTGTGGTGGTGCGGGCGCGGCGGCAGCTTCATCGCGCAGGGTTACGGGATCGGGCACATCAACTTCAACGTCGAAGCTGTTGACGACCGACTCTTCGACTTCATCATCGCGCAAGCGAAGTACGTCAAAGTGCGGTGTTGCCATGTGTGGATTCGGGATCACCAAAACCCGCACGCCACTGTTCGTCTCGATCTGTTGTACTTCACTGCGTTTTTCATTTAGAAGGAATGCGGCCACCTCAACCGGCACAATGGCTCTAACTTCACCGGTGCGCTCTTTTGCTGCCTCTTCTTGCAGTAAACGCAGGATCGATAACGCTAACGATCGGGTGTCGCGAATCGTGCCTTGACCGGTACAGCGTGGGCAGACCATGCCGCTGGTCTCACCGAGCGAGGGGCGAAGTCGCTGGCGAGACATTTCAAGTAGACCAAAGCGTGAGATACGACCAACCTGTACTCTGGCTCGATCAATCTCAAGGGCATCACGAATACGGTTTTCCACTGCGCGCTGGTTTTTGTTCGAATTCATATCGATGAAATCGATAACAATGAGACCGCCCATATCCCTCAATCGGAGCTGGCGAGCTATCTCGTCCGCGGCCTCAAGATTCGTATTTAAGGCGGTTTGCTCAATGTCTGCACCCTTGGTCGCACGGGCAGAGTTGATATCGATCGACACCAAGGCTTCGGTGGGATCGATCACAATGGAGCCACCCGAGGGCAGACGCACTTCCCGCTGGAACGCTGTTTCTATTTGGCCTTCCAGTTGGAACCGGTTGAATAGCGGAATGGGGTCTTCATAGCGCCGCAGACATTGCTTGAACTTGGGCATGACCATCGATACGAAATCGTCTGCCTGACGAAACGCGGCGTCATCATCGATGAGTACTTGGTCGATGTCATCGCGCAAATAATCACGGATCGCGCGAATTATCACATCGCTCTCTTGATATAAGAGCACGGGCGCTTTGTTGTCGCTAGCGGCACCGGACATGGCGTCCCACAGTTGCAACAGATAATCGAGGTCCCACTGCAACTCTTCGGCTGAGCGACCCACACCTGCGGTTCGGATGATAACCCCCATGCCGTCTGGAATGGTCATTTGGGTCATGGCATCCCGTAACTCAGAACGGTCATCGCCCTCGATGCGGCGAGAAATGCCGCCCGCCCGCGGGTTGTTGGGCATGAGCACCATGTAGCGACCGGCCAAGCTGATAAAGGTTGTTAGCGCTGCGCCTTTGGTGCCACGCTCCTCTTTATCGACTTGAACGATAAGTTCGGTGCCTTCTTTGAGCACTTCTTTAATGCGTGCTTTACCGTCTCCCGAGGGGGCACTGCTGCGGAAATATTCGTGGGCGATTTCCTTGAGGGGCAAGAAGCCATGACGTTCGGCGCCGTAATCGACAAATGCAGCTTCTAAACTGGGTTCAACACGAGTGACTTTTGCTTTGTAAACGTTGGCTTTGGTAGAAACGCGAGAGCGGTTTTCAATGTCGAGGTCGTACAGCCGTTGGCCGTCAACGAGGGCGACACGTACTTCCTCAGCTTGTGTCGCGTTGATGAGCATTTTCTTCATGGTCTATGTCCAGTTGGCGATTCCACTGAACACAGGTGCGAGTAGGCTTGCGTGCCTACATCGGCGATCGGGTTACCACGCCACTTTCGGCGTGATGGTGGGGCGGGGCTTCATTACCGCGTCCTGCCACCTGCTCTCGCTGTCAATCTGTCGGGCGCCGGTGTTGTCCGGCTGCCAAAAAAATTCTCGCACCGCGTTCATTAGTTCGCGGGTTTCCGTTGCTATCTAGCGGCGACCGCCTCTCTGCCAAGGTTCTGACGGGGCCATATGATTAAGGTATGGGCATCCCGGAGTGGCAAGGGGCCGCAAAATAGCGTCCAATACACAGGGTGTTGAGCAATAATCCGGTACACTCCCCAGCGTTTTTAAATCCCGAGTGGCTGCGCAACCGGCGCGCCTCGTGTCGCTGGTAAAGGGCTCGGTGCGACCTAGGTACCGCCTTGCGCCACCTTGTAAGGGGTGGTCGCTGGTGCCGGCGTACCTCGTCTAACTGCTCTCAACCGGGGCCGAATCTAACATCTTTCGCTAAGTGACTCAATTGCCTAAAGAAATAGAGATCAATACCCAGAATAAGACCCGCGTACAGCTGCTGACGGTCAGCCATGAAGAGGCTGGTCAGCGGCTCGATAACTGGCTGTTACGCCACCTCAGCGGTGTGCCCAAAACGCGCGTCTACAAAGCAATCCGCAAAGGCGAAGTGCGGGTGAATAAAGGTAGAGCAAAGGCCGAGTTGCGTTTGGAAGGTGGTGATGTGGTCCGCGTGCCGCCTCTGCGTCAGGCGGCCAGCAGGGAAGTCGCGGTTGCCTCATCCCATTGGGCTGAGCGTATCCGAAACGCCATCGTATTCGATGACGCCGATCTCATTGTGATCAACAAGCCCACGGGCTTAGCGGTGCACGGTGGTTCTGGCATCAGCGCGGGATTAATCGAGACGCTCAGGCAGATTTACCCCCAACGCAAATATTTAGAGTTAGTGCATCGACTCGATCGTGATACCTCGGGACTGTTGCTCATTGCTGGCCGTGCCAGTGTGTTGCGGGAGTTGCACAGTCAGCTGCGCAACGACGGCATTGACAAGCGATACCAAGCGCTGGTGTCGGGCCGTTGGGCCGCCCACGTGAATCATGTAGATGCACCATTGGAAAAATATGCACTTGCATCGGGCGAGCGGCTCGTAAAAGTCGCCATTGGTGGTAGGAAGGCGCGCACTAATTATCGGGTATTGCGCCGTTGGCCAAGCGCCACGCTAATCGAGGCCAAACCCATCACAGGACGTACCCATCAAATACGGGTGCACTGCCGGCACGCTGGGCATCCTATTCTCGGTGATGCAAAGTACAGTTCCGACGTCGCTGACAAGTTAACGGCCGAGCTGGGGTTACATCGCTTGTTCTTGCATGCCGCTGGGTTGCGATTCACTCTGGGCCAAGAGCAGCTGCAGCTAGAAGCACCCCTCAGCGACGAATTGCAAGCCACCTGTGCTGCGCTCGATCGCGCTCAGGGCAGCTGAAACCCAAAGGCACGCAATCGTTGGCTAAGCTCAATGAGTGGCAGGCCCTCAAGTGCGGTTACATCGTCGCCGTTAATCGCTCGGAACAGCGAAATACCCAGTGATTCCCATTTAAATGAACCGGCGCAATCGAGGGGCTGTTCGCGCTCGACATAGCGTTCAATTTCAGCGCCGGTGAGTCGTCTGAGCGAGACTTCAACCGGCACTACGCAGCTTTCCAGGTGTTGTTGATTGGGTCGGCACAGTGCAAGGCCGGTGAAAAAAACAATATGCTTTCCAGAGCAAAAGGTCAGTTGGTCGATTGCGCGCTCTTTGGTGCCCGGTTTTCCCAGTAATCGGTTGTCACAGGCTGCCACTTGGTCGCTGCCAATAATGAGGGGATCGGTGCTGGGATAACGACTGAGCGATAACGCTTTGTGCTCCGCAAGACGCACGGCCAGTGCCATTGCGCTTTCGCCCGGCTGGGTCGATTCATCGACATTGGCGGGGGCCACCTCGAAAGGCAGACCTAGGCGCTGAAGAAGTCGCGCACGGTAGGGTGAAGCTGAAGCCAATACCAGTTGAGGCAGCGTGGTCATGCGGTTTTCCTCTGTGATTCAAACCTATTGAATTACCGTGATTTTTTTTTGACACACCCAATGCTCGGCCGTATGATCCGCCGCCATGACGCTAGGGGTACTGCCACATATAGTTGAGGTGCGGACACTGGCGGCGCGGGAAGTCGTACTTGAAGGCTCATTACAAGCCGCCAAAATGCCACGCCTCAACGCCGTTATTGTAGCCACAGATGCACCCGCTAGGGTGTGCGCTCAATTCTATCGTGATGAAGAAGGTCGCTACATACTAGAACTGTCGGTTGGAATGACGGTCAATGTGGCTTGCCAGCGATGTTTAGAGCCTATGGCGCTTGAGGTAGCTTCTAAGAGCCAATTAGCGGCGCTTTGGACCGATGAGCAGGCACCACATCTGCCCTCGCGGTACGACCCCCTGGTGACAGGTGACGAAACCGATTTATGGCAGGTGGTAGAAGACGAGCTATTGTTGGCGCTGCCTGCCTTTAGTTATCACGGCGATAGCCAGTGTGGTTTGGCAAGCGGCGTGGCACAACCAGATGCAGCAAACTCTCCTGAGGTTGATGCGCCGGTAAAAGACAATCCTTTCACCGTCCTAGCGGCTTTGAAAGATGAACCCAGTGAGCGTCGCTGAGCTATTCAGACCGCCACCATTTTGACAGGAGGCCATCATGGCTGTTCAGCAGAACAAGAAGACCCGCTCACGTCGTGGTATGCGTCGCTCGCACGATGCGCTCGACAACAACACACTGACCGTTGACCAGACCTCAGGCGAAATTCGCCGACGTCACCATGTCAGTGCAGACGGTTTTTATCGCGGTAAGAAAGTCCTGAATTTGGGCGACGACGACTGAACTATCATCGCACCCCGGGTTGCGCTGCCGATGCATCATCACCGTAGCGCGCCATCGATGACACAACACAGTGTGATGAGGCCTTAATGACATCACTCGCCTTTGTTTTTCCCGGTCAAGGTTCCCAGAGCGTGGGCATGCTTGCGGCTGCCCATGGCGCGTACTCGGTGGTTTCTGAAACCTTCGATGAGGCTTCTGAGGCACTGGGGTTTGATCTGTGGGAGTTAGCTCAAACAGGTCCCGCCGAGGCTCAGTCGCTGACCGAAAATACCCAGCCGCTTATTCTCACGGCTAGTATTGCCCTGTTTCGTGCCTGGCGCAGCGCCGGAGGGTCGATGCCTGCGGTAGTCGCTGGACACAGCCTTGGTGAGTTCTCTGCCCTAGTAGCGGCCGACAGCCTCAAGTTCTCCGATGCGGTGACCTTAGTTCGTTTGCGCGGTCAAGCCATGCAGGACGCCGTACCCGTAGGCCAAGGTGCAATGGCCGCAATCATCGGTCTTGATGACGCTACTATTAACGACGTCTGCGCCAGCCTTAGTGCCAATGACGAGCATTCGGTGTGTGCGGTTAATTACAATTCACCCGGGCAAGTGGTGATTGCTGGGCATACCGAGGCTGTCACCGAGGCTACTGCCGCGCTGAAAGCAGCGGGCGCCAAACGTGCGTTACCGCTACCCGTATCAGCGCCGTTCCACACGCCGCTTATGAAAGCTGCTGGTGAAATATTGGCGCGAGCACTTGAGGGGTTGTCCCTCTCAGATCCGGCAGTCCCTGTAATCAGCAATGTCAACGGGCAAGCTCAGCAGCATAGCGCATCGATACGCTCGCTATTGGTCCAGCAAATAGCAGCGCCGGTGCAGTGGACCGCCTGTGTTGGTACCATGCGCAGCATGGGCGTCGACCACTTTGTAGAGTGTGGCCCCGGCAAGGTCCTTTCCGGCTTAATACGGCGTATCGACAAGAGCACCACGTGTTTGTCTATTGAGTCCCCCGAAGACCTTGCGGCGGCCGTCGGCGCTTAGTTAAGCGCGACACCACTTTTAATCTTGAGAGCAGCTTATCCATGCCTGATCAACCCCGTATAGCACTCGTGACCGGCGCATCCCGCGGTATCGGCAAAGCCATCGCGCAACAACTCGCCAATGATGGTTTGACGGTGATTGGCACGGCTACCTCTGACGCAGGTTCGGCTGGAATAGATGCTTGGCTCGCCCCCACCGGCGGTGCAGGTATGACTCTCGATGTCACCGACAGTGGCAGTGTGTCTTCTGTGCTTGCTGCCATCAACGAGCGATTCGGTGCCCCCACTGTGTTGGTAAACAATGCGGGCATCACAAAAGACAATATTCTGATGCGTATGAAAGATGACGAATGGCACAGCGTCATCGACACCAATTTGAACGCCATTTATCGCGTCAGCAAGGCCTGTTTGCGCGGCATGACTAAAGCTCGTTGGGGCCGCATTATTAACATCTCTTCAGTCGTGGGCTCTATGGGTAATGCCGGCCAGAGCAATTACGCCGCGACCAAAGCTGGTGCCGAGGGTTTTACCCGTGCCTTGGCCAAAGAACTTGGCTCGCGCGCCATTACCGTCAATGCGGTAGCCCCCGGATTCATCGACACCGATATGACCGCAGAGCTCTCCGATCAGCAGCGCGATTTGATGTTGGCGCAGGTACCACTGGCCAGATTGGGCCAGCCTGAGGAGATTGCGGCAACGGTGGCTTTTTTGGCGGGTGAGGCAGCAGGCTACATCACCGGCGAAACGATTCATGTCAACGGTGGCATGTACACGGGCTAACAATAAGCCCGTCAAGGGTTTTCCTTTGGGGTTTTAAGGGTAAACTC